>JBDQPD010000048.1:0-24884 GCA_040260805.1 Myxococcota bacterium | reverse complement strand
GATCAACCGCAAGGGAGCGCCGATCAACAGGTGACCATTGCTCAGGACGCGCAAGGCAGGTCCGGGAACCTTCCCGACTTTCGCGTATCGATTCGAGGTCACGAGCTCGCCGTGACGCGTCAGCGCGGTGCCATCGAAGGTGCCTTGAGCGAGGTCGTCAACGCCATGAAGATGAATCACCTGCGTCGACGCAGCGAGTACGAGAGCGGTCCACATCAGCGTGCTCCTTGGAGTGAGAAGGAGAGCACCTGGTCTGCGACCACCGGGCCAGCAGCAGGTGCTAAATCATGCCGAGCGACGATCAAACAACCGCCCGGTTCACTATCGAGGTCAATGCGGGGGAGGCGCTCATCCCAGGCGCTGCGCATCATGCGCTGGCTGCCGAAGCTCTGCGTCGGGATGGCGCGCACCACAAAAAGGGCTCGGGCGCGGGGGTCGGCGCGGTCGTTGAGCCAGGGAACCAGCTCCTTTTGGCTGCGAGGGGGGGCGCCGTCGCCGCAATGCCGCTCCAGGCTATCGATGCTGCCGCCGCCGGCGACCACCAACTGGGCAGGCCCGGCCTCTAAATCGTTGGAGAGCGGCAAGCTGACGTCCTGATGCCGATCCGTGTCTTGATAACGACGCCAACGCAGACGCAGGTCGAGCGGCTGTCCGGGTTGCGGGTTCGGGTTCAAAATCTCGACCGTTCGCAACGCCTCAACATGAGTCGTGGGCAAGCGGTGCAGCTTGAGCTTTGCGGACTTCAGAGTCACTGAGCCCAGCGGGTTGTCGAGGAGCATCGCCGAGATCCAGCGCAAGGGCTCGGCGACGGCTCCGCCCGTGCCTGGATGATGAGGGTGGGCTACCCACTCATTGATCTTGACGCTGCCATGGCTTGTCTCGAGCGTTCCAGTCAGCCCGACCGTTCCACCCGCATCAAAGTCGGTTCGGCGTAACGCCGCTTGATGCGCAACCGAGCGAAGCAAAGAGGGGGTCAGGCGTCGGTGAATCGCTAGATCGACCTTGAACGGTTGGGCTTCGCCGACGTCGATGGTCACAGGGATCATCGGTGCGGGCGTCCCAATGGTGCCGCCGATCGCAGGCAGTCGATCTTGGGTCATGGTGCCGACCAGCTTACCCAGGCGGCCCACTTTAAAGGCGTTGGCGGGGGATGCGATGGTGGTGCTGACGACCGCGGTGCCGACCGGGATCGCTAAAGCGCCCCAGCCAAACATCGGGTGTCCAAAGCCGAGAAAGCTCTTCTCGTCGACCTCGGTGACCGTCCCGAGCGCAAACATGTTGATGTCACCCTTCGCCATCACCACCGCCAGCGCGCCACCGTTAACCAGCTGGTCGGGCGCCGGCCCGCTTGACGAGCCGCCGCCGGCGACTGCGCGCAGCGGCGTTGCGGTCGCTTGGCTCAACTCATCGAGCAAGGGCTTGCTCACCGAGGCGTCAAGGCCTGCGATGACGACCGGCACTTGGACGTTTTGTAAATTGTGCGACGCCTTCCCGGCTCGAACCTGCCCGGTGAGCGCTTGACGCATGTGATCGATCGGCGTGATCCCGGCGATCGGCTCTTTGCTAAAGCTACCCATCCGGTAGCCCACGGCGCCGATCAGGCGACCGTCTTGATAAACGGGCGATCCGCTCATCCCCGCAATCACGCCCGTGTGTTCGATCTTCTTACCGCGAAGACGCACCAAGATCAGCGGGACCCGAGGCCCGAGCGCGTGAGGGAGCGTATCGAGCACTTCGGCGGTGAAGGGCTCGGGTTGATCGCCAGCGAAGACGGTGACGCCATTGAGCGGCGCCGCCAGCATGAGGGAGAGTGGGATCGCTAAACTCATGCAGACCCCTTGGCCCAGCACAGCGCCGCCGACAAGGCGTCAGACGACGAATGCGCCCGCATCGAGTAGGGGAACCGAGACCTGGTAGGCCAGCTCCGTGAGGTTGAGCTCGCCGTCATCGAGCAGCGGATGGATCATAGCCATTGCGTCCCGAGCGCCGATGTCTTTGAGCGTACGGTTCGCTAAGCCTCGCGCTTGATCGATGGTCATCGCTGCGTGAAGGTTCGCCATCTGACACTGCAGCTCGCTGCCGCTCTGGGCGGCACGCCGAGCGGCTGAGTCCACCGTGTAGGCTTGAATCATCAGGTCGGCGCAGGCGACCAAGGCGACCTGCTCACGAACGATCTTCCGGTCGAACTTCGCCGCCGCTAAGCCGGAGACGAAGATGCTCAGGCGGCGCAGCTGGGCTGCGATCTTGAGCGCCGGGGCGGCTCCGCCTTCGTACTCCGGAATCCCCGGGTCGCCGCTGGCGAGCGCCTGGCTGATCTCTTGCTGGAACTGCATCACGCTCATGAGCTTGCCGCGCATCACGCGCCGCATCAGCGTGCCCGGAATGAGCATGCGGTTGACCTCGTTGGTGCCCTCCCAGATCCGGTTGATGCGCGAATCTCGATACGCCCGCTCCGCCGGGTATTCGGAGACGAAGCCGTAGCCGCCGTGGAGCTGAACGCACTCATCGACCGTGCGGCTGAGCACCTCGGAGCCAAAGACTTTGTTGACTGCGCACTCGAGCGCAAACTCTTCGATCGCCTTGATCTTTTGCTCGGCGAAGTCTGGAGCGCTGGCGTCGAGCCCGTGGATGTTGCGGTCGATGTCGCCCGAGCAGCGGTACAAGATCGACTCGGCGGCGTAGATGTCCGCCGCCAGGGTGCCGATTTTGTGCTTGGTGAGGCGGAAGTCAGCGATCGACTTGCCAAACTGCTTGCGCTCTTTGACGTACTGCATGGCGCCACCCAGGGCGATCTTGGCGCCACCCACCGACGCTGCGCCGAGCTTGAGCCGACCGATGTTCAAGATGCCAAAGGCGATACGATGCCCTTTGCCCTCTTCGCCGAGGCGCTGATTGTCCGGGACGAAGCACTCTTCAAAGCGCACTGGGGTGGTGGAGGTGCCGCGCACGCCCATCTTATGCTCTTCGGCTTGCGGCTCGATGCCGCCCTCGGAACGCAGCGCTAAGAAGCCAGTAAAGTTACGACCGCCTTCAGCATCCGCTGGGTTGACCTGCGCAAAAACCGTGTAATAGTCGGCGAATCCGCCGTTGGTGATGAACTGCTTATTGCCGGTGACCGAGAACCCGCCGTCGACGCTGAGCGCCTGGGTTCGAGCCGCTAAGGCGTCGGAGCCCGAGCCGGGTTCGGTGAGGCAATAAGCCCCGATCCACTCACCCGACGCTGCTTTTTCGAGCACGATGGCTTTGGAGTGGTCGTTGCCAAAGTAGACGATCGGTAAGGTGCCGATGCCGGTGTGCGCCAAATGGGTGGTGGCAAAGTTCGAGTCGCTCGCAATGTTCTCGGCGACGATGCACGCGGTGGTCAGGTCAAGACCTAAGCCTCCGTACTGCTCGGGGATCTCGATCGCCAGCAGACCCATCTCGCCAGCCTTCGCCATGACCTCGCGCATCAGCGGGAAGTCTTTACTCTCGAGCGCCTCGCGGTGGGGGTGCACCTCTCGGTCCATGAACTCGAGCGTCGCTTGAGCGAAAGCCTTCTGGTCGTCGTTGAACTGCTCGGGGGTGACGATCGAAAACTCGAGGCCGTCGACTGGAAGAAATCCACCGCCTAGATCAAAGGGATTGCTCATGACACGTACTCCGTAAATGAATGGTCATTCAGTGCACCCTCATAGTGGTCCAGAACGAGAGCGTGTCAAGCGTCGGTGGGAAAAACATTTCGCAGGGCGGAGCCGCAAACGTATCCGCGCCGCGCAGGGGCTGGGTGTGAGCGTCGGTGAGGAGCTTCTGGGCCGGGCGAGATTTCGAGGTGCGACCGGGCGCGCTACGCTCACCAAAACCTATTCAAGGAGCCACTCGTCGCCGGTTTCGAGGTCAGCTTGTGTCCCCGGAATAAAGCTGCCCAACCCAACGAGCGCCGCACCCGGGACGGCGCCGAAGGGCGCGCAAATCGCCATCCAGCCTAGTCTTTCATCGATCGATGGTGTGCCTCCGCCGCCTGCAATTTCAGACAACAAACTACCGACAAGGGCTGCCGGTATCGCTCCGATGAACGCACCGATCCGTGCATACTTCCACCCGTCGCGCGGGTGATTAAACCCAATGCCTCGAATCTGCGCGATCGGGACTTGTTGCACTGAGCCATCTTCAAGCTGAAGGGTGACCGATCTGCCCGTGCTTGGCGAGGCAGGGACAAAGAGGACCCCGTCTGGAGCGACCTCCGGCCGGGCAGCCGGGGCAGGTTCATCGGTTTTCTCAACGAAAAGGCCCTCAACCGTTGAGCCGTCTTTGAGCGTAAGCTGGATTCTGTGGTTGGCTTTGAGCGTGACGCTCCGCTTTTCATCGCGTGCATTGCGGACCATGAGTCGGCTGCCCGGGTGATGCGCGCAGCCGGCGGCGAGCAGGGGGTTCAGACCGTCTAAATTGACGGCGCCGCTGCCGTGGCTCGCCAGGGCGATCACGCTGAGCAGCGCGCCGGTTTGCCAGGCTGAGAGGTTAAAACGCATCGACGCTCCGCGCGATGAGGTTAGTGTGGACCGAACCTCGTGACAAGGCTGGGGCGGGTTGAGCGCCTACTCGAGCTTCCAGTCGGGCCCGAGCTGCGCCTTGAAGCGAGCGCTCGGCAGCAAGCTTGCTAGCCCACCGACCGCTCCGCCCGGGATCCCGCCAAGGCCAGCGCACATGGCTGTTATTCCGATCGCTTCGCCGTAACTATAGCTGACCAAACCGGCTTGCCCTGCAAGGTTATTGAAGCCCCAAGCTGCGCCAATGGTTGCTAAAGGCACCGCTCCGACTAGGGCTCCGACGCTGGCATATTTCCAGCCGTCGCGCGGTTTGACGAAGCCGATGGTGTGGATGTCAGCGAACCGAATGCGACGGACCCTACCGTTGTGACGTTGGATAACGATCGCGTGCGCCGTGTCTGGCGTCGACGCAGCGCCGGGCTCGATTGAAGGTACTCCCCGTGTCGGGTCATTCGATGTCCGTCCCTTCAAGCCGCCCAGGACCTTTTTGAGGAATTGCCCTTCAACGTAGGAGCCGTCTTTTAGAAACAAACGTACTTTGTGGCTTGGTTTGAGCGTGACGCTTTTTTTGAAAAACAGTCCCTCAGGGCGCTTGGAGCGCACGGTTAGTCGACTGCCTGGCTGATGCGCACAGCCGGCCGCGAGCAGGGGGTTGAGGCCGTCCAAGTTAACCGCGCCGCTGCCATGGCACAGCAAGGCCACCGAGCTGAGCACGGCGCCGCTAATCCATGGTGATCGTCTAAGCCACATCAAAGCACTCCGTAGGGGTCAAGGTAGTGGCGGCGTCCGCAGGGCATGAGAGCGACGCTTACCTGAGCTCCCAGGTTGACTCGAGGTCGAGGTCCTGGCTTGCGCCATCGAATATACTGATGACCCCGCCCAGAGCCGCTCCGGGAACAGCGCCAAGCGGGGCGCAGACGATGGCACCACCGACGAAATTCAAGGGGGTGTTACCGCCTCCTAAGTGACCGAGTATACTATACATCATCCCACCGCCAATGAGTGACGCAGGCACAGCGCCGATGAGGGACCCGTAGCCGATGTATTTCCAACCATCACGGGGTGTGCGCAACCGTATCGATTGGATGGCGCTCATCGGAACAAGCCAGCTCTGGCCACGGAGGGTGCTCAGTGTGATATGAGGTGGGCTTTTCCCTACAAAATACCCCTGCGTCGTCGAGCCGTCTTTGAGCTCAAGCGCGACCCAATGGCGCGTTTTGATCGTGATGCTCTTTTGACTTTGATCGAGGTGATGAATCGTGAGCCGCTTGCTTGGGTCATGCGCGCAGCCGCTCAACATCAGCGGATTCAAGCCGTCTAGGTTCACCGCGCCGCTGCCGTGGCCGATCAGCGCGAGCAGGCTCAAGGCTGCGCCGAGCAGCCAGCGTGACGGAATAAGCGGGTTCATGCGCTCGCCACTTCGAGCGCCTGCTGCGCCCTACGCTCGGTCCACCACACCTTGACCGAGTAATAGATGGCGGCGAGCAGTAAAAGCACCTGGACAGGCTTGGGTCCGCCCGCGTCGGGAAAGCCAAAGTCACCGCGCCCAAACTCGAGGATGAACCGAGCGCCTGCGTAGGCTGCGAGATAGATCCGAAACAGCTGCCCACGCAGCAAGAAGCGGTAGCGCAGGCTCCAGAGCACCGCAAACAAGAGCAGATCAAAGAGCCCGTCATAGAGCGGGGCGGGGTGGACCGCTAGGCTCGCCGCTGCGGTGGAGTCGATCAAGCCGGCGTGGGCGTGGGCTAGAAAGGCTGGCGAGCCTGGTGGATAGGTGACGCCTAGCGCCGAATCGGTGAGCGTCCCAAAGCAGCAGCCGCCGAGCAGGCAGCCGATCCGTCCAAACACATGACCGATGGGAATCGCCACGGCGAACGCGTCACCCGTGGAGTGTTTATAGCCTAGGCGCCACTTGGTGAGCTCAACGCCCACGTAACCACCGATGATCCCACCGATCACCGTGCGCCCGACAAATTCGGTGGCGCGCAGGCGCGGCCCGATCTCGTGCCAGTCTAAGAACAAGAGCGAGAAGATCACCGAGCCGATGGCGGCGCCAAACATGCAGCCCGCCATGACGAAGAGCATGGTCTCAAGAGGCCACGCTAACCGCTTAAATTCCTTGTAAAATACGGTGCCGCCGACGGCCCAGGCGATGACCGTCATCACCAGGTACGACTCAATCGGCGTGCCGCCGAGCTCAAAGAGGATCGGTTGCATCGTTTGTCTTTGCGTCGTGCGCTGAGGCTTTGTTGGGCTGAATGATCAAGATGAAGGTCCCGATGACGCCGAGCATGGCGCCGAGCCAGAACCATGACTTCGGCGCGTAGCCTTTGCGCTCGGCGATCGCTGCGGTGATAAAACCGCAGACCAACATGACCAGTAAAAAGGTGGTCAACGCAGGACGCTTTTGGGGGCGGGCGGGAAGTTCTTACCCGGCTCAAGCTCGGCGCGGATCGGCTCGAGCACCGTCTGCGTCAGCTCGTCGCGGTAGAACAGGTTGTAGGTGTCAAAGGGGATGATCCGCCCGTCGGACTGGACGAAATGCACGCACGAGCGCTTGACCGAGCGCACGTCAAAGTTATGCGCGTCGATGAATTCCATAATGATCACCCGAAACAGGTTCCGGTAGCCCCATTCTTTGGGGGCGTTGAGCTTGGGAATGCAGCAGAGCAGCTCCTTGAGCGAGTCGGCTCTGCTGGTCTCAGAGTGATGGGTGCTGAACAGATCAAAGAGCGCGTCACGGGTCGCCGGGTCGTGCTCAAACGTGATGGTGTTGCTCGCTCCATTGACCAAGACATCGTCTGGAATCATATGCGTCAGCGGGATCACTTGGTCGTCAATTTTGAGCGCGTAAGCCATGGCGATGGCGTCCGGGTGGCACGGGACCGGCAAGACATCAGCGGGGGCGAAGACATCGCTCTGCTTGAGCAGCTCGGTGCGCACCTCACTCAGGGTCAAGCGGTCGGTCGCTGGGTCAAACTCTTCGCAGCGCCCCGCATGCTGGACGGGCTGAAAGGTGACGCCGCGCACGCTGGGTTGCTTGAGCGCGTACTCAACGATCTCACCGAGCTCGTCATCGTTGATGCCCTTTTTCACGGTCACCACCAAGGTGATTGAGAGGTCGAGTTCGTTGCATCGATCGATCGCTTGTTTGCGGATCTTGCGTAAGTCTGCGCCGCGCAGGTCTTCGAGCGCTTCTTTTCGAAAGCTATCAAACTGCAAATAGAGCTCAAAGCCTGGCTGGTAGCTGGCGAGCTATTTGGCAAACTCCGGGTCTTTGGCGATGCGAATCCCGTTGGTGTTGACCATGAGGTGGCGGATCGGCCGCGCCTTAGCTGCATCGAGGATCTCGAAGAATTGGGAGTGAATGGTCGGCTCGCCGCCGCTGATTTGGACGACATCCGCAACCGCCTCACTCTGTCCCAAGACATCGAGCATCTTCTCGACCTCTTCGAGTGATTTCTCGGTGGTGCGGTGGGTGCCAGAGCTGGCGTAACAGGTCGGGCAGGTCAGGTTGCAGGCGTCGTTGATCTCGACGACGCACACGCAGCTGTGCTGTTCGTGATCAGCGCACAGACCGCAGTCGTAGGGGCAGCCATAGCGGATGGGGCTTTGCTGGCGCAGCGGCTGCTCAGGGACCTTGAGAAAGGTCTCTCGAGCGCGCTTGTAGTACTCGATGTCATCGGCGATCAAGACGCGCTCCCAGCCGTGGGTAGGGCAGCGCTTGTTCATGAAGACTTGGTCATCTTGAAAGACGATTTTCGCGTCGACTTTACGCAGGCATTGGCTGCACACCGAGATGGTGGTATCGTAGTAGATGTACGGTCGAACGGGCTGCTGAGCAGGTTGCGTCATAAAAGCTCCAGAGAGCAGCTTGGGCTTTTGGCCAGGCTAAGACAAGCCTAAGTCCGAGCGCCTTTTTACTTGCTTGCCATCAGGTGCCTGGCTAAGGGGCTCTCCGCTTCCGCCCACGGCGGTTAATTTAGAGACTAGAACGGAGCCGGTCATGAACATCATCGATCAGCTTGAGAAAGAGTACCTCAAAGAGGACCTTCCGAACTTCCGCGCAGGGGACACCCTGACGGTACACGCTAAGATCCGCGAGGGCTCCAAGGAGCGCGTGCAGCTCTTTGAGGGGGTCTGCATCGGACGCAGCAACAACGGGTCGGGCTCGACCTTCACCGTGCGTAAGGTCGCTTCGGACGGCGTCGGTGTGGAGCGTATCTTCCCGCTGCATTCGCCGCGAGTTGAAAAGATCGAGGTCAAGCGTCTGGGCAAGGTTCGCCGTGCGAAGCTGTACTATCTGCGTGATCTGCGCGGTCGTAAGGCACGCATCGCCGAGCGTATTCCGCAGGCTAAGAAGTAGAAATCACCTCAGCCTTTAGGCTAAGGACGATGGGCCCTCAGCAGCAGGGCCCATTTTGTTTTTTCGGAGCACAGCGTGCCAGAGTGGTTTGAACTTAAGGTGACCAAAGCGGACGCAGGCGAGCGCCTGGACCGCTACATCACGGATCACATCGAATCGCTGAGCCGCTCGGCGGCGCAACGGTTGATCACCGACGGAGAGGTGAGCGTCGATAAGTGCTCAGCGAAACCGCGCCTCAAACTCAAACCGGGACAAGCGGTGGTTGTCCGTCTGCCCGACCCGAAACCAGCAACGCCCGAGGCGCAGGACCTTGAGCTCGAGTTCCTCTATCGAGATGATCATGTGGTGGTGGTCAACAAAAGACCGGGTGTTGCGGTGCATCCGGCTCCGGGCTGTTACGACCAAACGCTTGTGAACGGGCTGATCTTTGAGCGCGTTGGCTTGTCTGGCATCGGCGGGGTCCAGCGCCCGGGCATTGTTCATCGACTCGATAAGGACACGTCGGGGGTGATGGTGGTCGCTGGCAGCGACGTGGCCCACAGAGCGCTCAGCCTGGCGTTCGCTACGCGCAAGGTGAGCAAGCGTTATGTCTGCGTGACCGCAGGCAAGCCCAAGCTCGAAGAAGGTCTGATCGACACTCCTCACGCTCGACATCCCAAGAACCGGCTGCGCTTCACCGGGACGGTTGAGGCTGAGCGTCGGATGCAGACCCGATTTAAGGTCCTTGAGCGCTTAGGACCTTGCGCGCTGGTCGAGATCGAGCTGCTCACCGGCAGAACCCACCAGATCCGAGTGCATATGAGCGAAGCTGGAACGCCGCTGGTTGGCGATGTCCTTTATGGCGGCGCCAACCGCTGGAAGGGCGTGGCGCATCAAGACTCACGCAGCGCCATGAAGGGGATGCCGCGCCAGGCGCTTCATGCTCAAACGCTAGGGTTTATTCATCCTGTAACCGGTGATGAGATGCATTTTGAGGCGCCGCTTCCCGACGACTTTCGAGAGCTGGTCGATCGTTTGCGAGCTTGTGGCTGATGGCGGCTGCGGTCTCGACGCCGGTGCTGAGCCACGGACTCCATGGGTTTTGGGGTGCGCCTGCTGATTACGGCACGAACGCTCATGATCGACTCAAGAACAGAGCCGCCGCGGTCGGTGCCTTGAGCGCGCCTGCTCCCGAGCTGGTCTTAGTGCAACAAATTCACTCGTCGAGCGTGGTGGAGGCGACGGGGCAATCCGTCGAGAGCCTCGCTCAGACGCCAGCCGACGCTGTCCTTTGCGACGAGCCCGGGCGCGCCGTCGGCGTGCTCACCGCAGATTGCGTGCCCTTGCTGATGCTGGCTCCTGATTGCGGATGGGTTGCAGCGGTTCACGCCGGTCGGGTCGGCGCCTTGGCGCAGATCGTACCCGAGACCATCGCTGCGCTGGAGCGCCGCAATGCGCAGCGAAACCAACTCAAGATATGGGTGGGTCCCCACATCGCTGCGGCGAGCTACGAGGTGGGGCAGACGATGTTTGAGACCTTACCTCAGGTCGCTCAAGCGAAGCAGGCCGACGGCCGGTTTTGCTGTGATTTGAGAGCTTTGATTCAGGGGCAGTTGAGCGAGCTGAAGATCTCGTCTAGCCAGGTCGTTTGGAGCGGTATCGACACCTGCGCCGATGAACGGTGGCATTCCTATCGCCGCGACGGCGCTTTAGCCGGGCGAAACTTGTCGGCGATTGCCGTGCCGAGTCGCCGATGAAAGGGCCTCAAACCCCACCCGAGCCGCGGCGCGCGCTCGCTGACTCGTTAGCGCGTGGAGATCTGGCGGATCAGCATTATTTAGGCAGAAGCATGGCCTGGCGCGGCGAGCCCAAGCGCTTACTGCGAAACGGTCAACAGCTGGTGTCCAAGCTGTTTCGTTATCGCTGCGAGCCCGAACCCAGCGACCCAGAGGTTGGAACCATCGCTCGGTATGCGCGAGGTTCAGACTATCACGTCCAGCTCAAGGCGGCGATGCAAGCTTTTGGCGAGTCGCTTCGAGCTGAGCATGGTCAAGCTCTACGCTTCCGAGCCGTGACCGATTCGGCGCCGGTGCTTGAGCGTCATTTAGCCTGGCAACAAGGCGGCGGCTGGTTTGGTCGGCAAAGCTCGCTGATTCATCCTGAGTTTGGCGCCGCCTCGCTGATCGCTGAACTGGTCGTTGATCAGCCCTTGGACTTGCCTGAGCCGCCGCTGCACCCGGACCGCTGCGGCACCTGCAGAGCGTGCGTCCAGATCTGTCCGACGCAAGCCATCGCACCAGACGGCTTTCGAGTCGATTCAAGGCGTTGCATTAGTTATTGGACGATTGAGTGGGATGGAATGATCCCACGTTGGATCATGGAGCGGATGGGGCAGCGCATCTTTGGTTGCGACGACTGTACGGTAATTTGTCCTTGGAATGCCAAAGCCAATGCGCCTGTACTTGAGGGCTTGGAGCCGCGAGCTGAGAACCTGAGCCCTCGCTTACTCGACCTGCTGAGTTATCGCGATCCTGAGCGCTTTAAGCAGCGCTTTGCGGGGAGTCCGATCTTGCGCGCTGGTCCTGCAGGTTTTTGCCGGAATGTCCTGGTCGCCTTGGCATCACTGGATACTCCGGCTGCGCGCGAGGCGATCGCTGAGCGTATGGACCACGACGAAGACCCCATGGTGCGTGCGACCGCCCTTTGGGCTGGATATCAGCAGGGGCTGTCGGTCGAGCGAGGGCTCAAGGATCCATCGTCGCTGGTGCGGACGTTGACTCGTGAACTTTTAGCGGAGCAGCCCTCAGAGCCGCCGAGCCCCGAGGTCAGATCGTTACGTTCTTGAGCTTGGCGACCAAGCGAACCAAACGAGCATCGAGCGTTGCGCCCTGTCTGAGCATCAATTGGATCGTCTTTTCGGCGCTCATCGCCGGCCTGAACTCACGCTCGCTGGTCAAGGCGTCGTAGCGGGCTGCAACGGCTAAGATCCGGGCCATCAGCGGCGGAGCTGGCTTGACCGGGACCCATTGAGCGTTGCCATCAGCCATCATCTTCTTAGTGGCGAGTTTATCTTTCATGGAGAGGATGGCGTTGATCCGAGCCATGCCTTGCAGATCAGGCCCCTTCGCTTGGAGCAGGCGCCTCACCGTGCAGTAGGGGAGCTGTCCTAGGATCTCCCGCTCCTCCTTTGCGAGCACTCGATTCGAGCGAATACGGTCCGGCATGTCGACAATGCCGACTTGATGCAAAAGCCCGCAGAGGCCGATCTCGAACAGCAGCTCGCGACCCAGACCGACGCTCGCTCCCATAGCGATCGCAAGCAACGCCGTATTCGCCTGATGAAAGGCGTCGTAGTTGCCGGCTTGAGGGCGCGCCATCGAGACCGCTAAGAACGATTTAGGGTCGCGCTCAAAGCCGTCGATCAGATCGCAGATGATCCGCGAGCTCTCATCGAGCGGGACGCGCGGGCCCGTCGCCTCCATCGTCGCCATAAACCGATCGACGAAGTACACGGCGCGAGCATAGATAAAGGTGATCTCTTCCAGCGCTTGCCCGGCTTGGGTACCGAGCGCGTCTTGGATCTCTTCGATCTGCACCTTACGCATCGAGCTGTGCTCTAGCGCCTGAGAACTCAAACTCTCAAGCGGGCTCGAGCCCTGCCCAAATGCATCCTCTGTTTGGTCCTCTTCCAGCCAACGAAAGGGTCCACGACGCCGCAAAAGACCGGGGTGGGTCCCTGGAACATCGGGGCGAGCGAAGCGCGCCATGACCGCGGTGAGTTGGTCCTCGTTCGGGATCTCGTCGCAGCGAAAGCCCTCCCATTGAGCCTCGTGTGCGATGCCGAGCAGTTTGGTCAGGCGCTCTCCAGCCGCTCCCGAGAGCCGAAGTTTTTGTTGGTTGAGGAAGACGGCATCCGCACCAAAGCGAAGTTCGACATGAGCGGAGACGGTGAAGACTTCGAGCAGCGCGCTGTACAAGGCGTTGAGCGCTTGGCTGTATTGCTCTGTGCGCAAACCATTATTCGCAGCTTCGCTACCTGCGGCGAGAAAGGCTCGCATGAAGCCGGCAATCTGCTGTCCGTCCAAGCTGCTCACGCCTTCACTCCGCGCATTCGGGTCAAGGCTAGGCGGACTTTGCCGCTGTATTGCTTCTCGCTCATCACTGCGTCGAGCAGCTCGTTAGCAAATCGATCATCGGCTGAGACCAAGCCGCGGACCGCCAGGATCTGCTCCTCTGCGGTCGACTTGAGACGCCCGGTCAGCCCGGTCGCCGTGAGAATCTTTTTGAGGTGATCGTGACCGTGGTGGGAGCGCATCGCGCCGAGGCACGCGTAGGCTCTTCGAAGCGCAAAGCGGTCCCATCCATTGTCCGCTGCTCCGTTTAGGAAGTCGACTAAGGTTTGAGCCGCTCGCTCGTCGCCGGCTTTTCGGAAGAAACGAAGCCCCGCACGCTGCTCTGTCGAGTCTTTTGAGTTGAGCAAGCGTCTGGCGTCTTCCAAGCTGTTCACGCTGACGGCGCGGCTGAGCAGATCGGCGACCGCCTCGACCACGTCGAGATTTTGATGGGTGCGGAGCGCTTCGAGCACCGTGATCATCTGGGGGCTCGGCTCAAGCTCAGACAACGCTTCGAGGAAATGCGATAAAATACCGGTCGTCGCTGGGCTGCTCAGGAAGGTGCGCAGGTCCGCTGCGGCGCTGTTCAGGCGGACGCCAAGACCCTTCGCTACCGCTTGCGCTAAACCAGGCTCAGGGCGAACCTCAAGCAAGCTCAAATAGGGGGTAACCGCATCAAACCCAAGCTGCTGCAAGAGCGTGGTCAGCATGCCGTACTGATCCTCTTTGCCGCTAAATCCAGCGACGGAGTGAGGGTCACAACATGCACCGCCGAGCAGGGTCGCGAGTCGCTCACGCCGGATCGCCTGGGCTCGCTTGCCCTCCTCGGCAGGCGCCTTGAGCAAATCAAAGAAGCGCAAAATGGGTCGAAGCTCGCCTGCTCTGAAGGCTTCTCGAGCCACGTTCAGCGTGGCGCGCTGCAGAATCTCGGTGTCTTGACCTTCTTCATCGGCTCCAACCATCTCCACCAAGGTCGCAACGAAGCGCTCAAGGGTTCGAATCGGAGGCTCGCCGCCCATAGAAGTCGCCCCAAGGGTGGCGGCGGTGAGGTCGCCAGCCGCTAGACGCGCATGACCAGCGCCTTGCTCCGCCACCATCTCGGTGACGATCCGCGCCACACGGCGCTGGTCGCGTTCGACCTCGTCCGGGTCATCTTCGATCAGCAGCCTTCGCCTGCGGGCGAAGTCAAAAACTAGGTGCGGCAGCGGTTCTTTCCAGAGCGCGGTCGCAATTCCGCCAGGCATCTCGGCTTGCAGCTCGGTTCCTTGGCTGATCAGCGCTAAAAACCGGTCCCACTCCTCGGGCGTTAGCCCATTGTGCAGCCGAATTTTGCGCAAGCCGTGGTGAAACAGAGCACCAAAGACTTGCCCGACCGCAGAGGACTTACCGTGCAGGGCGGATCCGGTGAGGCGAGTGCTGTCGGCTTCGACGTCCAGAGCCAGTGTACCGCTGATGTCGATAGCGTTCGCAAGCCCTTGATACACGGCGTTGCGAGCCGCCCGAATAGCGGGTTCGTTGCTTGGGCTGTTTCGACGAAGGTTGAGTAAACGCTCCAACTCTTGGAACGCTTCTTCGACATGAGGTAGTGCGCCGATCGCTGCCATGACACGAGCCTACTCTGCCACAGCCTAAGGCGCTAGAATCTTCGTCAACTCATCACCATAGGCTGATCGCAAGCCGAGGCATTGCCCCAAACGTTCTTTGGCGGTCTTGAGGTGGCGATCCATTCCGTCCAGCGCGCTCAGCCACGGCGTGAAGACCGTATCGAGCTCGGGTTCAAGGTCCGCTCGACACGCCGAAACGGGATAATAAGGAAGGTATCGTGCCCCTCGTCGAGGCAGTATTTTGTTGAGTTTTGGGATCATGGGCTTGAGTCGCCGCCACGCCTCGTCACGGGTTCTGTAGTCACCAGCAACCGCCCAGATGACCGTGCTGCGTTCGTTCGCCCGTAGTTGTTTGTGCTCGATCAGGCTAAACAGGCGCTCGACAACCCCCTCGAATCGAAAGCCGGTCAGCGCGCCACGCAATGGGCGTCGCCTCTGGATGTCATCCGTCGCTAAAAATACTTTTTGGACGCGGTCGAAGAGGGCTTCATCACCGCTCTCAGCGGTGATACTCAGCGCAGTACCCAAGGTCTCTCTGGGTACGGCTTGACCCGCTAGAAAGGCGTCCGTTCGGCGTCTCGCCTCTTCAACCACCGCCGGTCGCTTCCCTGAGATGCCCGCAATTGCTAAGACCAAGCGGCGAGTTTTGAGCTGCGCCGAGTTGGTCTCGCCCGGCTCCCCCCAGCCATAGCGTTCGACCAGATCGCCAAGTTGTTGGTCTCGCAATCTCCTAAAGGCGGGGACCTGCTTTGCGTCGACCAGTCGGCCGAGCTCGCCCTGAAGTGACAGCGCCGAATAGATCACGCTGTGGTGTTGGCTCTTGAGCAGGTCAGGGGTGATTTTCAGAATCGTTGAGGGGCTTAAGTCACCGCTTCGGTAGAGTTTACGCAGGTTCTGTAGGGTCGCCACCTGGTGCGTCTCGGACAAGCTCGAAAAGCCACTCAAGAGACGCTCCAAATCAGTGTTCTCAAGACGCCACACTGCGTAGCCTTGCATCCCCGGATTGGGGAGCGGGGTACCTGCACCGACTTGTAGCTCGATGGGCTCGGTCAAAAGCGTACATACCTGCTCACTAGAGCCGCTTCTTTGAACGCAGAAGGGGAGCTCCCATGACCCCGCTTTGAGCTCCTCTTTGCCAAGGGGTGCCCAGCGCTGCTGACTGAGCTCAACCGATCCATTGGCTTTCGATTTAAGATCCACCAGCGGTACACCGGCTTGATCAATGAAGGTGCCAAAGGCTCGAGGGAGGTTCGGCTTGCCGCTGCTTTCGGCGAGCGCGCTCGCGAGGTCGGCAAAGGTCGCGTTGCCCCAGGCGTTGGCTTTGAGATAGGCGCGCACGCCCTGCTTGAAGGCTCCCTCACCGATATAGGTCTCAAACATCTGCAGCACCGCAGCGCCTTTGGTGTAGGTGATCCCATCAAAGGCATTTTCAATGTCGCCGCGGGTCTTGATCGGTTCGCGAATTCGGCGCGCTGAGTTCGTGGAGTCCACATCCATCACCCAGGTTTTAGATCCGATGCGCTCCATCAGATACTTCCAATCAGGACGGTATTGGTCGACGATCTTCCAGCCAAACCAGGTGGCAAAGGCTTCGTTGAGCCACAGATCATCCCACCACCGCATGGTGACCAAATCACCGAACCAGATGTGCGCCAGCTCGTGAGCATGTGTGTACGCGTAGCTCATCAGCTCTGATTGTGTGACGGTCGCTTCATCCATGAGCAAGAGCCGGTCGCGATAGGTGATCAGTCCAGGGTTCTCCATCGCCCCAGCGGCGAAATCTGGGACCGCAACCAGATCAAGTTTGGCGAAGGGGTAGGGCGTGCCAAAATAGGCTTCTTCTAACGCAAGGATCTTCTTTGTTTCGCGCAGCGCCAGCGTCGCAAGCTTTGACTTGCCCTTTGGCGTCAGGACGCGAATCCGAAGGGTGCTTCCATCGGCCCTCTTGAGATCATGGGCGGGGTCATGCGCAACATCGATCGGCCCGACCGCCATGGCGATCAGGTATGTGGGCAGGGGCGGAGTGGTTTTGAAGACGTGACGAACCCACGGACCTTGCTCGGTTGGCTTTTGAGCCAAGGGCGCGTTGGCGAAGGATGGGTTCTCGTTAGGGCTGCGGATCTGAAGCGTGAACGTCGCCTTGAAGTCAGGCTCGTCGAAACAGGGAAATGCTTTGCGGGCGCCGAGCGATTCAAACTGAGTGTAAATATACCAAGCGCCCGCATGTTCCACGCGATAAAGGCCAAAAAGAGGCGTGGTCATCTCGCCACGGAATTGCAGCAGAAGGCTGGCTTTGCCCGGTCCGATCGCCTTGGGTGTCTTGATGGCGAGCCAATCGGGAGCGCCGCGGGCAATCGATGAGCCCTCAACACGGCGGTTGGCAACGGTGAGCCCATGGGCGTAGATCTCGTGCTTTTCACTGTGCAGCCAGATGGTATCGGTGGCTTCGTTGAGCTCTAAATCGATGCGGACCTGACCGCCATAGTCTGCGCGTCGCGGGTCGAGGTCCAAGCGAACCTGATAAGCGGTCGGCCGCACCTTCGGATCCAGCCGGTCATCTTTGGGTGGCTCAAGCATCGGAACCACAGCGCTCCGAGTGATGCCCTCGGAGGGTGCTTTTACCACCGCTTTCTTGGGCGGAGCGGCGCAGGCAGCGGCGACACTTAGGAGGATCAAAGATAAGCGCATCAGGAGGACTCCTCGCGTGACTCGATGGGTTCGAGATAAGTGTATCCCGATAGGTCTCGCCGGTATTGCTCGGCGATCAGACGAATTTTAGCCAGCGGTAATTGCCGCTCTTCATGCTCTGCCTGACCTGCCGCCATGATGCGCCTCATCAAGAACTCTTCGTGGTAACCGACCTGCGAGAGTACCTCTTCGATCGAGTTGCCTGAGTCATGATAATCGACTCGAGCGACGCCGGCCTTGACTTGGATTTCGATGGCGTCGGGGTCGCCAAAGAGGTTGTGTAGATCGCCCAAGATCTCTTGGTAGGCGCCGACGAGGAAGATACCTAGGTAGTACGGTTTATCGTTGAGTTGATGGGCGGGTAAGAACCCAGCCACCCTTTGGTCGGCGACAAAGCGTCGAATCTCGCCATCTGAATCGCAGGTGATGTCCCCAATATGGACACGGTGTTCAGGGCGTTCATCGAGCCGTTGCAGCGGCATGATCGGGAAATCGTGATCGATCGCCCAGTGATCAGGCAAGGACTGAAAGAGCGAAAAGTTAGCGTACCAAGTCTCTGCGAGGTGATTGTCGAGCTCGGTGATACCCATGGGTGGAGCGTCGTGTTGGCGGCTCTCTAGACGCAGCTTATTCAGGGCAAGCCGCTCGATCGACTCGGCATAGGCCCGAGTCTCTAGACTAATCTGTCCGGACTTGAACAAGGAGCTTGTAAGTTGCTCTAAAGACTCAATATAATTTTGTTTTTGAGCGAGTGATCCGGTCGGTGACTCGACCTCATTGATAGCTTGCTGAAGCGCCGTGGGTAGAGGGGCGCTAGGTTCGGCGAGGTGGCGTTGATGCAGCGTGCCATCTTCACCGATGACCTCCACCACCAGCAAGCTATGGTGTGCGACCGTCGCTCGTCCTGCCTCCGTCAAAAGACGAGGATGAGCTTCGCCTGCCGCGTCACACAGCGAGCTGACTTCATCGACAGCGGCTCGGGCATACTCCTCAAGTGTGTAGGTCTTTGAAAGCGACGAGTTGCCCTGACTCCCATCATAGTCGACGGCTAAGCCGCCACCGATGTCTAAGTTGTCGAGGTTGTGGGCGCCGAGTTGACGGAGTTCGAGCAAGAGACGGGTCGCTTCTTGAAGGCTGTGCCGGAGCGGCTCTAAGTCGTTGATTTGGGATCCTGCGTGAAAGTGTAGCAAGTGGAGGCAATCGAGCGCTTGGTTTTGGCGCAAGAGGTCGACTGCGCTGAGCATCTCTGCCGAGGTCAGCCCAAATTTGCTTCGATCGCCGCTCGAGGCTGCCCATTTCCCTGAGCCGCGGCCGCGCAAGCGTGCGCGCAAGCCAATTCGGGGACGAACTTCTGCCTCTGAGGCGAGGCTGAGCAGCAAGGGGAGCTCATCGAGACGCTCAATGATCACAATCACGTCGAGCCCGAGCAGCTGTGCGTGGAGAGCGGTCTGAAGGTATTCGGCGTCCTTAAAGCCGTTGCACAGAATCAGGTTGGATCGCTTTTGAAGCGCCATCGCGATCATCAGTTCGGGCTTTGATCCTGCCTCTAAACCTAGGCCCGTTGCGCTCGACTGTTCGAGGATTGCGCCCACGACGCGTTGTTGCTGGTTGACCTTGATCGGATACGCGCCTTGGTACCCCCCCCGATAATCAGTGGCGGCGATCGCTTCATCAAAAGCGCTCTGAATCAATTGCAGCCGATGACCAATAATCTGTGGAAAGCGAAGGACTAGTGGTGGTCTAAAGCCTTGTTCCACCAGTTTATTAACCAGATCGCCCATGGCTGTGGCATGGCTCGGGTCACCATCCGGATGGACGCAAACCTGCCCGGAGGATCCGATTGAAAAATAGGGTGCGCCCCAATGGGGGACACCGTAAGCTTCACATGCCTCGTCAAAGGACCATTGCGCCATGACTACACCCTCGCCTGAGCCGCTTCCTGCCAGCGCACCATCATCTGAGCAACCGTCGCTTGCCGGCACCGGCTTGAGTTCTGGTCTAGTGGCTCCAATGCTTGCGTTCACCATGGGCAAGAAGATCGCTGCCTTATCGCTCGTTCCATTTACGATCTCGGTTGTGATGGTGATCGCAGGGTTGAGTTTAGGGGTCAGTCATGGCGTGGATTGGGTTGCGGGGATTGTCGATCCGGCGCTGTCTTATCTCTTGGATGAGGGCTGGTTTCGATCGCTCCTGACCGGACTCGTCGCTTGGCCTGTCGGATTGTTGAGCTGCGTGGTGCTCGGTTATCAGATCGGTTTTTTGATCAGTTTACCCTTGCTCGATCGATTAGCCCTTGCGGTGGAGCGTCACGAGGGCTGGCACGCACCGGGCAAGGGCTTAGGTCTCGCAACCTCCGCGTTATCGGTGTCCATCATTATGGTGGTTTGGTTGTGTGGCTCCTTGGTCTTTATGCTGCTCGGCTTGATCCCGGTGGTCGGTGTCGCCTTTGTGGTCCTGGGTTGGCTTTGGAGCGCTGTGTGCGTCGCTCTTGACGCCCTCGACCCAAGCTTTGCTCGAGCAGGCCTGGGGCTATCGCAACGCATTCGCATACTCCGTCGACACGCTGTTCCGGTGCTCACTTTTGGCGCGCTGGCGAGTTTGTGGATGATGATCCCTGGTTCCTATCCCGGCATCGTCGTCGGCGGATCGCGATTAGCTTCTCGGATCTTTAAGTCCGAAGCCACAGGTCAAGAGCTCTGATCAAATCGAGGATCAGGCGTCGCCTTGGATCGTGGCGGTTCTCCAATGGCCCGGGCGCCACATGGAGAAAGCCCACACCCGCTGGAGCCGGGCAATCAAATGCGTTGTAGTAGGTGTGATTGCATAAATAACGGCCCGCATTATTGGACTCGGTAAGCTGGTGCCCCCCGAGATGAAGCGATTTGACCAAATGCTCGATCGGCCAGTGACATGATCGGCTGTGGTCCATTGGCCTGGTCGGGACGATCGGTCCGGGAAGCATGAGCGCCCCTTCGGCGTCGGGGCGACCATCAAGCCGATTAAAGGCTCTGTTCTCGAGTCTGCCCGTCATATCCTGGGTGGCGACACCGAGCATCAGGACCAGATGAGGGACCACCTGATCAACCCCCCGGGCCAAAGCGGGAGTGGCGCGTTCCCAGGTGACGGGTAAGACACGCCGGTGGACCTTGAGCCCCATCAGGCGCCTCGGGAGAGAGCGCACGAGATCGGCGGTCGGGTTGCTTGGAACGCCAGGAAATGGTCCAAAGCCAGTCACCAAAATTCGCGGGCGAGCGATCAAGCTTAACTGCCGTGTTGACGTCACACTCATCTCGCAGCCCCTTTACACCTCGGGATCGTCTAGACGATGTTCGCCCATGCCGCACGTTGCGGCAAGGGAGCATCCTATGCGCCGAATCCTTTGCGTCACTTCACTCTTAGTCTGGGTGGGCTGCGAACCTCTCTACACTTCATGGGAGGGTGAAGAGGCGACCTCGGTGACCTCGGCGGCGACGATCGTTGATCCACCCGCACAGCCCGCTGAACTCAAAGTGATGAGTTGGAACCTCAAATATGGCGGCGCTCGGATTAACTTTTGGTTCGATTATTGGGGCGATCGAGCGATCATGACCGAGACCGAAGCCGAGACCAATATCAAGGCCTTGATCGGTCTGATCAATGAGGTCGACCCCGATGTTTTGATGGCGCAAGAAGTCGAGCGCAACTCGAAGCGCACCGCCTACAAGAATATGGTGCAGATGGTGCTCGAAGAGACCTCCTTGAACTACGCAGCCTTCGTCCCCGTTTGGCAGGCTCGGTTTGTGGCAACACAGGGTCTGGGTCGAGTGGACAGCGGAATCGTCATCTACAGTAAGTACCCGATCACCGAAGCCAAGCGCATCGCCCAAGCCGATCGAACCGATCAGGACGCGCTGACGCAGGCTTTTTATCTTCACCGTGGCATCGTGCATGCCAAACTCGACGTCGGCGGTGGACGGATCGTCGATGCGATCAACGTGCACACGGCAGCCTACGACAACGACGGCACCAACGGAAAGCATCTGGTCCAGATCAAGCAGTTGATCGATGGCTTGAGCACCTCTTTTATTGTCGGCGGGGACTTCAATGCGATTCCACCCGGAACGATCAAGCACGACGAGTTTGACGATGAAGAGCCCGTCCCGGAGGAGACCGATTTTCAGGGCGCTCCGTACAAACTCGATGCGATGCAGCCCTTCTTTGATTCATACCAAGCCCACATGCCGCTTGCCGCCTACGAGGGCGCTGATGAAGCTGGGCAGTCGCGTTGGTATTCGCACACCGTGGCGCCGCCTGTTGATGACAACGGTCAAGCGCACTTCTGGAACCGCAAACTCGATTATCTCTTCACGAACACGAGCTTTGCTGGAGACGAAGGCGAGGTCTTACAACGTCCCGGGGACGGGGCCGACTACACGGTCAGCGGAGCAGGTATCGTCTCTGATCCCATGCAGCTGAGCGATCACGCACCCGTCGTTGTGAAATGGATGCTCCCATGAAATATCTCCTGATGGTCTTATTCGCAGGGGTGTCGCTGCCGGCTCAAGCTATCGAGCCACTTGATACCTCCGAGTTGCTCAAAAAAGGTCAATGGGAGACTGGCGTCTTTAGCCCCTTGCGCGTGGGGTTGCGTGACAACCTCGAGCTGCGTTTGCATCCCCTAGTGGCGCTCGTAAGTCCGCACTTCGCGCTGCGGTTCGACCACGGTGAACTCGGTGGCGGCAAACTCAGTATTGAGTGGGGCGCTGGGGTGCCGACCTATGCCATGCGCATGGTTCAAGGCGACAGCGCGGGAACCTTCTTCCCGAACGACGTGGAGATCCCTTGGATGGTGGTCCCGCGTGCCGGTCTGACCTGGTCAAAAGGCAATGACAAACGGGTCTACACGGTACGCAGCGACGTAACCTTAGGCGTCGCGTTCACTCAGCCCGACCGTCACGTCCAAAGCCCTGGTGAGGGTTGGCTTGACCTGCTCTTTGCGCCGGCGACCGACGGCTACCGAGCGAGACTGGGCGCGACCTACGATCGCCTCCTTTCGAGCGGTCTTCGTTCACGCACCAGCCTTGATCTTTATGCCACTGGCGTTGCCGACAACCCGATGATGTTGCTGGTCCGCCAGGTGCTCGATGTCGGGCTGTGGCGAGGGGCTGATGGGCGCTCTAATCGACTCAGCTTAGGCGTCGCCTGGCTCAACTCAGACAGTCATGCGATGGGCGGCGCTCGCTCGAACGACTTCATGCCGGTGATCGATCTAGTGTTCTAGAGCCTCTAAGGGGGGTCGATAGCGGGCGCAAGCGTCCACAGTGCGCCCGCAAGCGCAGCCCCGCCAATCGAAGCCCAGCGTGCCGTCACCGCTACCTCTTGGGCCGCTAAAAGCTGATCGAAGGTGTCGGTGCTCAGTCCAGTCGCCGGGTCGTCATGCGCCGCTTGTGCCTGACCCAAATCAACAACCGACCAGCCCATGGTTCCCAGCGCGCCCAAGGCGAGCACCATCGCGGAGCGCCGCATGAGGTTGCGCTGCAATCGGCGCTCGAGCTGCCCAGCGGTCATGGTCGCATCGGCGCCGAATAAAGCCTCCAGAGCGTCTTCGCTGAGCTGCAGCACCGCTTTGGGAAGATCGGTCTCCTTTTGCGCTGTGGCGCTCTTGCGAGCCACCACTTTGGCTTCCTCAACCTGGATGACCTTCAGGTTGAGGATGAACTGGTCGCCAATACGACCGATGCTTGGGACCGCCATGAGCGGAACGCCTAGCGCGCCGCCGAGCGCGGTCATACAGCTGTCATCAGCGCAGCCGGTCGCTGCCTTTTGCTCTTCTAGGCTCAAAATGTCGCGCAGGTCTTCGCCGGCAATGATCGAACTGAAACGCCGAGATTCAGCCAAGCGTGAGAGCAAAATATCCGAGAGCACTTCAGCCATGGAGGCTTTGACACCATGAACCGCTTCTAGGTCCAAAACAGCCAGTGCCTGGGCTGATTCAAGGGTCTTGTCTCGCGCCGAGTTTACGGTCGGTTGGGTGTGTCCGACAAAGCCCTTGAGGACCTCTTTGACGGTCCGGGTGACCAGGCCAGGCAAGGCGTCTGTGGTGTCGACTAGGCCACCTGATCTGACGATCACATTAGCCTGGCTAACATCTAGAATTTTCGCATTGAAGACGACCTGCTCAGCGATAAAGCCCACCTGAGCCACCAGCAAGTAAGGGACATCAATCGCCTTGGCGAGTTGAGTCATGCACTCGGTAGCCTCGCAGCCAAGCGCCTCCCTTTGTTGCTCAAGGTTCAGCAGATCAGTAAGGTCTGACCCGCTGATCAACTGTCCGATGCGCCCGTCTGCGCTGACCTGCGTCAACATCAACTCATTGAGAACCTTGACCAGCTCGGGCTTGAGCTTGGTCGAGCCTGAGTTCAGAGGCAGGGCAGCTAGCTTGAGGGGGCCGATATGAGTCACCTGAGACGCCGCTCGCGCGGCTGGGGGAGCGGCTGCGGGGTTCGCCTCGGCGACCGACCCGAGCACAAGCAACGCAAAGGCTACAGGCTGAACGAACGTCATGGCGAACTGCCTCCACTTGGTACCTCTGCGTCGCATCCGTATACGAATCGGGCGGCAGGCGACAGGGGGTACAAGGGTCTCTTGAGTGTTCATCGTGTGAGATTAAATCGGCTTATGGCTTTGCAACGGCAGAAGCTGTGCTAAAGACCGAACACGGTGGAGGTTTCTTTCGATCTCCTGGAGGCTGCTTGCTCGTTCTTCACGCTCTCTGGAGCAAAGATAAACAACTCGCTCTTTGGTGCGAAGACACCGACCTTCCAGCGTCGCTCGAAGAAGCCGTTGTACCAGGCAGCGTCGCCGTCCACCCGTTTGCGTTGAGCCCGAAAGGCTTGCGGTTTCCGACCCGGCTGTTTGGCGGGAAGGGTTATCGCTTTGAGCCGGGCGCTGTCGTGCTTGAGCTGCCGAGCCTTCCAGGGGCACCGCTGGCGAGCCCCACGCTGAACGATCAAAGCCATGGTGAGGCGGTCAACGGGACTGCGCCCAGACTTCAGCCCTGGCGTATACCGGTCCAGGTCGTAGAGGCTGACGCGGCGATGGCGCACTTGCTGAGTTTGGCAGACGTTGAACTCCCGCCTAACCTTCGCCACGGAGCGAGTTTTAGCGGCTTGGTCGCCTTGGCTCGCCTCGGCGCCGAAGCGTTGGCGCGTGGAACGGTCCTGCCGACAGCTCAAGCTGGAGTCGGCGAGCTGCCACTGCGCGGGGAGTGGCGTCCGTTTCTCGGGGCATCTAATGATTTTGAGGGCCGCGTAAAGCAAGCTGCGGCTCATCTCCCCAGCGTCGCGTTCGCTGAGCGAGACGCAGGGGGTGAGCGCTCGACCTCGATGGCGACCGCCATGGACTTCCTCAACACCAGCGTTCATGGCGCGATCCGTGTGGCTTTGACCAAGATGGATCTTCTGCCGCGTACGGGCGTGCCGAAAACAGCGAACGCCTGCTTCCCGGCGTGGATGACCTCCTTGAGCGGGGCAAGTCGTCCCATGCCTTCGGTTCGAGAAGAGGCGCTGCAGTTTCGCTCTGAGTTGGACGATTGGTATCGACTGGCGGCGAACCCTGGCAGACTTTTCCGGGT
>JBDQPD010000029.1:0-35626 GCA_040260805.1 Myxococcota bacterium | reverse complement strand
ATACACAACGTTTCGACTGCCCATAAAAGAGGGTTTACTCGCCGCTTCAAACGCTGGGGATGAATCTCGAACGACCAACTCCGCATGGTGCTGGCGGTTCTCTGGTGTCAACTCAACATCAGCGAGCGGATGAGCAGGTGAGGCGACTAGGAGCAATTCAAGCGTGCCGAGCGGTTTGCAGTCAAAACCGGTCTCGCTCCCACCGCTCTCAAAACCTAAGACCAAGGCGATATCGGCTCGACCTTTCTCAAATCGGTGCAGCACGCCCTCTTGATACTCGATATCCACGCGCAAAAACGTCGGGACGTCAGGATCTGCAAACCGTCGCAGCACTTGGGTAACCGGTCCAAAGGGTAAGGCTCCATCGACGACCACTTGCAGCTCTGCTTCCCAGCCCGACCGAAGCTCAACCGCCAAAGCTTCGAGCCCGTGCGCCCCATCCAGAACACTTTTAGCTCGCTCTAAAAGCCGATATCCTGCGGGCGTGAGAACGGCTTGACGCTTGCTTCGATCAAAGAGTTCTAGGCCGGTAGCGGACTCAAGCCCGCGCACCAGATAACTCACCGCAGAGGGGACGCGATGCAGCTCGGCCGCAGCACGCGCAAAGCTCCCCGTGCGGACGATCGCTTCGAGGGCTAAGAGTTGGTCGAGCGTGATTTGCATAGAGCCTCCGGTGTATTCATAGTTCAAAATTACTGTTCATTGAACTCAAATATTCCCGCTTTTATGAAATGTCTTCTGGTGTAGTTTGGGTCGAGTCCCCCTATCCCAAAGGAACCCGTAAAGGAGATCGACCATGTCGAAGTCAACACTGTCTGCCCTAGTAATTAGCCTCTTAGTTCTAGGATGTGGCCCTGACCTATCGACAACCGGTGATGGATCTCGAAACGGCAACACGGTCGACGCCGGCACCGGCTCATTCGATGCCGGTCAAAACGGGGGTGGAGTTGTCGATGCCGGCAACCCAGGCGGGAACAACGGCAACGACGCAGGAAACCCAGGCGGGAACACAGACGATGCGGGGACCCCAGACACAGGTCGGCCGATTGATCCGCCGCCCGAGAACGACTGCAAAGGCTTAGAGGACGCCATCTACGTGATCGATAAGGATCGCGAAGCCATCTACTATTACGACACCCGCGAAGCCGAGTTCAATCACGTCGGTGATTTAGACTGTGGTCAGTTTGCCGGTCAGCCCGCCTCCATGTCGATCGCCCGTAACGGGGTCGCTTATGTGCGTTACTACGACGACACCCTGTACGCCGTGAACCTCGAGACCATGGAGTGTGAAGAGACAGAGTATGAGAGCGACTTTGGTCACTTCGGAATGGGCTTTGCGACGACCCGAGTGAACGGGTTTGAAGACGAGCTCTTCATCGCCAATCGATCACAGCTGGCTCGACTCAATGTAAACAGCTGGGACGTCACCACTGTAGGCACCCTGCCAAGCCAATCTGAATTGACGGGTAATCGCCTGGGTCAGCTCTGGGCTATTCTTCCGCTCGAAGTCCCCGCACGCGTGGTCGAGATCAACAAGGAGAACGCCCGAGTTGAGCGGACCATCAACCTCGAGGGCTTCCCCTCAGCGTTCACCATCGACACCTTCGCCTTCGCCAACTGGGGCGGCGATTTCTTCATCTTCGTTCGTCAAAACGGCATGGGCGAATCGACGAGAGTCTACCAAGTCAGCGGCGACGGCAGCATGAGCGTCGCTGCTGAGGATACCGGCATGAATGTCGTGGGTGCTGGGGTCTCGACCTGCGCCACCGCCGCTAGGTAAGCGGTACGGTCGGATGCTCTCCAGCTTCTGAGTCGCTCGGCCGCTCAGTCGCAGTCAAACGCAGCGCGCCTAGAGGTCCATCCCCAGCGTCCGAGTCGTCGCCTTCTGAGTCGATATCCTCAGCTTGATTCGCAGCCTCAATGCGATGGGTCATCAAGGGCATCCCCACCGCAAAGGCTAAGATCGTCACGACCACGCAGCTAAACACCACCACGGGGAGCTCCTGCATCCCGGGGACGCCAGCTTGAGCCGGTAGGATCGCCAGCACGCCTGCAGCCATCCCGCGCGGCATGCACACCGCGACCAAGCCGCGCTCACCAGCAGAAAACCCAGCACCTTTTAGCGCCAGCTGAGCCGTCGGCCAGCGAACGGCGAGCAGGGTTAAACCCAGCACGGCGCCGACACCGATCAAGGACCAGGGTGGATTGAGCATCAAACCGATAAAGCAGAAGAAGAAGCTCTTGATCATGAAGCTGACCACGCCGTGGAAGCGCTCGACGTCGAGCTCAAGAGTGACCGCGTCGCGCATCTTTAAGACGCGCGTCACAGCCCCGGCGTTACCGATCACGATGGCGGTGGTCAGAATAGCTAACGCTGCGCTTCCTCCCGCCTTTGAGGTGATCACATACAAGATTAAAAGACCCGACAAGGTGATCGGGTACTCGTGCTTTGAGCCTCCCCAAAGCCGATGCAGAACGATCCACATCAACCCACCCAAAACGCCGTAGAGCAGGCCGATGCCAAAGCTCGCACCCAAGGTCGATAACACCGCGCCTTTATCAAAGGCGCCGCCCACAGCGAGTTCGATTAGGGTCACCGCGCCGACCACGCACAACACATCAGTCAGCGCAGATTCTAGCTTGAGGAGATTGCTCAAACGCTCGTCGAGACCTGCGAGGTCGAGCGCGGGCATAATCACCACGGAGCTTGCGCCCCCGACAATGGCGCCGAGGATCAAACCATGGGTCCAGGTCCACGAGGCTTTGGGCAAAACCCCTAGCTTCGCGAAGACCATACTCACTGCGGCGATCGCCACAATCGCAACCACAAAGCCGCTCACCGCCAGCAAAAGACTCCTAGGCGCCGCCGACACCAGTTCGCCCAAGCGGAGCCGAACGCCACCATCAAAGAGCACGATCACCAAGGTCAGCGCGCCAAAGAAAGGCGCTATATCCATGAGCAGCTTGCGCTCAACTAAGCCGAAGACCGGCCCCATCAAGACACCAACCACAATAAGCCAAACCACATCGGGCACACCCGTGCGGGCAAAAACCAACTCACCCACGACTCCGATCAAAAAGACCGCAGCAATGCACAGTAAGAAGAGCTCTACAGAACCCATCGGTCAGCCACCGACGTGTTTCGCTAGGGCGTGCGCCTGATCCTTGAGTGCGTTGCCCGCGTCAGGGTGAGCTTGGACTTGGCGACATGCCTTCATGCAGGCTTGGTTATCGCCCTTGTGGGCATAGCCTAAGGCCATATTGAACAAAATCTCGGGTTGATCGCCGGCGACCGAGCGAGCCTGGTCAAACAAGCGAAAAGCGCGGTCGAGATCTTGAATAGCAGACTGGGTCACGTGCAGACGCCCCAGATCGCTCAGCGGCTCCCACATGGTGGCATCGGCAGCGATCGCTTTACCGTAATGCTCGACCGCTTCGGCTAAGGCCGCTTCACCCTCTTTATCCTCAACCAGTGAGGCGAGTTGATAGTGAAGCACGGCATCACCTGGTGCCAAAGCCAAGGCGTTTCGATAGACCGACTCGGCCATCTGGTGACGACCACCGGCGACGTAACACAGCGCTAAGTTTCCGAGCGTCGTCGCATCCTCTGGATGCGTTTTCGTGAGCTGCTCGAGCTGGTGCGTCGCCAAATCAACGTCACCGTTGGTCAGCGCAGCATGAGCCAGCAGCTCCTGGATGCGATCGGTTTGCGGCACGTGCCGCATCGCATTTTGAAGGTTGATGACCGCATCACCCACTTGACCCAAGTTGATCAAGACCGTGCACAAGACGATCCAAGGCTCCTCTTGGGTCGGGTCGGCTTGAACCGTCGCATGCAGCGCCACAAGCGACTCGTCGTAGCGATTCAGATCACTGAGCAAGCGCGCTCGCACAAACAAGAAGGCCCAGTTCTGAGGCTGGTCGACCAAAGCGAGGTCGGTGTGCTCTAGCGCAGGAACCAGCTCACCCGCTGCGGCTAAGCAGCGCGCCAAGGCAAAGTGCACCGCCCCATCAACAACGCCTGAATCGACCGCCGACCGAAGCGCCGGTAGCGCCTCAGCTTGCCGCTCTAGTTCATAGAGTAAGACCCCGCGGTATCCGAGCGCTTTGCCGTGACCTTTGTCCGCTTCAAGCGCCTTTTCAGCGCTCGCTAGGGCGCCGGCTAAATCACCTTGAGCACCAAGCGCCCGGGCTTGCGCTACTAGGATATTGGGCTCGTTTGGAGTGTCGCTGAGTTGCTCAGAAATGAGACGGGACGCCTCATCAAGGCGTCCCGCATCTAGAAGATCATCAATTGCTGTCGTCATGAACGACCCCTCAGGTTACCAGAGTTTCTTAATGCTACTCCAACCCGAACTGAAGGCGTTGGCAACATCTCCTGCAACTTCGCCGGCAAAGTCGACCGCGTCGCTTGCCATTTCAGTCGCTGCTTTAGCCGTTCCCACCACGTCAACCTCAAGGTCAAATCCGACCTTACCACCGACGCCAAGGGCCGCACCAATCGAGCCGCTGATCTTAAATTTACCATCTTCAAAGCCGGCCGAAGCGTCAGCGCTTGCGCCGATACCAGCCCAAGCTTCACCACGGACACCGACAGCGCCTAGGTTCTCGCCCGCAGCGCCGAAGCTCTGCCGCACGCGCCCTTTGGCTTTGGCACCCGCAAAGGCATCCAAGCCTGCGCTGACACCCGCATTACCGGTGCGGGGGTTAAAGTTAACACCCGCTTTGGCACCCGCTTCAGCACCCACAAAAGCATCACCACGCACCGAAGTCGCCGTGTTCAAAGCGCTTCCACCGAATGTGCGACTACCCGAAGCCGTTGCGCCAAGCAGATGAGCTTCGGCCCGAGCGCCGGCGTCGACCTTGGCGGTCATGCTGTTGAGATCAACGCTCGCACCCATATTCGTGGTGCCCCGCAGACGCCCTGCGTAGATTTCGCCCTGGAGGTTGGCGCCAGCGACTGTGGTCTCGGCTCGAACGGAGGCGACGGTCGCCTCACGACGAGCGCCGACGTTAAACAAGGTCGCATTCACCGGGATACCGGTACCATTATCAGCCGACTCATTATCTGGGCGATTGCTCCATTTGCGATCCGCAAAGGTGTTCAAGTCGTTCTTGGTATTGACCCAGTCTTTGGAATAGCCGGCTCGTCCGCCGCGATCCCAATCAATGCTGTTTCCACGCATTCCAAGGTGCCCCGACAACCGAAAGTTGTCTGCCGCTTCCGAGTGAGCGTTCGCTAAGCCAGCTCGGGCGTTGCTCGCGCCGCGCTGCACAGCGCTCGAGCCGCGGTCAAAGGCGTCAGCGTAACGATTCGTCTGCTGAGCGTTTGAGCTGCCAGTCGTCTGCGTTGCGCCTTGGCCACGAAGACGCTGCATCAAAGCGGGGTTTAGGCGCTGGAGGAAGTTGACAGAATTGAGCATAATCTTCTCCTGGATCATTTAGCGGCTTAGCAAGCTTTCACCGGTCTTGCGAGTCCGCGTCATGGACGTTCTCTTGAATCATCGGATCAGCGTGCCAAGGGTTGCGGCCAATCGTCAGTTGGATCAAGAAATCGTACCCGAAGGATAAACCATTTATGCGCTCACTCACTCTCAGTCTTTCTTGTCTCCTCATTTTTGGTGGATGTGACCCCGCTTGGGAGGAGCGTCCGACGCAGGCTCATTGGGACCCAAGCGGTGGCTTCTGGGATCTACCGATGCCGAGCGACTTGAGGATCGAGAGCGACAACACCTGGGACTTCGAGCGCTGGCCGGGCGACTGGAACGCAGCGATGGTGGCGATGTGGCTTGAGGCAGGCGAGGAGGCGCTGCAAGGCAAGTGGGGTTTATCCTCAGGCGTCTTTTTCACCCTCTCTGGCGAGCTCAAACCTTCGACGCTGCCTGCAACGGCTGCGGCCTCGATTGAAAAGGGCTCGTCCGTGTACCTCATCGATATCGATGCGTCCTCGAGCGAGCGCGGCAAACGCTTTCCCGTCGAGGTGAGTTTTGATCCCGTTGGCGACATCTATGTGCCCGCCAATCGACTCGCCGCGCTTCCTGCTCCTGGCTTCGTACGTCGTCCCAATACTCGCTACGCGCTCGTGGTGACTGACGCCGTGACTAACGCAGCTGGCCAGCCGCTTGGGCGCTCAAAAGCTTTTCATGACGCTTTTGAGCAAATCGAAGGTCCAGCCCAAGCGCTGACCAACTTCGCCGAACTTCGAGAAGCGCTCAAAGCCGAAGACGAACCCCTCGACCAAGTCGTCGCCGCCAGTGTCTTTACGACCACCGACCATGAATGGATGCTCAAGAGACTCGGTGCGTGGGCAGAAACCCAACCGGTACCCGCCCTCTCCCAGCCTTGGACGGTGCGCGAAGAACAGTTTGAGGATGCGAGCTACGTGCTGCTGACCGCGCGGATCAGCATGCCGCGGATCCAGCTCGGCAACCCACCCTTCTCCGACGCCAGCGAAGGCCGAATCGCGTGGGGTGAGGACGGCAACCCGATCATTCAACGTCAGCAGGATATGCGCTTGGTCTTAGCCTTGCCCAAATCCCCTCAACCCGAAGCAGGGTATCCGCTGACGGTCTATGCCCATGGCTCGGGCGGTGAGTGGATGCAGGTCGTCAATCGAGGACCTCAAGACGAACTCGACGATGCGGCCGTCGCCGAACCTGGCACTGGGCCATCCGAATGGCTGGCTCGCCGTGGCGTTGCGACGCTCGGCTTTGACTTTCCGTTGCACGGCGATCGCAACAACCCGCCCGACACCTCGGGCTTGATGCTCTACAACCTCACCGGCAACGCCGGCGGAACGATTGCGAACTTCAACGCCAGCGCCATGGAGTTGAGCTTACTCACGCGCTACCTGCTGACCGCACAGCTGCCTTCCGCCTTGGTGGCAGGCGCTGATTTAGGCGGTCAATCGAGCGCTCAGTTTGATCCGGAGCGCCTCACGGGGATGGGGCAATCCATGGGTTCCACGATCGGTATCAGCTGGGCTGCTATCGATCCTCGACTTAAAGCGATCGTGCTGTCGGGATCAGGTGGCTCGATGGCTGAGATCGCGACCGAAGCGGTGGAACCTTTTGATGTGCAAGGTGTCCTACAAGCCTTCTTGCAGCCAGGACGCCCTATCGAGCGCAACCACCCGTTGCTCCACGCCATGCAAAATGTCTGGGATATGGTCGATCCAGTGACCAAGGCGAACCGGCTGATCGCCGAACCCTTCGAGGGCATTCCCGCAAAGCATGTCCTGATGCCAGCTGGCGTCACCGACGGCTACTTTAGTCCGCGCGCCGAAGCGGCTCTAGCCGTCAACCTCAAGGCGCCCTTGGTCGGTCCAGAGGTCGAGCCGTTCTTACCGGCCTCGCTACGACTCTCGGGTCAGCAAGCCACGACATACCCCGTGAAGAACAATATCGGGGGTAAGACGGGCGCAGTGATTCAGTACGCCTCGCAGAACACGAAGGGCCACTACGTCTTGTTCAACCTCGACGGTGCGCGATTCCAATACACATGCTTCTTAGCCAGCGTGGGCACACCCGGCGGGGCTCGCATTAGCGCCCCAGCCGCCCTCGACGCGCCCTGTCCCTAATCGATCACGACACGATCCGCCCGTCGGCATAAATCACAGCGCTAAAGCGCTCTTCTTCGGTCTCGGGATCAACAAACTGAATCGCGACACTCTGAGCGTCACCGTCAAAGGTGAGCAAGGTGGTCGACATCCCATGATGCAAGAAGGCGAACTGATCGCCCTCAAAGATCCGGCCACGCTCAGCCTCGGAGCCCATCTGGTACAGATAGGCGAGCGGGTTTCCGCCGTTAGCGCCCGGTCCGACCAAGACCTCGAAGTACTTGCGCGCAGGACCTACCGGCTCGAGCCGGCTGACCGAACCGCAATGAAAGTCACCGCTGACCACCAACACGCCGTCAAGGTCTTCGGCGACCAAATAATCCACCAGCTCTTGGCGCTGAGCTTCATAGCCCTCCCACCGGTCCGACTCCAAAATGGTCACGTCGGGCCAGTTGGTCATCGGCACTGAGTTTAGGATCACCTTCCAGGTGGCGGTGCTCGAGCTCAGCCCAGCCTTGAGCCAGTCCATCTGCGCTCGCGAGATGTAAGCAGCCTCTGGCGTGCGGCGACTCTCAGGCTGTCGCTCGCTGCGGCAATCAAGCACAAAGAACTCAGCCGTGTCGCCCCAGCGGTAACTATCCCAGAAGCGATCCGCCTCGAGCCTTGGCGTCGCCAGCGTCTCAAACCACGCCTCGGTGGCGATACGGCGACGGGTCTCACCGGTGTTGTAGTACGAGCTGCTGTCCACGATCTCGTGATCGTCCCAGGTGACGTACATACCGCACTTAGCAAGGATCGCTGCGTAGCCTGGATCGCTCAAGGTCTCGTGCCAGAGGTCCCGGTATTCCTGCTGGTCCTGGGCCCCATCGTTATAGCTCATGTCCCCGAGCTGCAGGAACATATCAGGCTGAGCGTCAGCCATCATCTCAAGGCTGCGGTAAGGCGCTAGGCGGCGATTCGTGCATGACGTCGCAGCCACCACAATGGGTGCCGAGCAACCCGGCTCGAAGGCCGTCCGAAACCGGCCGGCGACGCCGCGCTGGGTGCCCCCATCAGCGTCTTCATGGTACCAGAGGTATTCATACCATTGCCCTGCAGCCAGCGCCTCGAGCGCGACCTTGGCGTACCCTTCGACCAGCTGCGCCGTGCCGCTGTGCACCAAAAATCGTTGCTCGGCTTCTTCGCGCCAGACCCAAAATTTGAGCGCCTCTGGACCGTCAGCGTAACCCCAAATCAGCGCCGACTCGCTGCGCATCGCTCCCGACTGTGGGGGTAGCGGGAACATCGTCGAATCGACCACCAACTCGAGCGGGTTCTCGTCCCACAAAACACCCTGATCCGGCGCCCCGGTTCCGCAGGTGGAAGGCTCGACGACAGGCTCGTCGGCGCAAGCGCCCAGCAGCGCAGGTCCAGCCAGCGCTGCGACCGAACTCAGCCGAACGAACTCTCGGCGGTCAAATGGCGGCGTCATAATGAATCCTGTGTCGTCGGGCTAGGAGGCGGCTTCGGGGTCGGCGGCCTTGGGCGCCTCTTCTTTAGGCGCTTCTTCTTTTGCCTTGTCTTGATCGTCTTTGGGCTTGTCCGCCGGAGGCTCCCATCCCTCGGGATAACCTTTGTCGACACCGGCAGGCAGATGCTCGCGATACTTGAACACGTCCGTGCCACCCAAACGAATGATCAAGCGCTTGTCCGCACCATAGATGTCCAGAGCGGGTAGCTCAGGCGTTGCGGGTAGGAACCGTTTGAACTGTTCGACTTCCCACTTGGTGGCGTCCATTTTGACGACTTCCACATGGGGATTATTCTTTTTGAAGGCGTCGATGTACGGCATCAGCTTCATGCAGTTCACACACCACTCTGCCCAGTAATCAATAATGGTGACTTTGTTGTCCCCTAGCACCTTAAGAAGCTCGGGATCTTTGGGGATTTCGCCCGGAAGAACGTTGGGCTTGGGCATCTCTGGCGCGCCCTCTTTCTTGACCACCTTCGAGCCACCGAAGCGGTAAGCGATCCCACCAAACACGTTTGGATCCGACACCACCTGGGTTCCCTTGACCTCGTACCAGACCGGATAGCGGAGCCCAACGCTCGCCATCAGGTTGCCAGGCAGACGCCCCTGAATGGTACCACTCAGCGTAATATCTTGTCCGCCGCCATTGGGGAACTCGGCGCCATTTTCTTGGCTGGTGCCGCGCTGGTTCCAATCGACGCCAAACCCTAAGCCCATTTTCTTAGGGATCACCTGCGCGCTGCCACCAACAGACAAGCGATACTCATTACCCCAATCAAATTCATAATCATTGGTACCGACGTAGGTCTGCAGCGCGGTGCGCAAGCCACCGGTCACATACCAGCCTGCGCCATTTTCCAGATAACCTCGCAGATCAAACTCGGCCAAACCCCACGCAACGCCGCGCCCCAAACTGACGTAACGATCCGAACCAGCGACGTCGGTGCTCGCTACGAACTCGCCCGTCGGTGCGACGCCACCGAGCGACACATTGAGTCGAGGCTTTGAACCCTCAGACCACACGCCCGTCAGCTTATTGATGTCCAGCCGCAGCCGCGATTCAATATCGGCGAAACCGGGATCGGTTCCTTCTTCACCCCGCTCGTTGTGAAAAGCAGCCAGGCCGTAAGGTACCGCTAAGCTCAGCGCTGCGCCCAACGGATGACTCACTTCGGCGTTGAGCACAAAGACGTGAAGGGCGAGGAAATACTCATCGTTGAGACCCACCGCGGGGTCCGATGGAGCGAGGCGATTACCGTCTGCGTCTTGGAACTCATCAAAGTTGGTGAACGAATAACTTCCGCTCAACGTCAGCGCGGGAGTGGCGACCACCTCTTCACCGAGAGCTTTGCCCAAATCGGATGCCCCCGCGGTGAGGGCTGGGTTACCACAGGTTGCACACTGAGCGTGCGCCGGCTGACCCCAGGTCATCGCCGACACCACTAAAATAACGCCGCTGAAACGCTTCAGCATACCTATCTCCTCAAGCCAGCGCTGCCGCTGGAAACTTAATTTAGTTCGCAGTTCACGTACGCCACGCAGGCATCGGTGTTCATGTCCGCACAGAGCGAACCCTCCAGGCTGACGACGCAGTCCTCTAACAATTGTGTCTTGCACGCTGGGCGAGCCTTCGCTTTGCACGCAGCGATCTCGTCACTACGACCGCCCAGTTCAACGCTGTATTCCACACCATCCACGGTGCAGGTTTCAAGCTTGGGTTCTCCGCCCGCCAAATCATAAAAATGACCGCATAATGCTTCGAGCTCGTCGTCGCCCAAAGCGTTCAGATTCTTATCAGCGTCCCACCCTCCGCAGGCAGCCAAAAAACCAAGCAGCATCAGTGTAACGAAGCGCAAAAGAAACCTCCCAAAGGCACTACCCTCGAAGCGTAAAGACCCTACCCGCGCAATGCCAGCGAAGCAAGCTAGCGGCTTGCGTCACATCACCCCATGGGCCAAGCTCCCGCCGAACCATAGCAAGGCTATTCATGATCTCTAAGCGCCGCCCCCTCTACCTCCTCCTCGTTCTGAGCGCCTGCGCAGTGGATGCGGACTCAACCGACCCGCTCGCCAATGATGGCTCCGTTTGCGGTAATCGCGTCGTCGAACAAGGCGAAGCTTGCGACGACGGAAACCAGCGCAACGGCGACGGCTGCAACCGAAGCTGCGAAACCGAAGATCGAGCGATCTGTGGGAACGGCGAGCTTGAAGAAGGCGAAGAATGCGACGACGGCAACAAAACCGACGGCGACGGCTGTAATCGTGCTTGTTACGACGAAGCCCTTTTGAACTGCGGCAACGAGCAAGCGGACGCGGGCGAAGAATGCGACGACGGGAACCGCGTCTCAGGTGATGGGTGCGATGACAGGTGCCAAGCCGAGGGCGCTGCCTGCGGCAACCGGTTTCGCTCGCCGGGGGGTGGTGAATCCGTCGCCGAAGAGTGCGATGATGGGAACACTGAAGACGGCGACGGCTGCAGCAGCACCTGCACCTGTGAAGATCAGACCAACGACGACGGGAACGATGCCCAAACGGCTTCGAGCTTCGACTTCGAGTCAGAACGCACGGACGCCATGTTTGGCTGTGGTGATGTCGATATGTGGAGCATTCAAGTCGCAGAAGCCGGCATCTTTCGATTCTTCACCGAGAGCACGACGGACCCCGTCTGCACGCTGGAAGACTCAAACGGTGAGACACTCTCCGGAGATGACGACGGCGGTGAAGAGCTCAACTGCAGCGTAGCGATGCCGATGGAGGTTGGTGAGACCTACTACTTGAAGGTCCGCCACTACAACGCCGAGTGGGGCACCGGTCTGTACACAATCGGATCCGAGCGTCTTCCCGATGACGACCATGGAAACAGCGCTGAGACGGCGACTCCGATCGAGGCGCTCCCCTACGAACAAGCGGCTCGCTTCGACTGGGGTCGGGACTTTGATTACTACAGCTTGGTGGCTCCTGCGACGGGTCAACTCACGGTGATGACCGAGAGCGAGCTCGATCCGATGTGCCGTATTATGAGCGGTGAAGAGATGCTGGCCGAGAACGACGACATCGACGCTGAGTCGCGCAACTACGACTGCCGCATGGCGCTGGACGTGGAGCAAGGTCAGGAGCTGACCATTGTCGTGGCTCCATTTCATAACCCGCCGCGTCAGCCTTTAGGTGTCGCCGGCGACTACACATTGATCGTTCGACAGTAGAGCGGACTATTTATCGTCTTCGTCTTTGAAGTCGGTGTAGGTTCGAGCGCGACGCTTAATCGGCCCGGCTGAAGAGCTCTTCTTCTTGGCACCTTCGCCTCGGATCACCGGGCGGAGTCGGTCCTTCTCTTCTTGCTCGTCATCTTCGTCCGGGTCTTCGTCTTTATCTTCATTGCGCTCGTCCTCAGCTTCGACCGCGCCTCTCGCCTCGACCAGCGCCTTAAATCGAACCTCAGGCGCCTCGCCCTGAGCTTCTTCAAGGTTGGGGAAGATCGGCCCCTTGTTGAGCGCCGTCCAGCGGACCTTGCCCATCGCTTTGAACAGGTGGCTCAGCTCAGCCTCTAGACCTAAGAAGGACTCATCGACCATCACCTCGGGAACCCGCAAAATCCGCCCCCGCCGATCGATCAAAATTAACCGCAACTTGACCGCACCCTCGCTTTCGAGAACGCCGACCATGGCTAGGTAGGGCGCGCCAGGGGCAAGGCGAGTCAAAAGCGCCTTGGCTCCTGAGACTGCGGCGTCATCGATCACGTTGTTTTGAAGCGCTCGCTGCAACCCCACCTCGGCAGGGCGCAACCAATTGGCTTGCCCCTGAATCCTGAGGGTGCGCGGCGCAGCGCTGAGCTCGATCCACTCACACCATGGCTTACGATTAACCTCTTCGACGCGAAGGACATGCGGCCCCGGCGGGATCCCCGTCAGGTTCATCGGCGTGGTGCCGACGAGCCGCGCATCGAGGTAGACTTCCGCGCCCGCTTGTTCGGTCAAAATCGTGATCTGAGCAGGCGCCGCATGACGCATCACCGCCTTGGTCTTTCGCACCAGCTCGAGGAATGCGGGACTGGATTTAGCCCTCCACTTTCCATCGCGGTACATGTTGGCGCAGCTGCCAGCCAAACGCTTAACCCACTCCTCTGCCTTCTGCTCCTGTTTGAGCTGTAGACTCGCCTCAGCAAAAACGAGGTAAGTCCGGCATAGAATTTCGGGGTCTTGAACCAACGCTGGCGATCGGCTCAGCCGCCGCCAAACGACCTTAGCGCCCTTGATCGCCAACCCTGGCTTGCGGCGTCGAAGGTTGGTCTCAGCAAAATCGATCTCAGAGCGCCAGCGCTTAGAGAGCCGCTCAACCTTGGCGCTCTTGACAAAGGGTTGCTCACTGCGGTCCGGATCGAGCAGGTCCACTTCGTAGTCGCCGACTTCGCCCAGCGCATCGCGCAGGTAGCGACCCACCTCTTCAATCCGCAAAGGCTCGCCGTGTCCTAAAACCGGCTGCGGGCGAAAAAGAGGGAAGAGCTTTCCGGCCGATGCCGGGAGGGGCCAAAGCAAGAGCGTAGCAAACCACAACGAGCGCATACCAAGCGGGTTAGCATACCCCGGAGGTCCTCGCAGTTTTTCGACCTATTACAGCAGCCCTTGTTCGCGCAGTTGACCCTGAGCTTGCTCAGCCCAGCCACGGTTCGCTGCCGGACTGGCGGGACTTGGATGCAAGATCATCCCAAAGCCGACGGCGTCGCCCAAGGCGCGTTTGGCCACCGTCTCGGCGAAGCGCCCCACCCCGATCACGCGCTCGATCTCGAGCAGCTCAACCACCTGGCGCAAGTGCTCATCACAGGCTTGCTCTAGTGGGAGGCGTTCCGCAGCGGGCAATTTATCAGGCGTTCGGTTTCTGCCGCCCTCTTCCATGAACGCTAAGGGGCAATAATTCGCCACATAATGGTCTTTGAAGAACGCATCCGCAGACTCGAACCATTCGGCAAAGCCACCCCAGAGTCGGCGGCCGCTGACTTCACTGCGCGCACAGTCAAAGCCCTGAATCGGGCGCTTGGCGTGCTCAACCTCAGGTGACTCGACCGGCTCGCAAATCCCCATCCAATCGCGAACAGCGGCAATTTCACCAAAGGGCACGCCCGTTTGCGCCATCCCCCAAGGCCCAGGGTTCATCCCTAAAAATAAGATGCGCTTAGAAGGGTGACCATAACGCTCAAAGTATTGCTTCATGGGTCGATGCGCATAACGTGTGGGGTCATAAACGGTATGAACAGGTGCGGCGAAGCTCATCGCCGCCAAGCGATCCGATAGCCCTCTAGCCAAAGTCCAAAGAGGATGTTCTTTCACGAAGGACTCCCGGAGCAAGATGATGACTGAACAAGAGCAAACCCAGATTGAGGCGGCCGTCTACAGGCGATTACGAGATCACCTGCAAAAGCGAACGGACGTGCAAAACATTGACCTGATGATCCTGGCCGACTTTTGCAGGAACTGTATGGGCAAATGGTACCATGCAGCTGCCCAAGAAGCTGGCGTCGAGTTGGACGCTGTGGAGGCTCGTGCTGCGGTTTACGGCATGCCCTATGATGAGTGGAAGGCGGCGCACCAGCTGCCGGCAACCGCCGAACAAATGGACGCTCTAAAGGCTCGAAAGCAAGCCTAGCGCTTGACGCTCCAGCGATAACGCTCAGCGCCGACATCATCCTTGAAAATCACGGTGAGCTCCTTGGGCGCCACCTCGAGCACCGCGTAACCCGCTGTGCTCACGCCAAAGAGTTGTCCCTCGCCGCAGTCAGGCGGGCATGCAGGTCGATGGCGTAACTTCGAGCCAGAACCAGAGGTCACCGCCGGGACCCCGCCATAGATTCCAAACTGGAGGAAATGGGCGTGACCGTTGGCGTATAGATCCGGCTGAGCCTTGAGCGACTTGAGCCAAGGAGCGACATAGTTCTCTCGCTCCTTGTTGTGGTAGGTTTTGAGCACATGATGACCCATGAGCAGCTTCCAACCCGATCCCGTGGCGAAGGTCTTATCGACCACTTTCGTCGCACGTTCATCCAGATGATCGGTGTCCACAAAGGCGATCTGAGCGACGCCAAAATCCAGCCCATAGTCTAAACTTGGCAGATGGATCTGAGGTCTCATGCCGATAAAGTCGACCATGCACGCGGCCGGATCAACGATGCGGCCGTCACCAGGATCACCAGCTTCGAGCGTCGAGGGGACGAAGGGAAAAATTCGAGACACTAACGAGCGCTTGCCGCGGTAGTACGAGTGGTTGCCTAGAATCGCATAAACAGGTGCCCTGAGACCCTCTAAGCCATGAGCCACGCGCTGCTCGTAGAAGGGCAGGTCCTTGGCATCGATCGCGCCCGTCGGACAGGGTGGCGGATGCGGATAGATCAAATCACCCAGTGCGATGATGGCATCTTTGGACTCGGCGAGCACCTGTCGTCGAACGCCATCACGAAGCGCACCGGGCATCCCCGTATCGCCGATCAAAACAATACGCAGCCGCTCCTTCTTCTCGACGACTGGCAGCTCATCTTGATGCGCAGGCTTCACCGCCCGGGTTTGGCTGACATAGACCCATCCTGCGGCGACGAAGTAGGCGGCAATCGCCACCCCTGTGATCAGCTTGATTCGGGACACGGTGCTACGGGTTCGCCATGTACTCTTCGTACGCTGCCATACCGGCGCCCCTGAAGCCGACCACGCCTTCAGCGCCGAGCATTTTCTCGAGCGGCGTTTTTTCCAAACCCATCGGCACCACGAGCTCTTTGCCGGCTCTGGCTGCGAAGTCACGTAGATGCTGCGGGACCGAGTCGAACTTAACCTTCAGGCGTCGAGCGATGCGGACCGAGTGATCTCTTTGTTGCTCTTGCATGACCTTGAGTCGTTTGCGGCTCGAAGCCAGCTGATCCTGCGTCTCGTTCATCGAGTTTCGAACCACAGCAGCCTGAGCGGCTGCGGTCTTCATCCCGGCTCCGATCAGAGCGCTCGCCTGCCCCGGGCTGAGGTTCCCAACTTGCATCGACAAGCTGTCCCGAATCGGTCGCAGCTTGCTCACCGTCGCCTCAGGGTTCCCGTGGATCGCCCTAGTGTCGGGCGGACTCGACGCTCGGATGGCGTGCAGGGCAGCGCTGTTGACTTTCGGAGAGGGCATCGGCCCCCGCGTGTTTTCAAGCTTCGGAACCACCGTATCGGACAGATCAGGCGTCGCCTTAGGGTACGATTGCACCATCTGGCGTTTGAGCTCGATACCCAGCTTGCTGTAATCAGCGGTCGCCCGTGGTGAGAAGCTCTTGCCCGGCGCCATGCTGGCTCCCGACATCTGATTGTTCATCGAAGCCGTCAAACCCTTGGGCGTCTCGACACGCGGCGGCGTGATGCTCACCTGATCAATGCCTGAAGCCAAACGAGCAGCAGAGGCGGACGTCTTCGCCTTGAACGAAACCGTACTCGGCGCAGCGATCGGCTGCGCGCTCGAGGGCGCACGCGATTGTACGCCGAATGTGCTGGCATGGCCTGCCAACGGTCCGGACATGGAGTCCTCCTGCTTAACCTTAGGGTAGCGAACCGAATGCTGCTCTGCAACGGCCAAGGTTTTTCGTGTCATAGGCTTATGTAGACTGGGGTTCCAAGCCCGGGTTTGCAGTGCTAACGCGACTGCGAAAGACAAGGAGTCATCGATGGCTGCCCAGATCGATTCGTCGCTAGTGATGATCTTCGACACCGAGACGACCGGGGTCAACGTATTGGAAGACCGCGTGGTCGAGATCGGCGCCATCTATTGGGCCGAAGGCCGACGATGCGCTCGCCCACGACAGATTCGGATCAATCCAGGCGTGCCGATTCCCATCGGCGCGTCTCAGGTTCACAACATCTTTGATGAAGACATCAAAGACTGCCCTGATTTCGCAGCGATCGGTGATCGGTTCTGGGAACACGTCGAGCAAGGTATCGGTGGTCACCAACCTGTCTTATGCGGCTACAACGCGATCAGCTATGACGTCCGCATCATGAACGCCGAGTTCGAGCGCCATGGGTTCGCGCATCGGATCGACCCGGACCAAGTCCTCGACCCCTTCATCTTCGTCGCTTGGCACCATCGAAGCTGGAAAGTCCGCAAGCTCGAAGCGGTCGCGGCGCGTTACGGTTACGACCTGACCGATGCGCACTCAGCCACCGCCGATGCGGAGGCGACCGGCGCGATTCTTAGCGGCATGGTCCAAGCGGGGGTGATGCCCAGCGCGGTCGATGCGGCGCTCGCCGAACAGATCCGGATGCGCAAACAGCTCGACGACGAGGACCGGCGCTTTCGTTACCATCTGTACATCGACCGCGAAGACGGCGAGACCATTCGACTAGGCTTTGGCAAACATATTGGGTTGCCCTTGAGCGAGATCCCGCCGGGCTACTTGAACTTTTGCTTAGGCAAAATGGACGACAAGCTCACCGACGAGACCAAAGCGTTGTTTCGGGAACAGAGCGAGCGAGGTGGTAAGCCACGCAGCTTGTTCTAGGGTAAGAAGCGCTTCGGATTGTCGAGCTTTTCGGGAAGATATTCTTCCATCACGTAGTTCAGTCCCCACCGAGCCAGAGCCTGTTGCTCGGCACGAACGCCCATATTCAACAGTCCGTTAATCGCCGCCTGCCAGCGCGGATGAGCTTGGAAAAACGGGTCATTGTTGAGCGCATCGTTGGCACGTTTGACGTCAATATCTTTGAGCGGATGCGTCGGCAGCTTATACTTTTTGATGTCCTCGGGCGTGACCCCCAAAAAGCGCGCCTTAGGGACGCAGAACAGATGATTCACGTGCGCAGCATTGCCGCTGCCGACTTTGAGCGAGCGATAGATGTTGGCGATGCCGTAAGGGTCGCAATCCACAAAGGCATAAACCGGGATATCCGCTTGCTCGCTCAGGCGACGCACGAAGCGGCGGCAGGCGCGGGAAGGGACACCACCGAGCGAGACCAAAATACAGTTCTTTTTGCGCCAAAACTTATGGCTCTGAAGGCGCTGAAACATACCCGCAGTCTCGACGCATAAAACAAACTCCGCGTCGGTCTCAAAGGTGAGGTGCTCAACCCAAGATGGGATCGAATAAGCGCCTGAGCCAAAGCGCGTGCAGTCGATAATCTCGGGCTCACCTGTTTCGAGGTCTCGATCATGAACCTTCAGCGCGCCTGCAACGCTCCCGCCGTGCTCGTCCGGAACATACCGCAAATGCTCGCGCCCAAGCCCGTAGCGACTCATCAGCGCTTCCATATCGTCCATGACGGTATCGGATTCGGGCTGATCTTTAAACGCCGCCGTGCCCCAGTTTTTGCTCTGGTAATAAGCGTCCCTCTTGGTCGCAAAGTCGTTGGTCTGAACCAGCTCTTTACTCAACCCCATCATCTTGAGGCTCTGGGCAAAGGTCTTGACCGTGTTCACGGACAAGGTGCGCGTCTTCTTCTTATCACCCAGCTCGAGAAACCCGATCCGCTTGCGAAACGGCAACACGTTCTTGAGCGAACGCTGCGGGCTCACCAGCTCGGGAGCGCGCTCCTTCTTGATGTCTTTATAGATCTCTTTGGCGACCTTATTGATCGCATCGATCGTTGCTTTATCCGCCTCTTCAGGCGTCATTTTGGTGATGTCTTTCTTCGACTTGCTCATGCTTTGACTTCCCCACCACGGGTCTCGGTGATGATCGCTTCGAGGTGCCCCTCGATCGCTTTGGTCTCACCATCGGGTAGACCTAAAATTTCGTCGAGCGCGTCGGCGATCGGGCCGACGTAATTGGTAATGTATGCGCGTTTTTTCAGCTCATCAGCGGCGCGTCGCTTACGCTTAATGTGCTTGGCTAACCGGCGCGCACAGACCTGCAAAGCGAGCCTAAGCTCGGCTAAAATCTCTGGGTAGTGCGCAATCGCCTCTTTCGACTCGGAGGTGTAAGGCACCCACCCTGAGGCGATATGAACCGCCACCACCATCGGTCCGATGGGCAGACCTCCGCGCGGCTGCTGGAGGTGATACTGTCGCCAGTTCAATGAGGTCACCGCTTTGGTCACAGCGCACGCTCCAAACTGGTACTGAAGCGGCACGCGGTTAGCGAAGCGGAACACCTCCGCCTGAGTGTCCCCTTGAAGCCCTTTGCCGTGCACAATCCCCACTTCCACTTGAAACGGGTTGCCGCGGTAAACGGCGGGTGACCTGGTCTCGCTGGTGACAAAGAACTCATCCTCGTCGTGTTCACCTGGATCAAACAAGGAGAACAAACCCGTGATCATCGCGTCCGGACCAATGGGACTCAGACAATTGGTCGGCGGCGCCATCAGTTTGGTATCTTGCATCACCCGATACAGCGCTTCGGCTTCATGCCTTTGCATCATCTTCGGGTTGCGCCGAATCAGCTGCGAGCGGCTTCGATCCGGGATATTTTTTGCCGCGGCTGCGATCATCTCTTCGGCGACCCTGCTCGACACGCGGCAGAACTCTTCGCGCAAGAAGTCGGTGAGGTTACGGCGCTTGGTGTCGTGCATCATACGCATCAAAATACCGAGCTCGACGCCGTGGGGATGCGGCTGAATCTCTACCGGCTCTAACGGCAAATCATGAACATTTCGCTCGTAAATGACCCGCTCGCCACGCGGCGGCTGAAATTCGATGTGGGCGTGAGGGTTCGACAGCGCCGTCTGCCTGAGGAACTCAGCGACGCCATGTTTCCCGCCTTTGTACACAGCGCTCATCACCATCACGATCTCGGTGCCGTGGTCGTATTCCCACTCAATTTCTTCTTCGAGCTTGTATTTAGGTTCGTTACGCTTGGTATCGATACGCATTTCAACGCGGTTCGCAGGCCGGCGTTTGCCCGTCTTTGAGATCACCTCAATGTCGCGCCCGGTCGTAATCTGCGCATACATCCCGGCAGCGGAGATTCCGATCCCTTGCTGCCCTCGGCTTTGCTTGAGCCGGTGGAACTTCGAGCCATAAAGCAGCTTGCCAAAGATCCGACCGATCTGACGTTTGATGATGCCGGGACCTAGGTCTCGAACCAACATCCGATAACGATCTGACTTTCCTTTAACCTGCGAGATTTCGACTGTAATATGCGGCAAAATGCCCGCCTCTTCGGCGGCATCTAGGGCATTGTCAACCGCCTCACGCACGGCGGTGAGCAGGGCTTTTGAGGGGTTATCAAACCCCAAGAGGTGACGATTCTTGGTGAAGAACTCAGAGATCGAAATCGCTCGCTGACCCTTGGCCATCGCGCGCGCATTCGAGCGCCGTTTAGGTTTTGCTTTGGGCTTGTCGCCGGCCTCGATCGGTTCGGCGTCGTCAGCTTCTCCAGCCGCAAGTTCACCCTCATCGACAGGTGCTTTTTCGCTCGCCTTTATCGGTGCCTCGGCGGTCTGGGTGGTCTCTGATTCTTCGTGACCATCAAAGAGGCCTAACGATTCTTGGCTCATACACTACGCTCCGTCGTCCGACTCTGCCTGCCACAGCCCAAAAACTGCGGCAAGGCGCATCAATTTTGATCTTTGACCGGCACTTGAGGGGCCGGCTCTTTGCTGCGCCTACTCGCAAGCGCAAGCAAGCCTAGGCCAAAGCCAGTCACCAGCCATCCTTTGCTGCTATTTTCAACGACTTCTTGCTCAGCGGCGACGGCCGACCGGCTCAAGACTCGGCAGACCGTCGGGTCGTCTTCAAGGTAGATGAGCGGGGTTGATTTGATCCCACTTGGGCAAGGCAAGGCAAAGATCTCGATGCATTCGATGTCCAGATAGGTCACGTGCCATTGGCAGTGACTTGCGCCGGATTCGTTGGTGCGTGCGCTCACCCAGGCTTCACCGTTGAGTTCATGGACGCTCGCCATCACTTCAACACCCTCGCTGACCAACCGCTCCTGGGTGATCGAATCACTCCAAACATTCACGAGGTGGCATGAGCCTGATGTCCCGAGCAAAACGCCAAGAACGAGGACAAGTGGGCGTAAGTGGAAGATGTTCTTCGGATGCATGGTCTTTCTGCGTTAGGGGACCGGCAGGTCAGAAGGCAAGGAGCGGTTTGATGCGGCTTGTTTTAGCTTTAGCGCTTGGAATAGCGGGATGCAGCAGCACCGATGCTACCAATTCGGGTGATGTCGGGTCTCAAGGTGCGATCGACGCAGCGGTAGGCTCCGGTAGCTCAGTGGCTCAAGGTTGCCGCTATGACGATGAATGCGGCGCTGGCCAGGTCTGCGACGGGGCCGGAAGTTGCACCGCGGGCAACGCCTGTGACCAAGACTTCAATTGCCAAACCGGCGAGCGCTGTGAGGACCGAACCTGCCGGCGAGCGCGCCCCTTGTGCGCTCCGTGCAGCGCCGCCGCGCAATGTGGTTTAGATCTGGTCAGTGGGCTGGCGAACCCCTGCGTCACCCAGGGCGACCGGCGAGTCTGCGCTCTAGAGAGTTCGGCGCGCGAGTGCCCAGCGGGTTTGGTGCGCGATCCAGGCGGCTATTGCCTGCCCGCACAATGCGGAACGCCTATGGGCTGTACCGAAGACGCCGATTGTCCGCAGGGCTTGCTCTGCGCTCAACGGCGTGGAGAGCCTGGGCTCTGCCTCGCCTTTTGCCGCATCGACAGCGATTGCCCCGACCAAGGCACTTGCGATGCGGTCACGGGAATGTGTCGTCCTCGCTGCGAGGTCGGGTCCTGCCCAAGCAACCAAAACTGCCACGATGATGGACGCTGTGGTCCAGGCTGTGGCGGCGATGAAGACTGCGCTGAGGGCTTTAGCTGCCGCGAGGAGCGCTGCCGACTGCCAGGGTGCTCAAGCGATTCGGACTGTCCGCCTCGGTTTGGGATCTATTGCGACACCGACAGCAGGGAATGCCGCGAGGGCTGTCTGACCGACCAACACTGCTCTTCGATGCAAATCTGCCGAGAGGGGCAATGCGCGACGCGTCCTTGCAGAACCAAAGAGCTCGATTGCGGACTCGGGCAGTTTTGCTGCGCCAATGGACTTGATGATTCAGGGCAAGCCTGCCCCGAGGGCGTGGAACAAGGCGCCTGCTTCGACTTCCCCGATGGCTACTGCGCCGCTTGCCAAGACAGCGATGACTGCAGCCCCGAGCAGCGTCATGGTAGCGATACGCTGTGCATCGATTATCAAGACCGTGACGGGAACAGTTTAGGCAAAGCCTGTGCGCTTGGCTGTCGTGACGTTCGAGACTGCCCGCGCGGGTTTTCGTGCAATGAACTTGAAGACGACCAAGGGAATCCGGCAGGGGCTATATGCACCGCCACGTTGTGCGTCACCGGAGAGTTAGAGCAGCGATGAGTCACTCACATGCTGATGCAGACATCATCATCATCGGTGGAGGAATCAACGGTGCTGCGGTAGCCCGTGAGGCTGCTCTGAGCGGCCTCCACGCTCACCTGATCGAAGCTCGTGATCTTTGCTACGGCACCAGCGCCGGCTCGACGCGTCTGATTCACGGTGGTCTTCGGTACCTTGAACACTTTGAGTTTGGGCTGGTCTTCGAGTCCCTGCGTGAGCGCGAGCTGCTGCTTCGACAGCGCCCGTGGCGTGTCAGTGAACTGGAGCTTCAGCTCGCCGTACAAGAGGGTGACCCGCATTGGATCGCCACCTTGAGGCTCGGGCTTTGGCTCTACGAGGCGATGGCTGGCAGACCCTTTGGCGGCGCCGTTCGCACCCTCAACACTCAAGCCATGCGGCGACAGTTTCCCGACCTGCGCGAAGACGGCTTGCGTGGTGGGCTGCGCTATCTCGATGCGCAGGTTCGCTACCCAGAGCGATTGGTCGTCGAGCTGATGACCGACGCAGTTCACGACGGGGCGAGCTGCGATCTCGGCGTGCGCGTCGAGTCGCTAATCCGTGAAGAGGATCGAGTCGTTGGGGTCGAGCTTGACGACGGTCGCTTGCTCTATGCTCCGGTGGTGGTCAACGCGACCGGGCATTGGGTGGATCAGCTCATGCAGCGATCTGAGACTCGAACGCCGCCCATGCTGCACACCACCAGAGGCAGCCACATCATGCTGCCGCGCCGGTCCGATCATCCGGCCTCCGGTTTGTACGTCCAAGCGCGCAGCGATGGGCGCCCCTTCTTCTTAATCCCCTGGGGCGATTCGCTGTGGGTAGGCACCACCGATATTTATCATGACCAACCCGACCACTGGTACGCCACGAAACCCGAGATTGAGTACCTCTTAGATGAGGCTAACCAGCTGCTCCCCAATGCCAACTATCAGCATGAGGACATCATCCTCACGCGCGCAGGGATTCGTCCCCTGGTGCGCGCTGGAGGCAAGCGGGTCAAAGAGGGCAAGGTCAGCCGCGCGCACAAAGTCGTCGGTCCACGCGACGCCCGAGGTCAGAAGGGTTTGTTGACCCTGTTAGGGGGTAAACTGACCACTCATCGCAGCCTGGCTGAAGAGACCATCCATCAGGCAGCCAAGCTGCTCAAACGCAAAGTTCGCCACACCACCCGGGGGCGAAAACCGGTTCAAGAGCCGCTGACCGAGAGCGACCGGCCGAGCGCGCTCGCCGAGCCGCTGTTTGAGCGACTCGCAAGGGTCTATGGACCTTATGCTCGTCCGATCCTCGACCAAATCGAAGCGCAGCCAGATCTCGCTGAGCCTTTGGTTGAAGGTTTACCTCTGATCAAAGCCGAAGTGCTCCACGCGACCGCTATGGAGTTTGCAGCCACGCTGGACGATCTGTTCGCGCGCCGCACCATGCTCACGACCGAGGACCTACCTTGGCACGGCAGGACCCTAGAGCTAGCGCGTGCGGTCGGCGATTTGCTCCACTGGTCTGAGGCGGAATGCATCGAGCAGCACCAACTTTGGATGAACGCTATCGCTCAGCACGACCGGTTAACGGCGGCGAAGATCGCCGCTCTAAATACTCCGTAATCTCGCTGCCATTAGCCGCTAAAAAGAGCTCTTGCAGCGCCGCAAGTTCGCGCAGAATCACGCTGCGCTCCTCACGGAGTTTAGCGAGCAAGCTCGGGTGACGCCGCAAGATCAAACCCGCGAGCACCTCACATCGAGCCGAGCGCAACCAGCGAATATAAGCCAGGGCAAACAGACCCGAACCTGGAACGCTGATCGCGTAAACAATGGTCGCAACCAGTGAGCCGCTGATGCCGTACACCGCATAAGCAAGCAGCGCATACCAGAGCGAAAACCAGACGATCCCTGACAAGAACGCGATGACGGCGACGATCGCCTCTTCAGCGGCAATTCGAGTCGAGGTCGCCGCCGCGCGATAAGGGACGATATTGTGAACCAGTCCCCAAGCCGCCAGGGGCAGACCCAGCAGCATCTTCAGCGTCGAGCGCAGCGCAGTCCGTCGATATTTTAGGTTCCCCTCGCCGCCCTTAAAGGCGCGCTCACGAAGATGAATACGCTGCATCAAGGTGTGATGACGCTCCATATTCCCGAGCAAAGCCTCGACGCGCTCAGGCATTTCAGTCCGAGTCCAGGCGATCGCCTCGCCGATGCGTCGCTCCAGGAAGAATCGATCCTCAAGAATCTCAGGCTCACCGATCAAATCCTTATGCAGCTGATGAGCGTACAAACGCCGCACCAACTCAACCGCATCACGCTCAACGTTTTCGTCCAAGTGGACGGCGGTCTCACGCATGCCCTCGAGCAGCTCTTGGGTGAGCTCCTTGACAGCTTCTTGGGCCGCCTCTTCGTAGCGCTGCGCATAGTCTAAGACCCGAATTGGCTCACCCCAGCGCACCAGCACACGCGAGTTGAATCGGTCCCGATCTTCATAGTTCATGCCGATCGGAACGACGGTCAGCCCAAGCGTCCATCCATGCGCCGCCTCGGCACCCAGAGCGATTCGGGCGGCGCCGCTTCGAATCGCTTCAACCCTGCGCTCCTCCACGTTGTGCCCGTGGGGAAAAATACCGACGACGCCCCCTCGCTCGAGGACTTCGTGGGTGGCTGCAAATGCATCCCGATTACCGCCCATATCGCCCCCATCTTGGCGACGATAGACCGGGATGGCGTGGAAGGTGCGCAGCAGCCAGGCGACCAGCCGAAAACGAAACAAGCCCGCCCGAGCAAGAAAGTGCACCGGCCTCTTGAACGAGGTCATGAGCACGATCGGGTCCATCACCGAATTGGGGTGATTAGCGGCTAAAAGAACAGGCTTATCCTTGGGCACCCGCTCACGCCCGCTGTGCTTAACCTCTCGATAAAATAAGCTCACGAGGCGGGCACCAAACCATCGAACGAGCCGAAAGAAAGGCGTTAAAACGGTAGCGCGAAGCGGTATCAATCACGCCCCGCTAACGTCGGCATTCGCAGCTCAAAGCATGCCAGGTGACGCTCTCCCTGCAGGTGCCGTTAAGACACATTCTCAAGGCAGGCTCTGTGTTGCCGCATTCGCTGTGGCCGACATCGCGGTAGACGTTATTTTCGATGTAGTTCGCGCACATCGTCGGAGCCCATTGATTATGGTTCGCCGGCGAACAGGACTCTTGGCTGCCGCCATTCCATGAATTGCAGACATAGCGCACCCCCACCGCGGTGCGGCCCACATGAGCGCAGGTCGCCGAGCAGCTGATGCTGCCGTTGTACTGCGTACCCGCATTGAACTGAGTGCCGACTCCGTTGTAATTGGCGAAGACCCAGATCGTATCCGGTGCCTCATTCTGGCATTCGGATGAGCAGCCGTCGCCGTTGGCGTTGTTGCCGTCATCACAAGCCTCGACACCCGCTTGAGTGACCCCGTCACCGCACGAGGCGACCGCGCAAGTGTTCAAGCAACCATCGGTCTGGACCTGGTTGCCGTCATCGCAAGCCTCGACGTTGTCTTGAACCTGACCGTCACCGCAGCGCGCCAATTCGCAGTTGTTGAGGCAGGCATCGGTCTGAACCTGGTTGCCATCATCGCAAGCCTCTTGACCGTCATGAAGTACCCCGTCTCCGCAGCGCGCAAGGTCGCATTGGTTGGTGCAGTCATCGCCGTCGACTTGGTTGCCGTCATCGCACGCTTCGACGCCTGCTTGGATCTGCCCATCGCCGCAAGTCGCGAGCGTGCAGTCGTTCATGCAGCCATCGGTCAGGTCTTCGTTGGCGTCGTCGCACGCCTCCTCGCCCACCTGAACGACGCCATCGCCGCAGCGTGCGACAACGCAGTTGCTCAAGCAGGCATCATTTTGATTGTCGTTGCCATCATCACAGGCTTCGTTTGGATCCACGATCCCGTTGCCGCAGACCTCTCGACGGCACAGCGCTGAGCAGCCGTCACCCGGCTCAACGTTGCCATCATCACAGGCTTCATAACCCTCATCTGCGACCTCGAGATCGTTGCGTAAAATAGCGTCCCCGCAGAGCGCTGGAACGCAGGCAGCCGTGCAGGCGTCTCGCTGATTTGCGTTGCCATCATCGCAGGTCTCCACGCCGGCGCGCAGGTATCCGTCACCGCATTGAGCGGGGGCACAGCTCGACAAGCAGGCGTCGGTTTGGTCGTCATTGCCGTCGTCACAGATCTCGGGGGACTGCACCACCCCGTCGCCGCAGGTGGCAGGCTGGCAGCCGTTGCATTCGTCCGTCGGGTCGTCGTTGCCGTCATCGCAGCCCTCATCGGGACCAAGGACTCCATCGCCGCAGCGAGCCTCCTCGCAGGTGTTCAAGCAGGCATCATCTTGAGCCTGGTTGCCGTCATCACAGGCTTCGTAGCCGGGCGCATCCACATCAAGGTCCTCGCGCACGATGCCATCACCGCAAACTGCCTCCACGCAGTTACTCAGGCACAGGTCCGTGTCCACGTCGTTGCCATCGTCACAGGCTTCAAAATCGTCGTCGCCCTCGGACTGGTCCATCCGCACGATCCCGTCGCCGCAGCGCGCCGGCTGGCAGGCGTTGTTGCACGCGTCGGCGTCGACGTCGTTGCCGTCATCACAGACCTCGGCGCCCTCAGCGCCTGGCTCGATGTCCGCTCGCGACACACCGTCACCGCAGCGGGCGACGTCGCAGCCGTTCGTGCAAGCGTCAGTGTTCACCTCGTTGCCGTCATCGCAGGCTTCGCCCGCTTCCACCGAACCGTTACCGCATTGACCTTCGGTCTCTCGGACCACGACCTGCTCGGCGCACGCGAGATTCCAACACAGCGCGATCAAGACACTAGACTTCAACCTCATGTACGGACCCCTTTGAGTCCGAGCACTTTGCGCTTTTACACAGCGGGGATCAACGGGCTCTACGATGAGCCGTTGAGCGCTTCATGGATTCGCTGCGCCAACGCGGGCGAAATCCCAGTCACCGAGGCGAGCCCGTCGACAGGCGCTCGAGCGACGCCTTTGACCGAGCCAAAAGCACGCAGCAACGATTTTCGCCGCTGCGCGCCGACCCCCGGAATCAGATCGAGCGCCGAGCCGTGGTGACGCTTTTGGCGCAACTTACGATGCGCTTTGATCGCAAAACGGTGCACCTCATCTCGAATTCGGACCAAGAGCGCCAAACCGGGGTCGCTGTCCCGCAAACGCAGGGGGTTTTTGCGGCCCGGAATAAAGACCCGCTCCCGGCTGTGCAGGTCCTCACCGACGGCCTGCGCATCGACCACATCATCACCGTCAAAACCTTTGCCGTCTTTCAGGGCGCGCGCTTTAGCCAAGCCGCACAAGGGAGGCGGCTCCATACCGCAGGCTTGGAAGGCTTGAACAACGGCCGTGAGCTGAGCCCTGCCGCCGTCCACCATCAAAAGATCAGGCAGCTCTTCGGGGTGCTTTCCGTACAAACGCTGCACCACTTGGCGAAGCGAATTGAAATCATCGGCTTGAGCCGAACCCTTGATGTGCACGGTGCGGTACCCCTTGGTCGCTTTCTTCGCGTCGGCGAAGCGAACCTTACCGCCCACTGTGTCGCTTCCTTGAAAGGTCGAAATATCAAGCCCATCGATAACTTCTGGAGGCGTGGGTAAGTTCAGGGCGCGCTGCAAACGCTCCAGCGCACGCTGACGTTCGCTCGCTTGCGCCGCCGTGCGCTTGAGCTCATCGACCGCATTTTGGCGCGCCATAACCAACAGCTTTTGCGCAGCCCCGCGTCTGGGCACGCGCAGCTCAACCTTCGTGCCTCTGCGATCCGCTAGCCAGTCCATCAGCTCGGCACGATCGGCCGGTTTTTGGTCCAAGATAATGGTGGGCGGCACCTCAGCCGAAGCGCCCTCGATGTCATAATAAGCGAGCAAGAAACCGCGCAGAAGCTCCTCATCATCGAGCTCCATACCGCGCCAAATGGAGGTGTGCTTGCCGATCACTGCCCCACCCCGAACCGGCAAGACCACCGCTGCCGCTAAATCGCCGATCCGCTGCAAGCTGATCGCGTCCAAATCCACGGCGCGCTCCTGCACGACCACCTGACGCTCCAGCGCGTTGCGAATGACCGAAATATCATCGCGCAGACGAGCCGCCCGCTCGTACTCTAAGAGATCGGCAGCCTTCGCCATACGACCCTCCATCGAGCGAATCAGCGGTTTGGTGCGGCCGCGCAGAAACCAAACCACCTCGTTGACCTGGGCTCGGTAATCGACCTGCGCAGACTCAAGAACGCAGGGTCCGCTGCAACGCCCAATCTCAAACTCCATGCAGACCCTCTGGCGCCTGGCAAACTCGCCATCGTGGCAGGTTCGCAAGCGGAAATAACGCTCCAGAACCCCGAGCACGCGGCGCAACTGGCCAGCAGAGTCGTAGGGGCCAAAGTAGCGTGCGTCATCGTCTGCTCGGCGGCGCGCAATCTCGATCCGTGGGTAATCATGACCGCGCGCCACGCGCAGCAAGACCGATCGCTCCATATCTTTGAGCATCACGTTGAACCGCGGCCGGTGTCGCTTGATCAGCGTCGACTCGAGCAGAAGCGCTTCTTTTTCGGTGCCGGTAAGAATCCACTCGATGCGGCGAACCACACGGTCGATCTGTGCGACAAAGGCGCGAGTGTCGTGGCCATTAAAATACTGCAGCACGCGGCTTCGCAGATTCTTCGCTTTGCCCACGTACACGACGGTGTCCGAGGCGCTGCGCATCAGGTAGCAACCGGACTGCCTGGGCAGTTCCGATAGATTTTCACGCAGATGCTCAGGGACGGGCATGGATCGCTCCGAGGGTTAGTCTGCTGGCCAACTCAACGATCGACCACCCATTTTTGTTGCCAAGGCCTTTAGCGCACCCTATCGACGCCGGGATATACATAGACGCTCGGCCCATACGTGGCCCCGCCCTGGACCGATTTAGCGGCCCCGGAAAGGGTCGCCAAAGAGGCTGAGCAGGAGCGAAAAGAATGATGTTGCATCTCTACCGTAAGGTGATTCCGAAGATCTCGCACGACGTCGTGCGTTTCTTGCGTAGCCGTGAGTACGCCGAAATCGAAGACACTCAGGTCATCGAAGCCGAGCTCGATCTGTCGACCGTCATGGTGGACTACATGAACAAAGAGGATCGAATCAGCCAAGAAGCGAAGGCCGGCCTACAGCGCCGTCACCTCAGCCCTGACCGCTACGCGATGGTCAAAAAGAGCATCGCCGAAGTGCGCGAGTTCCCGCTCCACAACGACGGCATTGATTTTGTCACAGGCCAAGTCCTCGAGGCGCTGTTCGACTCGAACAACGTCGAAGAGATCTACGGCTCCGATGACGAGCTCAAAGAGGTCGTCGCTGAGGTCCTCGACAAGCACTTAGCGCTCGATGAAGAGATCGATCGCAACGTGCGTGCGGCGCTGCGCAATGTCCCCGAAGGCTCCTCGGCTTTCGAAGCTGAGTATCAGCGTCGGGCGCGTGAGCTTAAGCGACGCGCAGAGCGTGCCAAGCACGACAACTAGTCGTCTCGAGACCAGCGAATAGCCTTCAGCCTGCGCCGTAGCCGCAGGCTGTTTGCTTTTTTGACCGGGCGGCGCAGGGTGTCGCCCAAGGAGCCCTCCATGCAGGCATTTAGTTTTTCGGGAAGCGCTCGTGAGGTCGGTCAGGCTCATGGCGAAACCTTTCGACAACGCATTCACGAGCTGGCGCAGATCCGTATAGAGCTGACGCTGGGGCGTACCGACTTTGAATCGACTGAAGAGATCATCGGCCTTGGGGCGCGTCACACCGAGGCGCTGCGAGCGGCCGATGAAGCGCTCTATGAAGAGTTCTGTGGAATCGCTGAAGGCGCTCAGATTGGCGCAGGTGAATTGGTGGTCCTGAACCACTACACCGACCTGCGCGACCTGAGTCGAAAAACGCTCTACGACGACCAAGGCTGCTCGGCAGTGTTCCTCCCCGGGAACCCACCGGTCCTCGGCCAGACCTGGGACATGCACGGCTCGGCATCTCCGTATGTCGAAGCGATGCGCTTTGACGTCGACGGCGCGCCGCGCTGCTTGACCTTTAGCCTGACCGGATGCCTGGGCATGGCTGGGATCAACGAGCATGGCGTTGCGGTCACCATCAACAACCTGAACACGCCAACGCAAACGCTCGGGGTGCTCTGGCCCGGGCTGGTTCGTATGATGCTCGGCTGCCGTTCGGCGCGTGCGGCGCGTGCGCTGCTCGAGCGTGTCGGCGTCGGATCGGGTCATCATTACCAAATCGCAGACACTCAAGACTTTTATGGGATCGAAGCGCTGGCTGGACAGCAGCGAGTGATCGACCATTGGAGTCAAGGCCAAGCCGGCGAGCTGACCTACCCCCACGCCGCCTGCCACACCAACCACTGCCTCAACGCAGAACAGGCTGAGCTTGAGGTCTTGTCGCCCGAGTCGACGACGTTCGTGCGCTGGAATGCGCTCAAAGAGCTCCTTGAGCATAAAGACGCTGCGGCGACACCTCAGACCATGTGGGATCTACTCAGCGACCCTCGCTTGAGCATGCTGATCAGCGAGACCGAGCCGCACCGCTCGGCGACCTGCGGCGGTTTGGTCTTTGATTGGACCGGCGAAGCTCCGGTGATGCGCACCTGCCGCGGACCCCTTACCGGTCAGACCGGTATCGAGTTGACGGTTTAGCTCGAGAGCTCTTCGACCCGCTTAAGCCCATCAGCGAGCGTCGAGGCGTCGATCGCCAGAGGCGGTAGGATCGTCAGACCAGCCGCCGACGAGCGAACATGAACTCCTTGGTCGGCTAGCTTCGCCGACGCCGCTTGGACGTCTTCGACCGCCACATGGCCGCACAGCCCCAACGAGCTGGCGCCTCCGATTCCGGACAACATCCGACTCAGCAGCGCAGCGCGCTGAGCGATCTGATCACGATGACGCAGTCCCCAGCGCAGATGGTGAGCGGCGCGAATCATGCACAGCTCGTCACCATCCCAGGTTGAGATCAGCTGCAGCGGCTTCTCAACCCACGTGGTCTCGGCGCAAAAGACCACACCGAGTTGTCCGCCGGTATACCAGAGCACCTGGTCAGCCTGCAGGTCCGTGCTGTCGACATAAAAGCAGGTCCCATGACCGTTGCGAAAGCCGCCGGTTGCGGTCTCGCTCACCGTCACGCGCAAGCCGTGTTGCTCACGACGTTCTTGCAACGCAGCGTAGAAGGTTGGCGGCAGCACCAGACCCGAGCGCTCACCGATCGGCTCCACCATCAAGGTGAGCACGCGGTCGCCAAAGGTTTCGAGCGCCTCGTCTAAAGCCTCAAGGGCAGCCGCCTCGCCGACTCGCGCCGGATGCGGCAGCTTGGGCCAGTCAAAATAGGGATGATCATGGTCCGAAGCCGAGCGAGCAGCGGCGGTGGTATGCCCCACATAATTGCCCTCAAAGGCGAGCACGATGTCGGCTTGTTTGTTGTTGTACTTGATGGCGCGCAGCGCCTTGTCGACCATCTCATCTCGGCCCGACGTGTACAGCGCGTGATCGCAACCCTGAGGAGCCAGCTGCTGGAGCAGCTCAGCAAAGCGGATCGAATCGGGCGTGGTAAAGTTGCAAAGGCTCAGCTTGTTGCAGACCGACCCCCCAAAGACGCCACGCTCAGCGGCGCTGATCAGGGTCGTCGGCGTGTCGCCCATCGGCCGCTGGATACCGCCGGCGAGATCCACGCCCGTGACCGGTCGGCCAGTCGCTTCGACGCGCCCGGGGAACAGGGGCAAACGGTAGTAATCGGTCTCACCCTCTCCGCCATACTGACCAACGAGCCGGCGCACGGTGTAGGCGCCAAACGAGCGATTAAGGGGTCCCATCTCAGCGGTCCCGCCGACTCGGTTGCGACCGCAAATAAACTCAAAACCAGCCTGGCGAGCGGCGTCAACTTGAGCTGACTTGAGCACCCGACCAATGCCCTGACCACGGTGCTTTTCGCAGACCAACATCTCCAAGGAGTAGAGCGACACCCTTTGGCCCCAGGTGGCGTCATCCGGGCAGCCCTCAACGGAGGGAAAGCCCTCGAGCGCAGCGCCCATCGAGAACCCTGCGAGTTGGTCACTTGAGTCCCACACGAGGTGCCCGACGAAGCCCTCTAAACCGGTGAACCCTCGCAGGCCTTCTGCCGTCTCGCGACGCTCGGGTTCGTACACCTGAGCTTCAAGCTCGAGCACACGCGGCATCGCAGCCTCGAGTCCCTCGGGGGTCAACACTTCAAGTCGATACCCGTCGGCTAAACCAAAGCGAGGTTCATAGGGCTCGCCAGACGCCGTCCAGGTCGCAGGCTCTAACCCAGCGACCGCATCGGCGAAGGCCTCTGGACCGTTCCAGCCGACCTTTTGGACTAACTCCTTGAGGTTATCCTCGAGCGCGTCGACGACCCCCTGCCAGGTCTCGGCGGTCATCGCCGGGCTCAGCCGAAACCTCAGCGTTTGCGCGCCGGCGATATAGGTCAGGTAGCCACGCCAAAAACGCTCCGAGAGCAGTCGGTTGACGACCCCTCCCGAGGGCAGATCAATCCCCCACGCCAAGCCCTGACCGCGCACGTTGGTGACCAAGCCTTCGGGGAGCGCATCGGCGAGCGCCGTCAAGCTACGCTCGGCGTAAGCGGCGATCTCATCGTGGGGTGTGCTCAGTGCGGTTCGAGCCTGCGCTAAACCACGCACCGCCGAAGCCGACGAGACCTCGGTGGGCTCATCATCGTCAAAGCGACTGACGATCACACCGAGCTGCGCCTTTTTCGCCACGGTCACGGCATCGGGTGCATCGACAGCGCCTTGGGCGTCCACCAAGTTCAAGCTGGTATGCCAGAACAAGGGGCCACCCAAACCAAAGCCGGTCTGAACTTCATCGACGACCAAGGGCACGTCATGCCGACGGCAGATCGCGAGCAAGGCGCAAAAGAAGCGCCGGGTCGCGTAGTTGTCGCCACCCTCACCCTGCATCACCTCAGAGATGACGGCGAAAATCGGTTGGTTCGTCAGCTGCGTATCGACCGAGCGTAGCGTCTCGAGTTCGGCCGTTAACAAGGCATCACCCGAGGCATCAGGCCACTCGCTACCCTGACGCCAAGCGTTCACCCAGCCTTCGGGTAGCGCCGGCTCAACTTTGGGAACCAGATGCCGCGGGAAGTCAGCCCACGCTGCCTCGAATCCAGCGAACTCGAAGGGGCCTCGCTTGACCGGGTTCCAGGTGCCGTGGAGCGGCAGTAAGGTCCGGCCGTGAAAGCTGCCCTTCATCGCCAAGAGTTGATGACCACCCCGTCCGTTTTGACGGGCGAGATGAAGCGCTTTTTCGTTCGCTTCGGCGCCAGAGTTGGCGAAGGTCACGTGGCTCAGGCGCGTGTGGACGTGCGCTCTGACCAAATCAGCCAAGCGAGTCAGGGTCGCGCAGGGCTCACGAGACGAGTCGGGGTTTGCCGCCAGCACGGCGTCAAAGTGGCCCTCGTCGCGGCTGCGTTGCACCTCGCTTGCGTTGAGCCCGCCAGCGTGGGTTGCGATCTGCGATGACGCATCAAAGAACACCAAGGGTTGATCATCAATGCTCGCGATCAGCGGTCCGGCCGAGCGGCCGTGATCGACGACACTCGGCTTACGCTCGCCGATCGGAGAGAAGCCCTTGGCGCCGTAATAACGCTCAAGCCAAGCCGACGAGCGCGGCATGGTCTGAGGGGCAACCGGCTTGGTCGACGGGCGCAAAACAAAGCGGCTGGGCTGGGCGTCGACGAGCGCATCAAAACGCGCCACCACCTCGGCGGCGAGCTCATCGCTTTGCAGGTGCTCCGCTGTGATCACCGATAAACCCGCTTCGGCGAGCAGCTCGGCGACGCCTGCGTCGAGGCGACCTGCGTCGATGTGCAGATCACCCGAGGGCGTCGGCTCGACCAGCAAGCCGTAGGGTTGTAAAAATTCAGCCACCTCGTGGTGACGGATCAAGGAAAGCAGCTCTTCCATCGAGCCCCCCTTTGTTGCGGATCTCGACGACCGATGAGTCGAGCCCTTGCGCCCCGCCTATTGTCGCTGAGTGACGCCTCTGTCCACCCCTAGCCTACGCCAAGTCTTTGGTCAGCAAGCGAACCAACCGCGCCACCGGGGTTGGCGGCCCCTCGGCCAGGAAGGCCCCTACGGGGCCGGTGTGATAACCCTCTGGTAACTGCTCTACCTCAATGCGCAGGGCTTCGATCTCTAACTCACGATGGCTCAACCGCTGCTGTGTCGTCGCTTGGTCGGTTACTGCGCCATAGTCCTGATGCGATTCGCCCACCGCCAGCTCAGGTAAATCGGGCAGCGTCGAGTACAGGCCAGTCGCAGGTCGGCGGCGCCACGCAGTATGTCCGTCTGGATCGACCAACAACACTCGACGCTCAGCGCGTCTCGGCACGGCCTTTTTTCGAGCCGGCAACATCGGAAACTCGGTCCAGGACCGCTGCCCCGAACAAGCTTCTTGAATCGGGCACAGCAAACAGTCTGCGCGTTTGGGACGGCAGACACGCGCACCGAGCTCCATCATCGCCTGATTGTGATCACCGGGATGCTCTGGGTTGAGGAAGTCATCAGCGAATTGTTGGATGGCCCGGCGGCCTGCGGCTGGCCGCACCGGTTGGTCATAGGCTCTCCAGCGCGCCAGCACTCGCTCAACGTTGCCATCGACCACGGCTGCGCGAACGCCAAAGGCGATGCTGGCGATCGCTGCTGAGGTGTACGCCCCGACACCAGGCAGCGCACGCAGCGACTCGAGATCACTGGGTAAGACGCCTTGGTGGCGCTCGACGACAGCGGAGGCGGCAGCGAACAAAGCGCGTGCACGCCGGTAATAACCCAACCCTGCCCACGCAGAGATCACCGCTTCTTCGCCCGCTTCCACCATCGCCGATGGACTCTCAAAGCGTTCCAAGAAGGGCTCATAGCGAGGTAGAACGGTCTTAACTTGAGTCTGTTGCAGCATGAATTCGCTGACCATCACGCGCCACGGCTCAGGTCGGCTCCGCCACGGAAGAACCCGCGCGCTGGAGCGATACCAGTCCAGTAAGGCCTGACGCTGTTGATCGATATTCATGCCCCTCCCCACCCTAAGCTGCAACGCCAGAACCCCAACGACAAGCTTGAGCGACTTGACCAGAACGCGTCCGGTCGCGCACCTAATCGCTGAGAAGCGGAGATCACCCTCGTGAGACCAATGACACCACAAGAGCGCAGCCGACTCTCGCTGGTGGTCGACGGCTATCAAAGTTTAGCCAAAATGAGCTGGGCGATCT
>JBDQPD010000115.1:0-10146 GCA_040260805.1 Myxococcota bacterium | reverse complement strand
GGGTACGACCACGACATCGGGGCAAGCCTCAGCGAGCTCGAAGGCGATGGTCCCCTGACCGGCGATGACTTCGGGGTCATCAAAGGCATGGATCAAACGCCAGCCGTTGGAGCGCGCAAAGGCGCGGGCATAGCGCAAGCTGTCGTCAAAGGATTGACCGTAGCGCATCACCGTTGCGCCAAGCTGCGCAATGCGGTCTGCTTTGGCTCGCGGCGCCCCCGAAGGGACAATAATATGCGCGGGTACGCCCAGCCGTTTCGCCGCCCACGCGACGCCAGCGCCGTGATTTCCTGCCGATGCTGCGACCACGGCGCTGGTTGCGCCTTGTTCAGCCTGCGCCATCAGCGCATTAAGCGCCCCACGAACTTTGAACGAACCCGTCTTTTGCAAGTTCTCAAGCTTCAACCAGGCGGACCGCTCTTCGTCGTAGCGCAAAGGTGTCTGCGCAACGAGTCCAGAGAGCCGCTGAGCGGCTCGATGCACCCCTCTGGCGGTTAGGCCGCACATGAGTCCACCGTCGTCAGCCAACGAGCATAGCCAGGCAGTGTTCCGGTCACCGCACGAGCGTAGAGATTCTGGACCTCGCGCGTCACAGGACCCACCAGCTTGTCGTAACCATCGAGTTGGCGCACCGGCGCAACCTCGGCGGAGGTACCGGTCAAAAAGACCTCATCGGCCTCGAGCAGTTCTTGATAGCTCACTTTGCGTGACGTCGCGTTGGTCAACTCGATCACCGTTTGCCGCGTAATTCCGGGCAGCGCATCCGGATGCGATACTGCCGTCACATGACCATCATTGACGATGAAGACATTTTCACCGGTCGCCTCACACACCCAATCCATTTCATCGACAAAGAGCGCCTCGTCGCAACCCGCTTGAGCAGCAGCACGTTTAGCCAGCACCGAATTAACATACGCTCCGCACAATTTGAGCGGCGGCATTGAGGTTGCGGGCACACGGCGCACCGCCGAGCGAAGCAACGAGACCCCCTGCAGCTTGGCGGTTTGCCCAAGATGAGAAGACCACTCCATCGAGGCGACCGCCGTATGCGTTGGCATCGCACCGCCAACGTCAAGCCCGAGCGACCCAGCGCCATAAAATACGATGGGTCGAATATACGCTTCGCCATGAGCGTTGGCGCTCAGCACCGCGCGAACAGCATCTTTTAGCGGACGCCAGTCGAACTCCATCCCCAAAACATCAGCGCCCTTTTGAAGACGCTTTAGGTGCTCGTCTAAGCGAAAGACAGCCGGGCCAGAGGGGGTGTCGTAGCAACGAATCCCCTCAAACACTCCGGTGCCATAATGCAGGCCATGCTCAAGGAGCGAGCAGTTGGCTTCACTCATCGGCATGAGGGTTCCATCGTACCAAATCGTTTGATCAGTCGTCATCAGCGTTTCTCCACGTTTCGGACGTCATAAAGTTTGCGCATCTGTTGGATCAGCTGATCCACGGGACGCTCTTTAGAGACCGTCAAGTGAACCATCTGGGTGGTTGGACCAAAGGGGGCGGCGTGGACACGAAAGGGCGTATAGCCCCTTCGCTCAGCCAAACCGAGCAAGCGCAATAAAGCGCCCGGTCGACTTGCGAGTTGGATTTCAAGCCTGACGCTCATGGGCGGGCTCCTTCCAGATGGTTGAATTATCGCAGCCTGGTGGAACCATCGGCCAGACGTTCGCACGAGGATCCAAGATCACATGAACTAAGACGGGCCCGGGCGTCTCAAGAAGGCGGCGAATCGCTTGAGCCTCTTGGTCCCGCTGACGCACTGCGAAGGCGCTCAAGCCAAACGACTCGGCGACACGCACAAAGTCGGGGTTGTCGCTCAGATCGGTTTCGCTGAAGCGCTCTTCTAAGAAGAGCTCTTGCCACTGACGCACCATCCCCAAGCCAGAGTTATCCAAGAGCACGATCTTAACCGGCAGCTGATATCGACCGAGGGTCGCAAGCTCCTGGATGTTCATCATGATGGAGCCATCACCGGTCACATTGATGACGCTCACATCAGGGCGACCGATCTGAGCACCAATGGCTGCCGGCAAACCAAAGCCCATGGTCCCTAAACCGCCGCTGCTCAAGTGCTGCGTGGGTTCATGCACTCCGCAATGCTGGGCGACCCACATTTGGTGCTGTCCCACATCACAGGTGATCACCCCATCAGGACCTTGCGCAGCGCACAGGTCCCTGAGCAGCCGAGGGGCATAAACACTCTCGTAGGGTGGATCGTAATCCCAAGCATTTGTCGCTTTGAGTTGTGCGCACTCCCGGCGCCATGGGTCGATATCGAGAGCGCCCTTAAAGACCTTGAGGAGCTGCTTGAGCGCAGGCTTGAGATCTGCACAAATGCCGACATCAGCTCGCCGAACCTTACCGAGTTCGGAGGCGTCAATATCGATGTGCAGAACTCTGGCATGAGGCGCAAAGCCGTCGAGCTTGCCGGTGACTCGGTCGTCAAAGCGAGCACCGAGTGCGATCAAGAGATCACAACTTTGGACCGCTCGATTCGCCTCTTCCAGGCCATGCATGCCGAGCATGCCCATCCCTAATGGCTCTTCGGGCGGCATCAGCCCAATCGCTTTGAGGGTAGTGACCGTCGGTACCTGCAGCACATCGACCAGACGACGAAAGCTATCGACAGCGTCAGCCATCGCCACCCCACCACCGGCATAGACTAAAGGGCGCTGTGCGCTTTGGATCATGCGCACAGCTTTGACCAAGCGGTCCGCAGGGATCGGGTTCGAGTCATCGACCGCTTGTGCGTGCACCGGCGGCAGCGCTGGGCTCTGGGCGAGGCGCAGCTGCGCCGACTGAATATCTTTAGGCAGATCAACAACCACGGGGCCGGGACGACCCGACCGAGCGATGCGAAACGCTTCACGGATGATGAAGGGCAAGTCCGCCAGCTTCTCCACGATAAAGCCATGCTTGACGACCGGCATGGTCAACCCGAGCGTGTCGACTTCTTGAAAAGCGTCGGTCCCCATCGAGGCGGTTGCAACCTGTCCGGTCAGCGCAACCATGGGTACCGAATCCAGCAAGCCATCGGCGAGCCCCGTCAAGAGATTGGTCACCCCAGGGCCCGAGGTGGCAATACACACCCCGACCTTACCGGTAGCTCGTGCGTAACCGTTTGCGGCGAGCGCTGCGCCTTGCTCATGTCGGCACAAGATGTGGCGCAAGGAGGAATCATGCAGCGCATCATAGAGGGGCAAAATTGCGCCGCCAGGATACCCAAAGACGACATCCACGCCCTCGGCTTGCATCACCTCGAGCGCAACCGCTGCGCCGGTGCGATGCTTCGCTGTTTGGTTGGGCTTTACCGAGGTCATGCGACCTCCGGCTGTGCGCTGGCGTCAGCCTGGAGCCAGCTCATGCGCGACCGCAGAGCCTCGCCCACCCGCTCAAGCGGGTGGTCTAAGTCTGCAGCCATGAGCTGGTTGTAGCGCTCACGACCTGATTGGTGTTCACGCATCCACTCCCGCGCAAACTGGCCCGAGCGGATCTCAGAGAGGACCTCACGCATCCGGGCGCGAGTCGACTCGTCAACGATGCGTGGACCACGCGTCAGATCACCAAAGCAGGCGGTCTCACTGACGTCATGATGCAAACGCTTAAAGCCGCCTTCGTAGAGTAAGTCGACGATCAGCTTGAGCTCGTGAAGGCATTCGAAATAGGCAACTTCAGAGCTGTAACCGGCTTCGACTAAGGTCTCAAACCCAGCGATCACGAGCTCGGTCACGCCGCCGCACAGAACCGCTTGCTCACCGAACAAGTCGGTCTCGGTCTCCTCGGCGAAGGTCGTACGTAGAACGCCAGCACGAGTGCCACCGATCGCGTCGGCATAGGCTAAGGCTCGCTGCTGAGCTGTACCCGTTGCGTCTTGATGGACCGCCAAGAGGCAGGGCACGCCACGACCCGCCTCAAACTGTGACCGCACCAAAGCGCCAGGCGACTTGGGCGCGACCAAGGCAACGTCGACGTCAGCGTTCGGAACCAGCTGGCGGTAATGAACATTAAAGCCGTGGCTAAAGAGCAGCATAGCGCCCGGCTTTAAGTAGGGGGCGATGAACTTTTGATAGACCTCAGGTTGCGCCATATCGGAGACGAGAACGACGACGATATCGGCGTCGGTCACAGCAACTGCGATCGGTTCGGGTGACCAGCCAGCGGCGGTCGCCTTGTCCCAACTCGCTCCTCCCAGTCGCAAACCCAAGGTGACCTTGAGTCCAGCGTCACGTAGGTTGTTCGCCTGTGCAGCGCCCTGGCTACCGTACCCTACGACCGCAATCGAGGAATCGGTGAGCAGCTCGGGTGAGACATCTTCAGTGGTGTACAGAGTTTTCATTATTCGTCCGTTTCTGGCGCGTTTGGCCGTCGGTAAAAGGAAGCAAAAGAGGATCAGGAAAGGCGGTCACTGCGCCCTGCGAAGCGCAGGAAACGAGCGCCGCATATTTAGCGTATGCGCCGGTCAGGCGGGGTTTAGCTGGCATCGACCACTCGCCCTGCCGAGCGCTAAGGTCTGCGTCCACGTCGAGTCGTCGGTTGACCACATCAAGGGTGATCAAGTCTCCATCACGCAGTAGAGCGATCGGTCCGCCAACCGCCGCCTCTGGTGCGACGTGTCCGACCATCAAACCATGCGTAGCGCCGCTAAAGCGACCGTCGGTGATCAACGCCACGGAATCACCCAAACCCTGACCGATCAACGCCGCGCTGACCGCCAGCATCTCCCGCATCCCGGGACCGCCTTTAGGTCCTTCATAGCGAATGACCATCACGTCACCGGGCTCGATTCGGCGCTGATTGAGCGCCTCAAACGCAGCCTCCTCGCCGTCAAAGACACGCGCAGGACCGCAGTGGTGCGTGGTGCCATGACCTGAGAGTTTGACGACGCAACCATCCGGCGCCACCGAGCCTTTGAGGATGGCGATTCCACCGCGCGGCTTGAGCGGGCTGTCCAGCGGGCGAATGACCTCCTGGTTCGGGGCTTCAGACGCTTCTTCGGACAATGCCTTGAGGTTCGATGAGAGAATAGTCGGCTGGTCGTGCAGCAACTCCGCTTCAAACAAACGTTTAGCCAGAAGCGCTGCGCCTCCCGCTAAACTGAAATCCGCCGCGAGGAAGCGCCCACCTGGTTTGAGATCAGCGAGGACAGGCGTTCGCGCAGTGACTCGATCAAACGCTGCCAGGTCAAAGGGCAGGTCAAACTCGCGAGCGATGGCAAGAAGGTGCAGCACAGCATTGGTCGATCCGCCCGTAGCTGCGACCGAAGCGGCTGCGTTCTCTAGCGCCTCTAGAGTGACCACATCCCGTGGGCGTTTATCTTGAGCGAGGAGCTCCATGACCAGTGCCCCGCAGTCCTGCGCCGACTGAGCCCGTCGGGGGTCCAGCGCGGGCAGGTCATTGGCGCCCATCGGCGACATCCCTAAGAAGGTCAGCGCGGTCGCCATAGTGTTGGCGGTGAACTGCCCCCCGCATGCTCCCGCTGACGGACAAGCGCTTCGCTCAAGCTCGAGCAGGTCATCCGGTGTCATCGTCCCCTTGGTGACCGCTCCTACCCCTTCAAAGACATCCTGGATGCTGACATCCGCGCCTCGGTAACGCCCGGGAGCGATGCTGCCACCATAAAGGACGAGGCTTGGAATATTGATCCGACCCAGCCCCATCAGGGTTCCAGGGATCGTCTTGTCGCAACCGACCAAACCAATGGCTGCATCGAATCCATGGGCACCAACAGCCAGCTCCACCGAATCGGCGATCAGTTCTCGGCTCATCAACGAGGCGCGCATGCCCTCGGTACCCATGGTGATGCCGTCGCTGACCGCGATCGCGTTAAACTCAATCGGCGTTCCGCCAGCGGCACGAACGCCCGCTTTAACCTCAGCAGCTAAGTCGCGTAGATGCACATTGCATGGAGTCATCTCGGTCCAGGTATTAAACACAGCGACAAATGGTTTTGCGAGATCAGAGTCGGTTAACCCAGCCCCTCTGAGCATCGCACGGGCTGGCGCTCGGGACAGGCTATGACGGAGGTCGTGACTAGACATTGGAGGCTCCATAAACAGTCGACATTGGGAGGTCGCTTCAGGTGGGCGAACCAGGCGAGTGCACGGAACCACGCAGTCAGCGCAGCCCGTGCACCTTCATGGGACACAAACCTGAGCGCTGTATTTTGGGATGCCCTAAAGGGGCAGAGGTCTCAGGCTTGGGTCCCGCAAATAATGCGAATCCCAGCCATTGAGATGGAAGTCATGTGGCTATCGGTCAGCGTCGTGGCGATCATGATCGACTCCTCTAGTGGGTGAACACTAGGGAGGACAACCAAACAATAATAATGGTTTATTTTGATCTATTAGATCAATAATTACGAACTAAAGAGGGTTGCTCTGATGACGGCGCTGGCGCTTCATACCCATCGCCTCGTCGCTTCGGTTACGCGGCGGCAGCAGATGGTTAAAGACCTGCAAGCGCCGGGGCAAACGCCGACCCCCAGTGCGACTTAGATCACCGACCACGACCGGCCCTGCCTCCTCTTCGGAGAAGCCTCTGCGCTCGATCGCGAAGTCCAGCAGATACTCTGCGAGTTTGAGTAAGCTGATGTGACTCGTTCGTTCAGATTGCCTGAACAACCACTCCGAAAACTCGCGGAAAGCCTCAAAAACCGACTCGCAGTCGTTCCAGATCAATCGACTGGTTTGGGGGAACTGACCGTTGTTGACCACCAGATCCCAATACCGCGCCATGCGCTTCACCTCCTGCAGCTCAGCAAAGCTGAGCGCGCCCGTCTTGAGCACCTCAAAAGGAGGGTCTTGGCTGTAGACCATCGCGAAGGGTTCGGTGTGACGAGCGATCGGTGTGCCCTTGAGCCGCTTTAAGATACCGAGCTGGATCTCATGAGGGCCTAACGCGTGCAGGCGATCAAAACCGGCGCCAAACTGAGCTAAACTCTCGCCCGGCAAACCAGCGATCAAGTCCACATGAAGATGCACTTGGGTTTGCTCATGCAATGCCTGTAAGTTCACGCTGATTTTTTCGGTCTTTAGCGGACGACTAATCCGCCGAGCCACCTCTTTATCAAAGGTCTGAACCCCAATCTCAAGCTGAACTACACCCGCTGGGAACCGGGCTAATGCTTCTAAAAGCTCAGCCGGCAGGCGCTCCGGTACCATCTCAAAATGGAGACTCAGCCCAGGGCGTAGCCGCTCTTCGAAGAAGCCCAGAACACGCAGAGCAAACGACATGCTCAGGTTAAAGGTGCGGTCGATAAACTTAAACGCCGTCGCTCCGCGTAAGAGCAAGACATCCATCTGCTCAAAGAAGTCGTCGAGCGGTACCTCGCGCATCTTTTGATCGAGCGAAGACAAACAAAACTCGCAGCGATATGGGCAGCCGCGAGACGCCTCAACATAGACGACACGGTGTGCAACATCTTCATCGGAGTACAACCGATAAGGCCACTCAAGCTCCTCCATTGGCGGGGTGAGCCCTTGCTGAATTCTAAGCGCGGGGCGCTCGCCCTTTAGAAGGTCTTCACAAAGCGTCCGAAAGATCTGCTCGCCCTCGCCGCAGACGACATAGTCAACATCGCTTAGCCAGGTTTGCTCTTGATGTTCATAGCTGACCTCAGGTCCTCCTAGAACGATCAACAAGTCGGGCTCAACATGGCGAAGAATGGATACGATCTGCTTCACGATCGGTAGATTCCAAATGTACACGCCGATCCCTACGATCGCCGGTTTGCGACTCAGAATCTTCTCTGCGATATCGACAGCGCGTTCATTGATCGTAAACTCAAGCAACTCAGAGCGTGCCTCGAGCTCGCCCAGGTTAGCCTGCAGACAGCGAAGACCGAAGCTCGTGTGCGGATATCGAGCATTAACGGCGACTAAGGCGATCGACCCATCCATCTAGACGACCTCACCGCACGCGTGCCCAGATGCCCACGCCCACTGGAAATTATAGCCGCCGAGCTGTCCGGTCACGTCGACGACTTCACCAATGAAATACAGCCCTGGAACCGATTTAACCTCGAAGGTTTTCGGGGACAAGGCACGCGTATCGACTCCACCGATCGTCACCTCAGCCGTTCGCATGCCCTCGCTACCGGCTGGGACGATGGTCCAAGCCTGAAGACGCTCAACCAAGTCCTTGAGCCGGGCTGTACTCAGCTCGGCGATGCGAGCGGGGACCTTAAGCTCGTCGCTCACCGCCTGAGCCAGTCGGCTAGGTAGCCATTGAGTCAGCAGTTTATCGATGCGCCGTTTAGGGTCTAAGCGACGAGCCTGCTGCAGCTCATGGACCAAGTCGAGATCAGGCAGAAGGTTGAGCGTAATGCTCGCACCGGGAGACCAAAAAGAGGAGATCTGCAAAATAGCAGGCCCGCTCAAGCCGCGATGAGTAAAGAGCAAACCGTCGCGAAAGCTCTGTTTGCCGCAATGCACTTCGCATCCAAGCGATACGCCGCTCAACTCGGACATCAAGCGCAGCAGCTGCCCCTTAAAGGTCAACGGCACCAAACCCGCTCGAGGTTCGATCACCTCAAGTCCAAAGTGATCGGCGATACCATAGCCCAAGCGACTAGCGCCCATCTTAGGGATTGAAGGCCCGCCGCAAGCGACCACCAAGGATTCGCAGCGCCAAAGGTAGCCGTTCGCTTCCACCTCAAAGCCGCTATCGTCTGCGCGTGCTCGCTCAACATCAGCCTGACAGATCAATCGAACGCCAGCGTCCCGACACGCGTCGGTGAGCAGATCCACGATCTGTTGCGCAGATCCGTCGCAAAATAATTGCCCCTGAGCTTTCTCATGGTGAGCGATCCCTGCCGAATCGACCCACGCGACGAAGTCATCAGGGGTGTAACGACTCAACGCCGAGATACAAAACCTTGGGTTGTTCGAGACGAAGTGTTCAGGCTGAGCATTGAGGTTGGTAAAGTTGCAACGTCCACCCCCCGAGATCCGAATCTTACGTCCTGGTAATTTAGCCTTCTCAAGAATGACGACCGAGCGGCCGCGTCTGCCGGCTTGAATAGCGCACATCATCCCGGCGGCGCCGCCACCGATAATCAAGACATCAGCTCGTCGCTCTTGAGACTCAGCGCTCACTAGAGTCGCCACCCGATCGTCAGACGGGCGCGCTGGTCAAAGCGCTGTACTGTTGTGACCGGAATTTCGCCGATCAAACCGATCGTGACGCGCCCCTTTTGATGCTCAACGCCAACTATAGCCTGAAGAATCTGCTCGCCGCTTTCGAGCTCGAACACGGCATCGAAGCCAGCTCTGAGCGTCGTATCTGGACGAGCCGCCACCCCTACGCTGCCGCGAGCCAACAGTTCGCTATTGGAATGAGGATTGACCCAAGAGACGCCCCCGATTCTTTCATCGGAATCTCGGTGCTCGTGAGCTGGTTGATGATGGTGGTGTTCACCTCCTTCGAGGGTATAGCCCCACCCCAGCTGCATCCGAACATCGAAACGACCCTGAGCAAACCAGCCGCGTACGTAGGGCAGCACAACCATATGTCCGTCACCAAGTTCAATCTCAGATGCGGTCGGTAACTCCGCCTGAAGACCCATCCCGTAGCCCTTAGCGCTTTGACCCAAGGCTACATAATCTAAGACCGCCACCATGTTCCCTAAACCAGTGTGCGACTGACCGCTTTGCTCGACGTGTACCAGCGGTAAGGTAACCCCTGCGCGTAGCTTCCACGGCAGCACGCGGCGCAGTCCAACGAACTCTTCGATATAGAACGTATCAGCGGCGCTCGTCGCCCGCGTCATCGAGGTTAGGCTCCAGCGCTCCTCGGACGCGGCTGACCAATCGCTCGGACATTGATCCAATCCGCAGCTGGCAGCAGCAGGTGCTGAGCACAGGACAGGTAGAGCGATAACAAGCAAACCAAGAATCAGTCTCATGAGTTATCCTTCCCTGACAATTGCGCTGCGCTGATGGCACCTAAAGCGTGCTCAAGCTTTACTACAAGAAGACGCTAAAGGCAGCGGATTTAACAAAAAAAGACGAAGCGCCAGTCGAATGACTGACGCTTCGCGAGGAAAGAAAGCCGGCAACGTCCTACTCTCCCACAGCGTGCGCTGCAGTACCATCGGCGCTAACGGGTTTGACTGCCGAGTTCGGGATGGGATCGGGT
>JBDQPD010000059.1:0-20912 GCA_040260805.1 Myxococcota bacterium | reverse complement strand
TTATTATCCTGACCCATGAGCGTCGCTGGCGTACATTCAGTGATCTGGCGCTGCGCTTCGCGGACCGACCCATTCTTCATGAGCACAAAGTCGACGGCGTGGTGCTGTGGACGGCTTACGGCAAGCCTTGATCTAGGCTGCCCCTTGGGAGCCTTCGATCAGCTCTTCTAGATACACCTGATCGGCGTCTTCGATCTGTAGAAACTTGACGGCTAAGCCGTCGGCAGTGGCTCGAACCACCTCACCCTGAGCCAGAATGACCCGAGAACCATCACGCGGTAAAAAGCGCAGTAAGATCGTGGAGACGTTTCCTGGAGGCTCTTCACAATGAATGAACAAGCCGCCAGCCGAAACGTTTGCAGAGTAGTCGGTCTCGTAGTTCTCAAATGGCGAGAAACGATACTGAATCAGTAAAGGAATTGCTGCTCGTTTGAACTCTCGCTTCTCAGCACCGCTCATGCATTTCCTCTCACTGCGCCGATTTGTGTCCGCTCTAGAAGCTCGCGCTGAATCAGGCTCTCCGCAATTTGAATGGCGTTAAGAGCTGCACCTTTACGCAAATTGTCGCTGACAACCCAGTAGGCTAAGCCATGATCGACCGAAGGGTCCCGTCGCATACGACCGACAAGTACCATGTCTTCACCCGCGATATCCTCAGTGGTCGGCGTGGCCAGATGGCTCTCGCGGTCCGTCACCAAAATACCCGCATGATCGGCAATCGCTTGGGCTGCTGCCTCCGGAGCCAAATCAGCGTCGAACTCTACATTGACCGATAACGAATGCCCAATGAAGACCGGCACGCGCACCGCAGTCGCGACCACCTTGATGCGATCATCTCCTAAGATGCGCTGGGTCTCACTCATGACTTTTCGTTCCTCGTCGGTGAACCCTTGGTCATCAGGCTCGCCGATTAACGGAACGCAATTGAACGCGATTCGAGCCGGGAAAACCTCGACGTCTGGCGGAATACCGTTGAGCAGCTTACGAACCTGCTCTTCAAGCTCGCTCATCCCTTTTTTACCGGCACCACTAACCGCCTGGTAGGTGCTCACGACCACCCGCTTGAGCCGTTGCAATTGCATCAAGGGGTACAAAGACTGAACCAGCGCAATGGTGGTACAGTTTGGGTTGGCGACGATCCTACGATCAGCATCTCTGAGGCTGTGGCTGTTAATCTCTGGCACCACCAAAGGGCAGCCCTCGGCTTCACGAAAAGCCGCGCTGTTGTCGATCACCCAAGCTCCAGATTCGGCGAACAAGGGCGCGTAGTGCAGACTCAAGTCTGAACCGACGGACAACAAGGCAAGGTCGAACCGATCGTCAGCATCTAGCGTTGCTAGATCCTCAACAGCGAGTTCCTCGCCGTGAAATTCAAGAGTCTGGTCGATCGAATCCGCCGAAGCAAACAAGCGTAGTTCACCGACCGGAAATCGGCGCTCTTCTAGGATCGATACCATCTCACGCCCGACGGCTCCGGTGGCGCCAACAACGGCGACCCGGAGCGCCGATGTGGTCACAGCGCGTTCCCGCAGCGATCTTCGGTCTCGGCGGCTGCCGAGGGAGCCGTCACACGGAGCTCGTTCGTCGTCGCCTCAACCACAACGATCTCAGGCTGCGATGACCGACTGCCGTTGGTTACCACCAGCTCGAACAGGTAGGTCCCCGCCGTGTCGGTGGTGATTCCAAACTGGACTGAACGAAGCTCTAAATCCGTCGGCGCTAACGTGCTACCATCGGGCGTTTCAATCATCGTCCAGGAGTATTGCAAACCACCTGTTGCGGTGGCTTCCGAGTCACAAGATAACAAGCCAGAGAGCGTCGTCGTCTCGCCAACGAGGATCACGCGATCGTCGCCGGGATCAGCAATCGGAGCGGTCAAACTTCCGGAGCCCGCGGGGGCGGCGCAACTGGAAGCAACAAAAAGAAATAAGCAAACCATCGAGGATCGCATCTGGAAGGGTCCCTTCTGGCCCGGTACAGGCGGTTGGCACGATAGGGAGCCAAACACCGTTGCGCAATGTTCATTTCGCCCTTCGCGTCGGCTATGATGGCCGCTCTTACTGCGGTTGGCAGCTTCAAGAGCCGCATCCCTCCGTCGCTGGGACCCTCTACGAAGCCGCTCAGCCCCTCTTCGAAGAGCCGCCATTCATGGTCGGCGCTTCTCGAACAGACTCCGGTGTCCACGCCCGCGACCAACGCGTGCTGATCTCTGGTTTAGCCCGAGTTAACGCCCATAGATTGATGGTTGCACTCAATGGTCGACTACCCGAAACCATCCGCGTCTACACGAGCCGGGAGGTGGATTCAGCCTGGCGACCAAAGACCAATGTCTTCGGTAAGCGATATCTTTACCGCATCTGGTGCGGAGGTGCCGCCCCTCCCAATCTGGTCTCTACCTGTTGGGTGCGGCCAGGCAAAACACGGATGGATCTCGAGGCCATGAACGAAGCCGCAGCCCACTTGGTCGGCGAGCATGACTTCGACAGCTTTCGCTCGACGCACTGCCAAGCCAAGCACGCCAGGCGTGCGCTCTGGCATGTGAGCGTGACACGCAACACGACTCACAGCGAGCTTCCACCGAGCGAGGATGCAGGCTGGCTGATCGAACTCGACGTGCGCGGGAACGCTTTTTGCCACCACCAAATGCGGATCATCGCAGGCACTTTAGTGGACGTCGGCCGAGGACAACGCTCGCCCGATCAGGTGCGATCAATCCTTGAGGCTCGAGATCGGCGCCGCGCAGGAACGACCGCGCCAGCGAAGGGGCTCACGCTTTGGCAAATGTACTCCGTCGGCGATGAAATGGAAGCCTTGTTGCCCTCAGGTTTATCGTGGCCAGGAGCGCCCTGGGACCAGAGCCCATGAAGCTGGTCTTGAGGATTATGGTGATCGGCTTTGCGATGGTCGCAGTGAGCACCGCTTCGCTCGACCTCCTCGGCACCAGCAGTCCATGGTTGGCGATCGTGGTAGCCGCATGGGCAGCAGGCTACAGTTGTCCCGATCCGCGCGCAGCTGCCCTTTGCGCTGCGATCGCTGTCTTCGCCTTTGAGTCCTTGGTTCTTCTGCAAGGTCAAAAAGATCTCGCCCAGGCCGGTCTGCACCTGGCCATCGCCGCTCTTTTAGCCGCCGCATTTGCCTTGACCATGAGGTCCCGGACTGACAATAGCGCCTCCTCGCAGGCTCAGGGGCTTCCTCTGGACCGGGCGATCATGAGTGAAGAGGTAGGTAATGAAGACTGAATCCGCACGCGAACAAGACATCGAGCGCAACTGGTACGTGGTGGACCTTGATGACAAGGTTCTGGGCCGCGCCGCCACTCGTATTGCGACGATCCTTCGAGGTAAGCACAAACCCATCTTTACGCCGAACGTTGACTGCGGCGACCACGTGGTCGTGATCAACGCCGAGAAGGTCGCGCTGACCGGGCGTAAGGAAGAAAACAAGACCTACTACTGGCACACCAACCACGTTGGCGGCATCAAGAGTCGCACCGCGGAAGCAAAGCGTGAGACGAACCCAGAGTTCCTGATCACCAATGCCGTCAAAGGTATGCTCCCCAAAGGGCGCCTCGGTCGGGTCATGCTGAAGAAACTACATGTGTACACCGGCACCGAGCACGGCCACGACGGTCAAGCTCCTGAGCCGCTGGAGATCTGAGTCTATGTCACGTATTTACGCCACCGGTCGCCGCAAGACCGCCACCGCTCGTGTCTACCTTAGCCCTGGTTCGGGTAAGGTGACGGTCAATGGACTGCCCGCCAACCAATACTTCGGTCGTGCCGTGCACCTGTTGATCCTCAACCAGCCCTTCGCGGTCACCGAGACCTCGGAGAAGTATGACGTCGTCGCTCGCTGCGATGGTGGTGGTAAGAGCGGACAAGCCGGCGCACTACGCCATGGCATCGCACGAGCTCTGAACAGCATCGATGCGGACACCTTCCGACCGGCACTGAAAAAGGCGGGTCATCTGACTCGTGATGCTCGCATGGTCGAGCGCAAGAAGTACGGTCAGCCTGGCGCCCGTAAGAAGTTCCAGTTCAGCAAGCGCTAGACGCTCACCGACTGGATGTCCGATCGAGACCCGCCCTGTCGGCGGGTTTCGTCGTTTTTGCGCCTTTAAGCGGGTCCGTATTCTAGGCTTTCCACGACACCGCCGCCGCTGCTAGCGTAGCGTCATGGAGAACTTGTCATGACGCCCACATTTCTTGCTGCTTTGATGCTGGCTGCTCCCCAAGTCGGACCGGCGTTCGACTACGAAAAGCCCTTTGTGTATAACTCGGCAGGCACGCTGAAAAAAGATGACCTCTTGTTCCCGATCGTTGCGAGCTATTTCTCGCCTCAGATGACGCGGCGGAACTTTGCCTTTGGTCTAACCGATGACGTCACGGTGGAAAGTTCGTTACTGCTGAACTTAGTCGGCGTGACCAACCTTCGTATCAAAATGGCGCTGGTCAACAACCCGGGACTAATCGTCTCGCTCGCGCCTGAGCTGGTGTACGCCCCAGACTTTGACGGTCAAAACGAGGACTACACGATTCTAGGTGTGTCTGCGCCGGTCACCATCAAGCTAAGCCGTGGTAAATTTTTCTCGATCACTCCGGGTTATCGCAACGCCGTCAAAGGCATTAATCTGATGCGTCAAGCCGAAGCGGAAGACATCTTACGCTTCGGGGTCAATCAGCCGTGGATCGATTTTGATTATTTGATGGTCATCGACGACTACAGCGCAGTGGCGATGCAGTTTCATTACACCGTCCCCGTGGGAGCCACTCAACTCGACAACGGCGTGGAGCTGCAACCGCTGACTACGATGACGGGTAAGATGGAGTATCTGCGAGCCATCGGAAAATCGACGCGTGTCGGCGTCGCCATTTTATACAACCCGCTCTGGATCCCGCAAAACCGGGTCGCCCCTGAAGGCCGCCCCGACGCCGATTTCTTGCCGCAGGTTTCGGTCTGGTGGCGCATCCCGCTGCGCCAAAAGAAGCAGCCGAAGGCGAGCACCCTCGTCCAGCCCAGCACGAAGTTTCGTCAAGCTGGCTCACTCGACAGGCTACGCAAGGCACCCATCGCCCTGCCGATTCCTCAGCGCGCTGCACCAGCGGCAGCACCTCCGGCGCCTGCCCCGGCTCCAGCGCCCGCTCCAGCGCCCGCTCCGGAACCCGCACCCCAAAACCCTGACGACAAGTAAGCGAGGACTCTATGATGCGCACGCTCCATGCTGCGCTGATCTGCTTGGCGCTATCGGGCTGCAAGAGCTGCTCTGAGCGAACCCAAACCGTTGCGCCTGCTGATGCGGGCGCAGGGGTGGTCCCGATCCAAGCGGCTAAGGCACCCAACGACGCCCAAACGGCAAAGGCTAAACCGCCCGAAGCCAAGCTCGCCAATGAAGCTCATCAAGCGTTAGCGCTTGTCGCCAAAGGCTACGCGGCCGTCCCAGCCAAGGCGCGACCCCTGCGACCTGAGGATGCTCGAGCGCGCAAGGGGTTAGGGCAAGCGATGAGTGGCTTTCGATTTGCTCTAACCGGCGAAAACAAGCTCCTGCTCTTGCCGCAGAGCCCTCAATCCTTACCGCCGCACACGATCGTACGCAGCCAAGTCTTAGGCTTAAACGTAGCGACGATTACGCTTCGTGTACCCAACCCGGGTGGAACTGCGGCGATGGCGACAGGCAAGGTGATGCTGGGCAAGCTCAAGCCGACCGCAGCCCATGTGCAACGCGCTCGACTCAACGCCCTTGAGCGCATCGCCCGCCAAAGCCGCGGCTCGGGTCAAATCCTTCCAATCTCCAGCAGTGAGCCCCGAATCGTCGATGGCGTCTTACTGCTTGAGGTGAACGCCAGAGTCTTTCGTGACGGCAGCCCGTGAACGCCTCGCTCGCTTCAGAGCTCCGGCAGCTGCTCGGCGAGCGCGGGGTGGTCGAAGACCCAGAGCGATGCGCCCAATACGCTGGTGACTGGAGTGGGCTTACGCCTCACGTCCCGCCGCTGGTCGTTCGACCCAATTCAACCGAACAAGCCGCTCAGCTGATCGAGTTCTTATACCGCCAAGGGGTGATGATGACCCTTAGGGGCGCAGGCACCGGCAAGGCTGGAGGGTGCATTCCAACACAGGACTCTGTGGTGATCACCACCGAGCTTTTAGTGGGTCCACCGGTCGCTAGATCAGACGATCTCGTGGTCCAAAGTCCTGCGGGCACCTTAGCGGCAGACTTGGATCACTGTGCGGCTGAGCATGGCCTATTTTATCCGCCAGATCCGAACAGTTTAGCGATCAGTTCCATCGGCGGTAATGTGGCGACGAATGCAGGCGGGCCCAGAGCGGTGAAGTATGGGTTGACCGGTCACTACCTGCTCGGATTGACGATGGTGGGCGCTCAAGGCGAGGTGATCACAACCGGCGCGGCGACCATCAAATCGGTAGCGGGAAGCAACCTGTCGGGCCTGATGCTCGGTTCAGAAGGGACCTTTGGGCTGATCACCGAATTGACCATGCGCTTGATCGCTAGACCTGCTCACGTTCAAACCGCTCTGCTCACCTTTGACAGCACCGCAGCAGCGGTCGCCTCAGTCAGCGCCCTGTTTCAAACAGGCTTGATGCCACGCTGCGCTGAGCTGCTCGATGAGATCAGCTGCGACACCATCGCAAAACAGAGCCGCCATGCCCTGCCTGAGGGCTGCCAAGCTGCCTTGATTATCGAAACCGATGGATCGGAAGAGCAGTCTCTCGATGAGCTCGTCACGCTCACCCAAGCAGCAGGTGCTCTGGATGTACTGGTTGCTCAAACCGAGACGCATCGCGAACGAATCTGGGCGCCAAGGCGCGACTTATCGGTCGCATTGGCGGAACGCCGCAATCTGAAAGTCAGCGAAGATGTTGCGGTCCCAAGGGGACGACTCAATGACGCGGTTAACGCCATGCGTGAGGCGGCTCAAAAGACCCCCTTTGAGGTCGCTACCTATGGGCACGCCGGCGATGGGAACTTGCACGTCAATATTCTCTTTGATGACGAGACTCAGCGTGCGGATGTTGAGACCTTACAAGATGAGATCTTTCGAATTGCGTTGCGACTGGACGGTACGATCACAGGCGAGCACGGCGTCGGCTTAGCGAAGCGACATGCTCTACCCTGGGAAGCGGGCGCGGCGCGTATGGGCTTAGAGCGCCGGCTCAAATCGGCAATGGATCCCGCTGGATTGTTCAATCCAGGCAAAGTGCTTGAGCCGTGAACGCTGTGACGCATACGATCGGCTCGATCCTCAAAGTGAGCGAGGAATGGCTTACCCAGCGAGGGGTGGACCAACCCAAAGTCGATGCGGGCACGCTGCTGGCAAAGGCGCTTGGGATGAAGCGCCTAGACCTTTATCTACAGACGGATCGTCCACTCGCCGAACATGAACTCGCTGCCTTTCGCCCGCTGCTGCAGCGACGAGGGCGCCGCGAGCCCGTGAGTAAGATTATCGGGAGCAAAGGATTCTGGAATCACGACTTCCTGGTGACACCTGACGTGCTCTCGCCCCGAAGCGACTCTGAGCTGCTCGTTGAGCTCGGTTTGAAACTTGAGGTTCCAGCCGCTGCGCAAGTGCTTGATTTGTGCACGGGCAGCGGGTGTCTGGCGATCAGTCTCGCTGCAGAGCGACCCGATTGGTCGGTGGTCGCAACCGATATCAGCCATGAGGCGCTTGAGGTCGCTCGGCGCAATGGGCAGCACTGTCTGCCCGACCAACCGATCACCTGGCTTGAATCTGACGTCTTTTCTAGGCTGGACCAAAGCTTCGATGTGATCGTGACCAACCCCCCCTACATTGGCGAGTCGGAGCGCGAGGGTTTGGACCCAGAGGTCAAGTTACACGACCCAAGCCTTGCTTTATTTTCAGGCGAAGACGGACTCCAGCTCATTCGTCAAATCGTTGCCCAAGCGCCGAAGCATCTGAGCGCTAAGGGCTGGTTGCTCATCGAGCACGGTCACACCCAAGGCGAGCGGGTCCGGCGCCTGATGACGGAGCGAGGATTTTCCTCAGTCGAGAGCCGGCGCGATTTAGGTCAGCGCGAACGGGTCACGCTAGGGTGTTGGTCCAGCGTCGATCAGGGCGCCTAAGCCCAGACCCTTTAGCTTGAGAACATTGCGTTCAACGCTCGCCTCATCAGCGATCAACTGATCCAACTTAGGAAGCGGTGCTTGCACTGAACCGGGTAAATCGACCGTTGGACCCGCTTCGCTGACTCCAGGGTCCGTCAGCACCGTGGTCTCAATCGAGCCGCAGCGGCAGCTGCATAAGAGCATAAGCCAACAAGCCCGTCTCATGACTTGTTTCGCCACATGGTCTGGGCGATATCGTCGGCTTCGTCCTCTTCTCGGCGACGCTTGATCGTCTTTTGCTCTTTTTCCCATTTGTCTCGGTGCTTGATCAAGGCTTCCTCATCTTGCTTCGCTTGGATCAAAGCCTCGTTAGCAACCCGCACATGCTCTTTGGCTTGAGCGACGTTTTGCTCAGCTTGAGACACTTCACCTTGAGCGTCCTCATGCTCTGCCACCAGGCGCTTCAAGAACTGTTCTCGAGTCTGGATCAAGCCAATGGTCAGGTTGTCTCCAGCGTAGAGCTGATCTCGGGCTTCTTCGACCTTCGCTCGGCACGCGGCCTCAAACCGCTGCGTCGCCTCGAGCTGTTGCTCCGCCTTGGTCTGCGCCGATTGCGTCCTGGCGAGCTCATGCTCAGCTTCCTCACGAGCGCGCTCACGAAGCTTGAGTAATGCGGCTAAACGATAAGCCTCAGCCATTTCAGACTCGATCTGAGAAGAGGGCGACCAATTCTTCGCGGGTTCGCTCAAGATCTTGTGATTCTTCTGTGCTTTGCCTCAAGAAGGTCTCGACCTCTTCGATTCGATCAATAGCATAGTCGGTGGCGTCATCAGAACCATACTCATAAGCACCCAATAAGATCAGATCACGCTGCTTGTCATAAGCAGCAAGAACTTCTCTTAGCACCGACGCAGCGCTTCGATGGTCCTGATCGATAATGCCATTCATCACTCGACTGAGCGACGGCAGAATATCGATCGCCGGCCAATGGTTGCGCGCTCCGAGGTCACGATTAAGGATGATGTGTCCATCGAGAATACCGCGCACTTCATCGGCGATCGGCTCTTCCATATCACTGGCTTGAACCAGCACGGTGTACAGCGCCGTGATCGAGCCTCGCGCCGAGTTGCCGGTTCGCTCCATCAAGCGCGGTATCTGCGCAAAGACTGAGGGTGGATAGCCCTGTCGTGCGGGAGGCTCGCCAAGAGCCAAACCGATCTCTCGTTGCGCGCGAGCGAAGCGGGTTGAGCTGTCCATCATAAACAAGACTTTGGCGCCTTGGTCTCGGAACCACTCAGCAATAGCGGTGGCGACGAAGGCGGATTTGAGACGCACTAAAGAGGGTTGATCCGAGGTCGCGCAGACCACGACCGACTTCTTCATCCCCTCTTCACCCAAACTCTCTTCAATGAAATCGCGTACCTCTCGACCACGTTCACCGATCAAGCACACGACCACCACTTCAGCCTCGGTATTGCGTGCGATCTGTCCCATCAGCGTCGACTTACCGACGCCCGACCCTGCGAAGACACCGATGCGCTGCCCCTCACCGACTGTCAGCATTCCATCGATGGCGCGCACGCCCATCGAAATCGGCTTACTCACCCGCTCACGTGTCAATGGGTCTGGCGCGGTACGATCAATCGACCACGGTTCTAAATCTTCGACGGTTTCAAGCGCAGGGCCACCATCCATCGGGCGACCTAGACCATCGAGCACACGGCCGAGCAAACCCCAGCCGGCACGCACTTCAAGGGGCCGACCCGTCGGAACAACCTCTGAATCCGGACCGATACCTGAGGCCTCACCCAGAGGCATCAACATCACCAGATTGCCACGAAAGCCGACCACCTCACAGGTGATGACGCGGCCTGAGTCTGGATCGCTGACCTCGCAGATCTCACCGATGCGAACGCCGGTGACTGAGGCTTGCAAGACGAGTCCAGTCAGCTCGTGCACAGCGCCACGCAGCCGGACCGGGCGTGCCGTACGCACCACATCGGCTAGGCGCGGTAAACCGGTTTGAAAGGCGCTTGAGTCCTCGGACAATACCGAAGCGCTAAAGGACTCACCGAGATCCAAATCTACATCGTTAAAGGCGACACGCCATCCCTTGCCAGTCTTTGCACTAAACCAAGGCTCTTCATTGGGTTTGTCGCCCTTTGGGTAAGTGAGTTGAGCCGCGTCGCGTTGACGCAAAGCTTCAAGCCGAGCGCTCAGCGAATCGGTCGCGCTGCTGCTCAACTCCTCACGCCCAACCACACGTTTCAGCGCCTCATGCAGAATGTGCTCAAGGGTCACGAGGCTCGATTTGAGCGTGGCGTCACGCTGTCTCAACGCAGCGAGCAGGCGAAGCCCTGCCTCGATTTCTGCATCACGCGCACCCTCAACCCGCCGCTGCTGCCTCGCTTGATGAGCGCTGTCCTCAGCCCGCTCCAAAATCGTTCGCGCCCTGTCGATGGCGCGCGAGCGCAGCACGTCAAGACGTTCACCCTCGACGACGTCCTGGCGACGGATGATCCGACTCCTGCGGTAACTCATCGGTCCATCCCTTCAAAAAGGGCGCCCAATTGAGTCTCTAGACCGACGTCCAGAACGCCTGCGTCAGTCTCGACGACGCAACCGTCCCGGCTCAACGAGATGTCTTCACGAATCTCGATCGTTCTTGCTCGCCCCAAAACAGCGACCAAACTGTCTCGGTGGTCCTGCAGATGCTTAGCTCGATCAGGGTGGACGCGCAGGAAGATCTCTCGCCCACGACGCATGGCGCGCAAGCTGTGCCGAATCATGTCTAAAAACCCATCGGGATCGGACACCTCTCGCCGTAAAATTTCTTCGACGAGCGACTGGGCTGCGCCCTGAACTCGGCGATCGGTTTGTTCGACGAGTTCTTCCTCAAGCGCGTCGACTCGACGCACAAGCTCAGCAGCATCTAAGCGTCCCAGATTATAACCCTCGTCGCCGGCAGTTCGGACTGAATCAGATGCTTGGTGTTCTGCGTCTTCTACGCGCCTCGACACCTTCGCTCGTCCAGGCTCAGCATCGCTCTTAGCCGCTTTAATTATTCGTGCCATCAGCCACCCTCAGGCAGCAGATTAAGACTCGCCAGCAGCTGCTCAGCGAAGCCCTCTTCTGGCTCACGTACCTTGTCCGCCATGAGCTCGAGCTCTTGAACCCAGCGGCGCGGCAGATAGAGAAAGTAACTGCGCAAATGCGAGGAATAATGATCGACGATCAGGACATGCGCGAGCTGCCAAAGACCAGCCCGCAAATGCAGATCATCGGTTTTTTGATCCACGCCTGCGCCACGACCCCAAAATCGCTCCGCTCGCTCGAGGCGAACATCTGGGATCGCATCAGCTGCTTTGAGCTCCTCTTGGACAGCCGGTCGATCTCCAGGCTCCATATTGGCAACAAAACGCGCCAATGCGGTACGCCCGACCCGATAAAGCCCCAAGGCGGCTTCGAGTCGCCCCAGCTCGCGCAGGCGGTGCTCGAGTCCAGCGACATCAATCTGCGCCCCTCGTTGCAAATCAGGCAGCAGGGCTTGTATCCGGCGATCCAGAACATCGCGACAGCGAACGAGCCAGACCTGCTCGACGTTCTCTAATGCTTTACGACCTGGCATCGCCTCGCGCACTTTGCGCGGCAGCAACTTGGTGACCGTGCGTCGTACAGGTGTCGGTAAAAAGACGAGAGCAACGGCGACTAAGTGCGGCTCTTCACCGCGTAAAGCCTCGACGATCCACGACGGATCAATTCCCTCTAACCCGCGCCGAAGACGAGACGCGCTCAGGCGTTGGGCTTCGCGACCAGCAAAGGCGATCCGCTGGTCACGCGACAGATCAAGAACCTTCTGAAGCGGTTGACGAAGACGGTCGGCCCGCTCGGGGTCAAGCTGCTCTAGATGCTCGACGCTACCGCGCGTTCCAAGTGCCCAAACCAGAGCCGCATCATGAGCCGGATCGGTCACACCGAAGCCTCACGGCGGCGACGCATCACCACCATCCCCAGTCCGATTAAGCTCATGAGGGACACTCCAAGTAAGCCCAAAACGACCAAGCGAAAGCGCCCGCGACTGCTCGGATGCACCCGAACACCTAAGAAGCTGACCGTCGGATCGCCTTTGACCTCTTCAAAGACATCGGCGATCGCCGGACGCGACACAACGACCACGTCATTGGGGCTCAAACCAGGGATCGAAGCCGCGACTAAAGAGCGGCAGTCGCCCTCTGCCAAGGGTGGTTTCTCATCGGCGTTGGCTTTCACTAGATAGCGGTAAACAACCGACGCAGTCGCACGCTCTGCTGGAGCATCCACGTCACGCAATGGGTCATCTGCGGGGAGCACAACGGTCACATGAGCGTCCGCAACTCCAGGGATCATACGGAGCTTTTTCTCAACCTCACCCGAGAGCGCAGCAATCAAACGAGCGCGCTCTTGCATGGCGGTTGGAATCAACCCTGGATCAGCAGAGAAGGTCTCGGACATGCCGCGGCTTTCGCGTCGAGGCAGATCATGGCGCACCAACAAACGACGAGCTTTGCCGGCTTCACCCGGGCTGACCTCGATCGAGAAGCTGGGCTTCCGCGCTTTGGGATCGCGGATTTTGACCGCCTCGATCCCCGAATTTTCAAGCAAGACTTGGATCTGTACTGCCTGGCGCTCGCTCAGATCATGCTGAACGACTTCATTTGCACAGGCTGAACTGATCAGCACCGAGATCATCAACAAGCACCGCCGAAGGCTCACGTCTGCTCTCCTCGTAGGCGATAGGTAAACGCTCTTGGCTCGCCAAGTCTACCGGGCGTGAGCAGGTCCTTGGCGCTCAACCCAATCTCGGACATGCTGACCGCCTGTTGCTGGAGAGACAAATGATCACTCGAATGCTCTTAGCTGGGCTGGCTTTAGGTCTGATGAGCTGCACTCTACGATACAGCGTACAAGTCGGCCCTCAACGCAAAGCGCTGAAACAACTCAGCGCCCAAAGTGCCCAACTGACTCGATCCGTCGATTCGGCGCGTAAAGAGCGACAACGCATGCTCAGTCAGTGCAAAAATCAAGGCGCACCTATGGCCACAGCGCCGTATCCGAACTTACGAAAGTCCTTGCGCGCTGCCGATACCGTTCGACGGCAGATGCAGGTCAAGCACCGAAAACTGAAGCAACTGCTCAAGCGATTTGATCGGATCTCAAAAGGTAAGAAGCGCCTGTACAGCGACCGCCCAGGCTGGAAGCAAAACCAATCGATCCGCGACGGAGCAGAAAAGCTGCATCAGGCGATGGGCAAACTATCGACAGATGCTCAGAGTATCTTTCGAACCTTTGACTCGGACGCCCGGAGCGCAAAGTTTGGTCAGTTTGACCGCGCCAAGCTCGTCAGCCAGGCTCAAAAACAAATCAAAGACCTGCGGCGTCAGATGCGCAAGACGGGGCCGCAAATCCGATCCGCTGAGACTCGTCTCAACAGCGCAGTCCTGCTCAAGCCCGAAGCCAAAGCCACATGTCAAAGCGCGCTGAGCACGATGGCTCGATCGCAAAAGGCAATCAGCGATCTCATTGAATCGCTTGAGGCCGACCTACGCCAAATCGAAAAGATCACGCCGGGGAAATCTCAGATTCCGCTTTGTCCTGGTCTGGTTGCGCACTCCGCCCTTCCAAAGATCCAAGCCGACTCCAAGGCTATCGGCAGGCACATCCAAGCGATCAATGCGGCAAGCGCTCGCTGTCGCAGCGCAACGCGCTAGGGCAACCTGCGCACGTTAAATGTACCGTCTTGGCGCGAGGTCGGTTATGAGGGGGCTTGATGGAGCCCCCATGATCCCTGATCGCCGAGTGCACTTTGTCAGCTTAGGATGCCCGAAGAACCGGGTAGACGCTGAGCATATGCTGGCAATTTTAGGGGTCAAGGGATGGCAAGTTGTCGATGAGGCAGAACGTGCCGAGGCCATCGTCGTCAACACCTGCGCCTTCATCGATGAAAGCAAAGAAGAGAGCGTCGATGCCATACTTGAAATGGCCGAACTCAAAGACAGCGGCCGCTGCAAGGCGCTGGTGGTCAGTGGTTGCCTTGCGCAGCGCTATGCCGACCAGCTCGCTGAGCAGATGCCAGAGGTCGACTACTTCTTAGGCACCGCAGAATACGCCAAAATTTCCGAGGTGCTTGAGCGGGCTGCGGGTATGCCTCGGCGGATCGTCTCGGATCCGGATTTTGTTGCGACCTCTGCGGTGCCCCGGGTCAACTCGATGCCCCGGCACACAGCCTACCTAAAAATCGCAGAGGGCTGCTCAAACAAATGTGCTTTTTGCATCATTCCCACCCTGCGCGGCGTGCAAAATAGTCGTGGCATTGATGACCTGGTGGTAGAAGCAACCCGTTTAGCGAAGAGCGGCGTTCGAGAGCTCATCTTAGTCGCTCAAGACCTCACCGCCTATGGCGTCGACCTGCCCGGTCGTCCCAAACTACACGAACTGGTCGAAGAGCTCGCTCAGATCGATGGGCTGGCTTGGATTCGGCTGATGTACGCCTACCCGCGCAACATCAAAGAGCCGCTTCTTGAGTTGATGCGGGACCATCCCAAGGTCTTGCCCTATCTCGATATGCCGATCCAACACATCGATGGTGCGATGCTCAAGCGCATGAAGCGCGCAACGCATCCCGATAAGATTCGCAGTATCTTGCACCGTCTCAAAGAAGAGGTCCCTGACCTCACCATGAGGACCACGTTCATCGTGGGTTACCCCGGTGAAACCGAACAAGAATTTCAAGCGCTTTATGACTTTGTTGAAGAGATGGAATTTCAGCGGGTCGGTGTCTTTCGGTATAGCCAAGAAGAGGGCACGCCCTCGGCCTCGCTGCCTGACCAGATCGCCGAGAAGGTCAAAGCAGAACGCCAAGCTCGAATCATGGAACTTCAGGCGGGAATTCATCGCCGGCATAATGAGGCGCTGATCGGGCAAACCATCGAGGTTTTAGTGGATGGCGTCAGCGAAGAGACGGAGCTGCTGCTGCAGGGGCGCTCAGTGAGTCAAGCGCCGGAGATCGATGGGATCACCTACATCAATGATGGCTGGGCAAATCCGGGTGATCTCGTGCGACTACGGATCGAAGAGGTTCACGACTACGACTTGGTGGGCGGGATCGAAGACGTGGTCATTCCAGCAGCCATGTTTGAGTACTCAAAGGGCCTTGAGATCCTCGGCTAGGGGTTTTCGAGCGCAGCGCTTTTGTTCATGGTCTAAACCATGAGCAGCTTACACGACGCCGAAGAACTTCGAATCATTGAGTCGCACCTTGCGAAAAATCGCATGGACGCCGCGATCGATCACTACAGCAAAAGCCGATCTGATTTAGGTTACCTCCTGATTGAGCGCACCGGTCGAGAACACGACCGCCTCGGTCGACTCGCAACCCTCTTCCACAAAGCCCGACACTTTCGACTGGTCGCTGAGTGTTTTGACCAGATCGGTGACTTTGCGCGCAGCGGGCAGATGTACGAAAAGGCTGGTGACCCAGCGAACGCCGCCGAGATGTACTGGCGCGCAAAGGTCTTCGCTCGAGCCGCTATTTGCTATGAGGCGTCGGGGAGTTTTACCAAAGCTGCCGAGCTGTGGCTCCGATTAGAGAATCCGCTTAAGGCAGGGATGGCCTTTGAGCGAGCTGGGGCTATCTTTCGAGCTGGTGAATGCTTGCTTGAGGCGGGCCGCTCAGACCGTGCGATTCCATTGCTGCAGAAGGTGCCGCCTGATGACTTTAGCTTTCGTAAAGCCTGCCTGCTCGCTGCGCGAGGTTTGCATCAAGCGCAGATGAGCCCGCTTGCCATCAGGCGTCTTGAAATGGGGATCGGGCAGGACTCAATCGAAGAAGCCAACGCCGATTTGTATCTCGAGCGCGCCATTATTCTCATGGACCAGCATGACTATGACCAAGCGCTGCGCTCACTAGAGCAGCTGGCAAGCTGGAACTTCAGCTACAAAGACGTCGCCGAACGACTGACCCTATGCAAAGGAGCCTCAGCGCCAACCCCCGTGGTCAAAACGGCCGCTAAGGCTGAAGAATTTGATGATAATCGAGTGCGATCTGGGATCGAGATCCTACAACGCCACCCCTTGCTCGCAGGCCTGACGCTACCGCAAATGCGAGCGCTTTATGACGCCTTTGACCGACGCCGAATTGCCAAAGGCGAGGTGCTGATTGAGGCTGGCCAACCCAACCATCAGCTCTTCGTTCTCATCCAAGGTAAAGCCTCTGTGCTCAGCGCAAGCGGTGGCGAGTTAGCACAACTTGGTGCGGGCTCATGGTTCGGCGAAATGGCTCTGGTCGATGACGCCCCTGCTTCAGCGAAGGTGCGAGCAGCCACAGCGCTTGCCGTCCTCGCCATTCGACACGACGACTTTCAACATCTCCTGGATACTCACCCCGACATGGCGGCTGAGTTCTATCGTCATTTCGCCGCTGAGATGGCGCGTCGACTGCGCACATCAAACCAACAACACCACTAAAGCAGGCGCCCCATTGCCGCCAAGGCTCAGAGCGGCCACACTAGGCACCCTACGACAGGAGGCTTCTTATGCGCAGCGCAGACGAATGGTTTGAAGCCTACGGCGAGAGCCATCAAAACCCGATCAACAAACTCATTCACTGGTTCTGTGTTCCCGTGATTGTCTTCGCTACCCTCGGGCTGTTGTGGGCTGTTCCGATTCCGGGGCTTGGCGGGTTGCTGGGCGAAGGCTTAGCGCCCTTTGCGAACTTGGGCGCTGTGACGATGCTCGGCGTGCTCTTTGGGTTCTACATTCGTCTCAGCCTGACGATCAGTCTGTTCATGCTCGGCTACACGGTTTTGTGTCTGTGGGGCATCATGCTGATCGATGCCAGCGCCTGGTCGCTATGGCAGGTCAGCGCTGCGATCTTTGTGGTGGCTTGGATTGCTCAGTTCGTTGGTCATCATATCGAAGGTCAGAAACCGAGCTTCTTAGAGGACCTTCAGTTTCTCTTCGTTGGCCCGGCTTGGCTGATCCATTTCCTGTATAAAAAGCTCGGTATTCCGTACTAAGCCTCATCGCTCAGGTCGTTCTTCTCAGGGCGATGCAAAGCGGCTATAGGGCACGTGCTGAGTTGGAGTAAGCTGTTCATGCACGATCCTGAAAGCGTCCTCGAAATCGAGGGTCTCAAGACCTACTTTCACACCGAAGATGGCGTGGTTAAGGCGGTAGATGATATCTCCTTAGGCATCCGTGCAGGCCGCACTTTAGGCGTGGTTGGAGAATCCGGGTCGGGTAAATCGGTGACCTCGTTGACCGTCATGGGCTTGCTTCCCGAGGCGATTACCGAGGTCACGGCTTCCAAGATCAGCTTCTTAGGACGCGACCTACAGACCACAGGGGCCGCTGCGCTGCGCAAGATGCGCGGTAAAGAAATGGCGATGATCTTTCAGGAGCCGATGACGAGCCTGAATCCCGTCTTCACGGTCGGCGAGCAGGTGATGGAAGCCCTCAGACTGCATGAAGACATCAGCAAGGAAGAAGCGAGAGACCGGACCATTGCGCTGTTCGACGAGGTCGGCATTCCTGACCCATCGCGCAGCGTGGATCGCTACCCTCACGAGATGTCAGGTGGTCAAAAACAACGCGTCATGATCGCCATGGCGCTGAGCTGTAACCCCCGCTTACTCATCGCTGATGAACCCACCACGGCGCTCGATGTGACGATCCAAGCTCAGATTCTCGATCTGATTCGAGAATTGCGTGACCGACGAGGTATGGCGGTTTTGTTCATCACCCACGATTTGGGTGTGATCGGTGAAATCGCCGACGATGTCGCCGTGATGTTCCGAGGTAAGCTCGTTGAAACGGGTAACGTCAGCCAGATCTTTGAGAACCCTCAGCACCCATACACTCGCGGTCTTTTGAACTGCCGGCCGCGACTGGACAGCACCTTCAAACGCCTGCCGACGGTCACCGACTTCATGGAGGTTCAGCAAGACGACGGCGGTAATCCGATCGTGGTCGCCAAGGACTTAGGCGATGAACGTTTCAATGAGTTGGTCAACTCCGGCCGTGGCAAGATGCCGCATTCGGATGAGCCTCCGATCCTCGAAGTCGAGGATCTCAAGGTCTATTTCCCGCTCAAAAAGGGGATGATGCGTCGCACTTATGATTACGTGCGCGCCGTGGATGGGATCAGCTTTAAAGTTCATCCACGACAAACCTTAGGTTTAGTCGGCGAGTCGGGCTGTGGTAAAACCACCTGCGGTCGAGCAATTCTTCGGCTCATCGAGCCCACTGGAGGAGTGGTTCGGTTTCGGCCGAATCCAGAGAGCGAACTTCGGGATCTGGCAACGCTTCAAGGCGCCGATCTGCGCACCGTACGCAAAGATCTCCAGATCATCTTTCAAGACCCCTACTCTAGCCTCAACCCAAGAATGCCAGTGGAATCACTGATCTCTGAGCCCATGCTAATTCATGGCATCGGCTCGAGCGCCGCTGAGCGTCGAGATCGATGCGTCTCGCTGCTTGAAGAGGTTGGCTTGGGCGGTGAACACTTGCGTCGCTTCCCTCACGAGTTCTCGGGCGGTCAGCGGCAACGTATCTGCATCGCACGCACCCTGGCGATCGATCCAAGCTTCATCATCTGTGATGAATCCGTGAGCGCTCTGGATGTGAGCGTCCAGGCGCAGGTCTTGAATCTGCTCAAAGAGCTGCAAGAGAAACGTGGACTGTCGTATATCTTTATCAGTCACGACCTCTCGGTGGTTAAGTTCATGAGCGACGTGATGGCGGTGATGAATGCCGGTAAGATCGTTGAAATGGGCCCGTCGGAAGAGATCTACCAACAGGCTGAGCAAGAGTACACGCGCCGTTTGATCGATTCGATTCCAAACGATAGCCTTGACAATATTCGCAGGCGCCAGGATGAGCGCATCGCTGCTCAATCCCAACGGGCTAATCAGCCCCTCGAGCTGTAGGAGGACCCATGAAGGCCGCACTTAAACCGTTTTTAGTGTTGTTGGTCGTTGCCGGGATCGGTCTCGGAATCACGATCTATGGGGGTCACAAACTTGGCGCCGCAGCCGTCGCCAAGCACAAAGCCGCTCATCATACCGGTGGTGATGCTAAGGGCGAACACTGAGTCTAGAGGGCTTTTGGCTTGGGCAAAGTGATGACGCTCATGGTGAGCGCCGCTCGGTCTCGATTCAGGTAAATACTACCCCTAATGGTCTCAAGATCGCCGCCGATTTTGGCGGCGAGTCGTGTTTGTTTGTCCTCAATAAAGCACAACTGAGCGGTCACCTCCCGGACTGGGGAGCCTTTGATCTGACTGAAATCCAACCCCTATTTTTTCAGTCGCGCCCGCCGATCGACAGCGCAGGTGAATTCCAAATCAAGTTATCTTGGCTCATCGAAGCGCAGACTTGGAGTTGGCAATTTTCCACCGGACTCTTTGGCACCCGAACGAAGGGTGCTGAATTGAGCTGGCGACTCAAGCGCTCGAGCTTGGAACCGACCTAGGATCTTAGTCCTCTTTTTTGTTGCCTGTTCGCGCTTGGCCGGGCAACCAGCGCCGCCTCATCTAATTCGGATGATGCTTTATACCCGCGACGCGTGAGCAGAAAAGCTCATGCCAAAGAGCCAGAAAGGGCATCGCAATGAGTAGATATACCGGACCCCGACTTCGCAAGGTGCGTCGTTTGGGCGTGGCACTTCCAGGCCTCGTTCAAAAGGACACCGTTCGTATGTACCCCCCAGGCATTCATGGCCAAGGGCGTCGCCCACGCAAGGCTAGCGATTATGCGCTGCGTCTCAAAGAGACCCAAAAGCTTCGCTTTCACTACGGCTTGCGTGAACGGCAACTCCGTCACGTCATCCGCCGCGCGCTCAACTCAAAGCAAGCCAGTGATGCAAAGCTTCTCGCCCTGCTGGAAAGCCGACTCGACAACGTCTTGTTCCGAGCCGGCTTGGCTCCGACCAACCGCGCCGCCCGTCAGGTCGTCAGTCACAACCACGTCCTGGTCAACGGCAAGCGCGCCAACATCCCTTCGATGGTGCTCAGCGCCGGCGATGTGGTGACCATTAAAGAACGCTCGACCTGGGTGAAGCAGCTCAACGCAGAGGGTGCTTACCCTCGCCATTCGATGCCCATCCCGGGCTTCTTGGATGTGACCGAAGGTCCCAACAAGATCACCTTCGTGCGCGAGCCACAGACCGAAGAGGTCTGCCTCGACGTCGACCCCATCGCAGTCGTGGAACGTTACTCGGGCCGCGTCTAAGCGCTCAACCCCGTTCTCTTTGCGAGCTACGAAACCCGTCCTTGCGGCGGGTTTTGTTGTGCCCAAAATTCGGCTCGGACCGCTCACAAGAGAGGCGTCGAGTTCAATAAACGGGACGGGTAAAACCTTAAAAATATCGTTATGTAGAGACTCGCTGGGTCAAAACATCCCTATATCCACGAGGGTTTAGCGGCGGTATACATTCTCGAACACCAGGCATACAATGTATGCTCCAGTAGATATTGGCTCGTTTTGAGATAGCCAATACGGAGGTGTTGATGTCGACTCTGATCAACGTGCGTCGAGTGATGCTTGCCGCCTTGGCGCTCTCGCTTTGGCCGGCTCAAGCGCAAGCGAGCCACTTTTACAACAACATCTACGACGCAGATCGTTACTTGTGGGATCTGTACAGCTACTATTGGTATATCAGTAATGGCTCCATTGATGCGTATGATGGCTGGGCTCGCTCGACCATCAACGGCAGCACCTACTACTCGAACAGCTACCCTTACTACTATCGAGAGTTCAGCAACCGGGGCGCTCGTACGTCGCAGAACCGACGCTAT
>JBDQPD010000198.1:0-2718 GCA_040260805.1 Myxococcota bacterium | reverse complement strand
TCTTGGTGCTGAATGCCCAAGGTCTTTTCAAGCCGGGCGACGCCGTCATCGGTGAGCAGGCTGCGCCAACTGTTTGAATCGAGCAGCTCTTTGAGGGCGCCGCGCTCGAAGCTGTCGATCTGACGTCCGTCGGTAGGGGATGCTGCCTCGCTGGTGACCTCATTCTTGGTCACGTAATCCACGAGCTTATCGACCCGACTTTGATCCACAAGGTCCAAGCCACCGTTGGTGAGCTTGTCCCAAAAGAATCGCTGAATAGGGTTGCTGATATCAGGCATGGTCTCTCCACTTTTTCACGTTAGGCTAGAGTTATAGTCGGATGCAGCCGAGCCGCGGTGCTCGGATATCTGCCCGAGGAGCCACGATGGCCCGCCACTTTCGGCGTGGTCAAGACGTGGCAGCAGAGTGTTGGCTGTTTGCCGAGAGTTGTGGGTCGACTTCAACTATTTATAGCCGATATCTAGACCTCTGCTGAGCATCTGTTATGAGAAAGCGACTAGGAGTCAAACAGATGCTTGAACTCGAACGTCGTCTCGGTTTGACCAGCATTATCGCCATCAGCTTGGGTGCTACCCTCGGCGCCTTCTTTGTGATCCCCGGCCTCGCCGCTGAGCTTACCGGTCCGAGTATGTGGCTCGCCTTCGGTATAGCGGGTGTCTGCGTCCTTCCGGCTGCGTTGTCGAAAGCCGAACTCGGAACAGCGATGCCAACATCTGGCGGGGCCTACGTGTACCTCGAGCGAGCGTTCGGTCCCATGGTAGGGACGATCTGCGGGCTAGGTCTTTGGGCGTCTCTTCTGCTCAAGAGCTCCTTTGCGCTCGTGGGAATCACTCTGTATCTTGAGATGCTCGTTCAACTCGACGCTACCACGGCGGCGGTGGGCTTCCTCGCCCTCGTGACCGTGGTCAACATGGTCGGTGTGCGCAAGGTGGGGCAGGCGCAGATCGTCATGGTGGGCATCAGCATGATTGGCTTAATGGTGCTGATGATCATGGGAACGAAGACGTACGAGCCTCAGCTCATGCAACCCTTCATGCCCAACGGCCTGGACGGATTCGTGACCTGCGTCGCAGTGGTGTTCATCTCATACGCAGGGGTCACAAAAATTGCGGCGGTCGCTGAAGAGGTCAAGAACCCGGAGCGCAACTTGCCGCTAGCGATGTTGATCACACTAGCGATCGCAGCACTGATCTATGTCGGCATGTCGATAGCCATGGCGGGTAGCGTCTCGGCGAACGCAGGGATGAGCGAAGGCGGTTTACAAGGCGACTATCGCTCTGTCTACACGGCGGCGCTAGCGATTGGCGGCAAAAATATGGCGCTTGGGATGGCTGCGATTGGCGCGTTGACGATGGTCGCTATGGCAAACGCTGGACTACTCGCCTCCTCTCGCTTTCCGTTCAGTATGGCTCGAGACCGGCTGTTGCCCAAAGCGCTCGGCGAGGTTCGCTCTCAATTCCTGACACCCATCCCTGCGATCCTCTTGACCTCGGGCGCCATGTTGTTGGTGATCCTAACACTCGATGTGGCGAAAATCGCAAAGCTTGCGAGCGCCTTTAAGATCCTCGTGTTCATGGCGATCAATATCAGCGTGATTGTGCTGCGCGAAAGTCACGTGCGCTGGTACCAACCGACGTTTCGCTCGCCTTTTTACCCCTGGATCCAGATCATCGGGATTGCGTTTTGTCTGGTTCTTTTATTTTACATTGGGATCGCCGGCTGGCTTGCAACCGGTGGAGTCATCATCGTCGGCGGTGCGCTCTATGCTCTGTACGGCAAGCAGCGTGTAGGGGAGCGCTCTGGCGTCGCGCAACGGCTCGGTGCACGCGAAGTGAGTGGTTTGAGTCGACCGAGCACAGCCTCCGGCCACCATCTTGCTGAGATGAACGTTGGCTCCATGGTCACCTTGCTGGACAGGAACCCGCCAGAGCCACTGATCGAGCTAGGCGCTGCGCTGAGTCGCGGTCAAACCCTTGCGGCTTTACGAGTCCGAGAGGTTCCCGAGCAGCTAGCGATGCAGGACTTAGCGCATGACCACCCCTATGAACTCGCGCTGAGACGCCGGACACAGGCGATGGGCTCTAATCTCGGCGTCGAGGTCGAGTACGTCAACGCTGCCTGCCGAGACCTCCGAGAGGAGGTCCTCGGTCTGAGTCGTATCATCGAACCCGAATGGGTGTTGTTTGAGTGGCAAGATCAAGGCGAACACGCGGTCTGGCTACGTGACCCCCTCGCTTGGATCTTCTCCCACCTTGAGACCAATGTCGCCGTCTTCAAAGATGTCGGAATCCGTTACTTCCGCGAGATCTTAGTGGTCGTCGACCAAGGGACACATGACGAGACGCTGGTAACGATGGCCGACCAGATTGCGGTACGCCCTGGTCGCCCAGCGCGGTTCAACGGTGTCGTAACGATCGCTTCGTACCTTGACGCTGGGGCGAACGAGGAGCTGGTCCAAGAGCACCTCAAGGAGCTCGAGGCGCTTTGCGAAGCCGAGACACGAATTCTGATCGCCAGAGGTCCGGATCGTGTAGACCAGTGGATTGCCCAGAGCGCATCGTTCGATCTGATGCTGATTGAGGAGCCGCCCTATGATCATTTCTACAGTGGGATGATGCGTCGAACCGCCGAGCGAATCACGGGCAAAGCGAGCTGCTCCGTGTTGAGGCTCCGGATCCCTAGCGAGCGCTAGCCCTCAAGCACGAAGTCGTACTGGTA
>JBDQPD010000014.1:0-45532 GCA_040260805.1 Myxococcota bacterium | reverse complement strand
GCTTCGCCTCAGCCGCCCAAATGGTCGGGTTGAGTGAGCGGCCCTTGGATGGCAGCGGCTTTCCAACCTCGTATCGCTCGCCCAGCGCGCTGAGCTCTTTGCGTCCAGCCTCGCCTGCTTTGATGTAGCGAGCGATGGCTTTGAATGGCTTGCCGCGCGCCAGCAACACTTTCGCAAGGTAGAGATTGCCAGCGACCATTTTGGGATCGCGTTCAAGCAGGTTCTTATAGGCTTTTTCCGCGGCTTCAGATTGGTTGGTCTGGGCGAGGAGTTCAGCCTCGCGCGCTCGCCGGACTTTGGTGTCTTTGATCTCTTTGATCATCGCCTGGACGTATTTGAGCTCGGAAGGTTTGTCCTTTCGCTGCTTGGCATCGTCGGCGAGAAAGGTGAGCGCACCTTCATGGAAGGGTACCGCTTCGATCAGCGCTAGGTATTGTTCGCGCGCCTGATCTGTTTTCCCCTCTTTTTGGAATCGAGCGGCGAGCGCTAAACGCATGTCGGTGTTCTTTGGGTTCACGTCGGCAGCTGCGAGGAGTAACTCGGTTGCTTTCGAGTCACCTTTCTCGTCGTAAAACTTCGCCAGTCGAGTCAGCACCTCAAAGTGACGTTTGTCCTTGGCGTAAACCTTTTCAAGGTAAACAAGCTCTTCAGCTTTATCGGTCGCCACCTTGCTCGAGAGGAAATCGAGCAAGGGGTGGTCGGGGACCGCAGCGCGCGCTCTGTCGAGGTGAGCTCGCACCTTGTCGAAGCGGCGTTTGGATAGGTGGCCGGTGACGTACGCTACCTCGATGGATGCTAGCGCAATATTGCTCGCACCGAGCATGCGGTCGCTCTGGCTAAACATGCGCTGCTCCGCAAGCAGCATCGCTCGGCAGACAAATGGCCATGGCGAAAAAGCGTTGAGTTTACCTCGGTCTTGCTGGGATTTGAGCTCAAGGCACGCTCTCCAGCCTGCCTGTCGGTCAGGCTGCACTACTGCCCATTGAACCAGTTTGACCGGGTCGGTCTCATCCGCTTTGGGACGGAAGGGCTCGGCCTCGGCCGCGCGCTTCCCCGCGGCCTGCCCACGACTCGCGGCCATCCATGCATCCAAAATCGCCGAATCATCGGCGCTTGTCGGCATATTCCCCGAAGGGCTTTCGCTAACAGAGTTTTCGATTGGTGCGCTGGCGCAGCCCAAACCGAGGCTGAAAAGCGCAACAGCGACTGTATAATGACGTCGGCTCATCCTGACTCCTGGTGTCATGTTGGCACCTGGCGGTACAATGGGTAAGAGCACTAAACCCGTCAAGGAAACGGCAGAAATCTTGCCCCAAGGTCGCGCTCGCGGTTTACTTGGACGCAGATGAGAGAAGGAAAACGGCCAGGGCATGATCATCGGTATTGATCTCGGTACGACCAACAGCGCTGCGGCGTATGTCGATCATGACGGTCGACCACGGCTAGTTCGTGCCGCCGGCGGCAGCCACACGTTGCCTTCAATCTTCGCTATCGACGACAAGGGTCGTGAGGTGGTTGGCTTTGAGGCTCGCCGACAGTGGCAGCTCAATCCGCACAACACGGTGTACGGCGCCAAACGCCTGATCGGTCGGCAGTTTGACGAGGGCTTCATTGAGAGCCTCCGGAAGTATTTCACCTATGAGCTTGTCGAGGGGACAGGCGGTGCCGTCGAGGTGGTGTTGCAGAACAAGCAATTCACCCTCGCTGACATCTCGGCAAAGCTCCTAGGCTCTATTCGAGATCTCGCAGAAGAGCATCTTCAGCAAAAGGTCACCGAAGCGGTCGTGACCGTTCCGGCTTACTATGACGACCTGCAGCGCCAGAGCGTGAAAGCTGCTGGCCATCAAGTGGGCATGGAGATCAACCGGATCATCAACGAGCCGACCGCCGCTGCGCTAGCATACGGTTACGGTCGCCAGTTGTCCGAGCGGGTGGTGGTCTTTGATTTAGGCGGTGGCACCTTTGATGTTTCGGTCATCGAGATTCGTGACAACGTCTTTGAGGTGGTCGCGACCGACGGTGATTTGTTCCTCGGTGGGATCAACTTTGACCAGATTATCCTCAACGAAATTCTGACCACATTCCACGGTGAACACGGCGTCGATTTGACCGGCGAGCCGGCGACCCTACAGCGTCTCCGAGATATCGCTGAGCAGTGCAAGGTCGACTTGAGTGACCGGACAGAGGTTCAGATCTCTGTACCTTTTGTCGCCTTTAGCGAGGCCGGTGATCCCCTCGACATCAACATGGTGATCACACGTGAGCGCTTTGAAGAGCTCACCAAAGATCTGGTGGGTCGCACGATCGAAGTCTGCTCGGGCGTGCTCGAAGCCGCTGAGCTCAAACCGGACCAAATCGATGAGGTTCTTTTGGTGGGTGGCCAGAGCCGCATGCCGGCGGTGGCCGCTGCGTGCGAAGTGTTCTTTGGAAAGCCGCCCTCAAAGGGAGTGCATCCGGACGAGGCGGTGGCGCTTGGTGCTGCGATCTTTGCCTCTGCTTTGCAGACCGAAGGTGGATCAGCGCAAAGCGACGTGACCTTGCTCGATGTCATCCCGATGGCGATCGGTATCGAAGGGGCGAACGGGAAGATGTTCCGCATCTTTTCGAAAAATGCGCCGACACCGAACAGCCGAAGGCTTACCTTTACGACGAGTTATGATGGTCAAAAAGAGTTGGTCATGCGGATTTTCCAAGGGGACCACACCCAGGCTGCTGAGAACCAGTTTCTGGGCGAACACGTCTTTGATGGCCTCCGACCCGGCAAAGCAGGTCACGTGAGGGTCGAGACCACCTTTGATTTGAGCGTCGATGGTATCTTGAGCCTGCACGCTCGAGACCTTGAGACGCAAAAGGCGGTTCGTCACAGCTTGCGGATCTCCGAAGCGGCCTTCGTCTAGTGAGCTGGCGCCTGGCCCTGGCCGCGGTCGTCCTAGCGGTCGTGGGGCTCTGGCTAGCCATCATGCGCTCGGGACCCGAATACCGTCAGATCCCCGCAGATTTTCGGGTCAGCGACTTCGAAGCGAGAGAGCCGAGCACCGACGAACTCGAGGCGCTCAAAGCGAGCATCGAAAAAGCGGCACGAAAACGGCAAAAAGAGAAGAAAAAACCTAAGGTTGCTCTGGATGCAGGCCGTGAGCCGTCCCCGAAATACGACGCTGGAATGTACGAGTCTTGGGTCGATAACGAGCTGCTGAGGCGCGCCGAAACCGGCGAGTCGATTCCAAGCGATGGCAGCTTTGATCCGAGTGACGCGCTGGATCGCCTTAAGGCGGGTGAGTCTCGCGAAGAGGTCTTGGGTAAACCCAAAGACGGCGAGTGACGCTCTAGGGACTTCGACGCTCGCGAGCGCGATGCAGCAAAATAAGGTACGATCAGTTATCAAGAGTGCGGTGTTTTAGGAGTCGTTTATGTTTCGGTGGCTAATGTTGGTTTCCCTATCGCTTGTTGCGGCTCCTTCTTTAGCGGCGACGGGCGGTCCGGACGGCTACGGATATCGATGGGTTGATTCTGACGAGATCGACGGCCCGGAGTTCACGTGGCAGGAGCGATGGACTGCTGGTGCTCGGGTCATGACCCAAGATGATCAGCTGCTAACCGACAACCCCGGCAACCCCGACGAAGTCACCGACTTACCTTTTCCCTTCACGTATTACGGCATCGAGCGAACCTCGGTATCGATCACCACGAACGGCTTCATTTTCTTTGGCGACGGCGGTCGGAACCCAGAGCGCGAATACGGTGGGATGCGCCTCCCGGACAACAATGACCCCGCTGGGGTGATCGCGCCGGCGTGGACGGACTGGAACCCTGCTGACAATGACTGTGGTCGGAACAACTGCGGTGTTTGGGTGTACAAATCACCTCAAGAATATGTCGTCGTTTGGCGAGCGCCATATTATTCGGGCTCGGAGCTCGGCTCGGTCGCCCTTCGTTTGACGCCTGATGGTGAGATCACCTTCCTCCATGAGCTGCTGCGTATCGATCTGCCGACCGAGAACTTGAGCATGGGTGTGGAATCGCCCGAAGAGAACTTCGGGCTGTCGTTTTATTATGGCGACGGCAGCGATCTCGACGCTGATATCACCAACTATGCGGTTCGGTTCTGGTGGGAGCCGCTGGCTTACGCGCCGGAGATCGAACCGATTGGCGACAAAGTCGTCAGCATCGGCGCCGTGCTTCAGTTCACTGTTGAGGCCTCCGATCAAGACGAGGGTGACGTGGTCAGCCTTGGGGTCGCAAACCTCCCTGCAGGCGCAACATTCAACGATCAGACGGGTCTATTCCGTTGGCAACCGGTCGACGGACAAGAAGGCGAGCACATCGTCACCTTCACAGCCGAAGACGACGGCAACCCAACTCGAAGCGATCAAGAGGTGGTCACGATCACGGTAAGCCGGATCAATCAGCCGCCGGTGATTACCAGCACCGCACCAAATGCGGCATCGAGTGGTGTTCAGTACGTTTACGATATGGAAGCGACGGACCCTGATGGCGACACGCTTCGGTTTCGCTTTCGTGGTCGAAACAACAACCCGCCCGGCGCTGAGATCAATCAGGCAACGGGCGTTGTGACCTGGACCCCTGACCAAGGCGACTCCGGTGAAATCGTCGGGTTTTCAGTGATTGTCGATGACGGTGAAGGCGGCCTGACGATTCAGGATTGGGAGGTGGGTGTCGACGATGCGCCGCCGGTCAACAATCCCCCGATTATCACCTCGACACCACCGACTGTAGCGGTCGTTGGGCAGCAGCTTGTGTATCAAGTAGTCGCCAGCGACCCGGATGGACAGACGCTGACCTACGCGCTGTTTCGCTGTCCTGGTGGCGCGAACATTGACCGCTCCAGCGGTCGGTTCACCTTCACGCCGAATAACGGCGATTTGGGTGATCAGATCACCTGCATTATTCGGGTCAGTGACTCGGAAGGCGCGATCACTGCCCAGTCCATGTCCATTGCGGTTCAAAACGAGCCACCACCGCAAAACGAGCCGCCGGTCTTCACGACTCAGCCACCGCTCAATGCGGTCGTTGGGGGCGCCTATGTTTATGACGCTAACGCTACGGACCCTGAAGGGACCAACGTCACCTATTTCTTGAGCGCAGCGCCCGACGGCGCCTTTGTGAATCCAGGCTCGGGCGTGGTTCAATGGTCGCCATCGATCGCACAGCTAGGGACTCAACAAAACTTCACGCTCGAAGTCGAAGATGGCGGCGGTTTACGGACTTCGCAGATCTGGACGGTTTCGGTCTCTGAAGACGTGAACCGAGCGCCGATCATGACCTCGAGCCCAGCCAGCGAAGCCTTTGCGGGCGTCGAGTACATCTACGTGGTGGTGGCGAGTGACCCTGACGGCGACACCGTCACGTACGCGCTCGATCCCCTTCGCTCGCCCGAGGGCTCCTCGATGGACAATCAAGGGCGCGTGTCGTGGACGCCTGCGCCAGCACAGATTGGTCAGATCGTCGGCTTTAGAGTCACAGCGACCGATTCAAACGGTGCCGAAACGGTGCAGGATTTCTCGGTCACGGTGAGCGAAGAGGCGCCTCCGAACAGCGATCCCGTGATCACCTCGTCGCCGTCAACGACGGCGACGGTTGGGCAGCTTTACACCTACACGGTGACCGCCGCTGACGCCGACGCCAACGAGCTGACGCTCAACGTGCAGACGATGCCGGCGGGCGCGCTCCAAGATGACATGACGCTGACCTGGACGCCGACGCTTGCGCAGGTGGGTCAGCAGAGTTTCCGCGTCACCGTGACCGATGGAGACGGGGGAAGCGCAGAACAGATTTGGCTGGTCACTGTTTCCGAAGCTGCGCCTCAGAACAATGATCCGATCTTTACCTCGTCGCCGCCCAATCGCGCTGCCGTTGGCGAAGAATATCGCTACGCCGCGACGTGGGTTGACCCCGACGGGCATGCGGTCACGTTCCGCTTGGTCAGTGGCCCAGCCGGGCTGCAGGCGACCCCAGAAGGGGTTGTGACCTGGACGCCAAGCGAAGGCCAAGCAGGCGAGAGCTTTGAGTTGGTGCTTGAGATTCGAGACTCGGAGGGCGCAACGGTCGAGCAGGTTGTGCAGATCTCGGTCGATGAGCTCGCCCAAAACAATGACCCGGTGATCACCAGTCAGGCTTCCGGTCAAGCGACGGTCGGGCAGAACTATGCCTATACGCCGGTCGCCACCGACGCAGACGGTGACACGATCAACTTTGTTCTAACCGAAGCCCCCGCTGGAGCGCGCTTGACGGGCGGAGTGGTCTCTTGGGTGCCGAGCGAAGCGCAAGGGGATCAAGAGCTGAACTTTAGGCTTCGAGCCACCGACGGAAACGGCGGGATCACCGAGCAGGCTTGGGTCGTGCGCGTCAGCCCGAACGTGGGCAACCGTGCGCCGTCGATTACCTCGAGCCCAGTCACCGCAGCGACCGTTGGAGTTCCTTATCAATACCAAGTCACCGCCAACGATCCTGACGGTGACGAGCTGGTGTACTTACTGCCGCAAGATGAGAACCCACCAGCCGGTATGGTGATGGACCCTGAGACCGGGGTGATCACTTGGACACCGTCGCAAGACCAGGCGGGTATCAGCCATCGAGTGGTCGTCGCTGTGATTGATCCAGGCGGTCTCTTTGATGTCCAGGCCTTCCAGGTCGGCGTTGGCGTTCCTGCGAATGAAGCGCCGCAGATTACCTCTTCGGCGCCAGCTAACGCCCAGGTTCAAGAGCAATATGTTTATCAAGTGATCGCCACCGACCCTGAGGGTGAAACGCTGAGGTTCTTCACCGATGGAGACCGTTGTCCTGATGGGGCGTCGATCAACGTCTTGACCGGGCGCTTTACCTGGACGCCGTCTTTGACCGACGCAGGGAGTTTAGTGACCTGCGTGATCGGGGTCGTGGACCCGGCTGACAACGCCGATTTGCAGCAGATCAGCATCCAAGTGGCGGGTGAAGTTGAAAACCGAGCGCCGGTGATCAGCTCACAACCAGCCACCAGCGCCACGCAGGTGAGCCCGTACATCTACAACATCACCGCTGCGGACGCTGACGGTGACGAGTTGACCTACACCCTCGTGACCGGGCCTCCAGGGGCTCGAATTCAGAGCCGGGGTCCGATCAACGGCGTGATCTGGTTGGTGCCGCAGGGCAGCGCAGGGCAAGACTTCGAGTTCGAGATTCGAGTCAGCGACGGCAACGGAGGCGTTAGCAGTCAATCCTGGATTGTCAGCGTCACCGACGGTGAGCCCAATCAGCCACCGATCATCACCAGTAGCCCAGGGCTGAATGGCTCTCCGGGTGTGGTGTACCAGTACCAAGCGCAAGCTTTTGACTTAGAGCAAGGCGAGCTGACGTACACGCTAGAGGCTGCGCCTGCTGGAGCCTCGATCACCGCCGGCGGAAACATCACCTGGACTCCGACTGAAGGTCAGGGTGGTCAAGAGCATGCGTTCCGTCTTGTGGTCACGGACCCGAGCGGCGGCGAAGCTCGACAGAATTGGAATGTCCAAGTCTCGGGCGATCCGCCTCCGCCGGTGAACAACCCACCGGTTATTACCTCTCAGCCTCAAACCCAGGCGAGCGTTGGTGAGCAGTACACTTATGACGCCGAGGCGTCTGATGAAGACGGTGACCCGCTCTTCTGGTTCTTCTCGGAAGATGACCCATCGCCGGCTGGTATGGAGCTCAACGCGACGACGGGTGAGATCACCTGGACGCCGGGCGAAGCCGGTCGGTTCCAAGTCACTCTTTTGGTGACCGACGGGACGTCTTTTGCCGCGCAGGTTTATGAAGTGAGCGTCGATGCAGGTCAGGCGAATCGCCCTCCCGCCTTTACGAGCACGCCGCCTAATCAAGCGACCGCAGGTGAGCAGTTGGTCTATGAAGCCAGCGCCACCGACCCCGACGGTGACGCCGTTCGATATTTTGTGCTGGAAGATAACTGCGCTCCAGGCATCACGATCAACGCGGTCACAGGGCAGCTGCTGTACACGCCATCTGAGTCGTTGATTGGCAGCACCGTGAGCTGCGTGATCGCTGCGGTGGATGAAAATGAGCTGGCGAATACGCAAAGCTTTTCGATCCAGATCACCGACGGGAGCTTGGCTAATCGCACGCCTCAAATCACCTCGACGCCAACTGAAATTGGCATCATCGGTGAGCAATACACCTATTCGGCTCAAGCGACTGATGCGGATGGAGATGACCTCGCCTGGGTGATGACGGCCGGACCCGCAGGCGCGTTCATGAACGCGACGACCGGCGTTTTGACCTGGACGCCTGTGGCTGAAGACCTGGGAACGCAATCCTTTGCGATCGAGGTCCGTGATGGCCGTGGCGGCGTTAATCGCCAACAATGGGACATCGTGGTTGAAGAAGGTGAACTCGAAAACGAGGCGCCGGTCATCACCAGCTCGCCGCCCACTTCGGCGCGTGTCTTGGCTGCTTACGCCTATGGGCCGGTCGCTACCGATGCTGATGGCGACGAGCTGACCTGGCGCTTACTCGAGGGTCCAGCAGGTGCTCGAATCAACGCCGAAACGGGAGCGGTGAGCTGGCAGCCTTCGCCGGTCTTTGAAAACCGCGAGGTGGTGTTCCAGATCGAGGCTTCTGATGGCAACGCGAACGATCGACAGCGCTGGACGGTTGAGGTGTCCCCTCAAGCCGGCGGCAACAACGATCCAAACATCACCTCAGCGCCGGCTACTCAAGTCTTCCTCGGCGATGATTACACGACCACACTCAACGCAACCGACGCCGATGGTGATGCGCTCACTTGGCGCCTGGTTAATGCTCCAGAAGGTACCCGTCTAACCAGCGCGGGTTCCCTGTCTTGGAGTCCGAACCTCGGCGATCTAGGCGAGTCTTATGAGTTCGCGGTTGAGGTCGCTGATGGTCGCGGTGGAACTGACCAACTCACCTGGCAAGTTGGCGTTCCGAATCGAGCACCAGAGATCTCCTCCGAGCCTGTAATTGAAGCGTCTGTCGGTCAGGGTTACACCTACGATGTCGACGCTGAAGACGAAGACATCGGACAGCCGCTGACGTATCGCCTGGTTGGCCGCACGTTGGCTGGGATGAGCATCAACGCAACCACCGGGCTAATCACTTGGATCCCTAACGAAGAGCAAGGTGACCAAAGCTGGCTGGTTGTGGTTCGAGTCGAAGACACCTTGGGGAGCTTTGATGAGCAGAGCTTCCAGGTGGGTGTTGAGGTTCCGGCGTCCAACAGCGCACCTGAAATTCGAAATGCGGCGCCTGATCGTGCCAGCGCAGGTGTCTTGTACACCTTTGATTTCGAAGCCAGCGACGTGGATAATGATCAGCTCGAGTGGTCGCTTGAGAGCGGCCCGCCAGGGCTGACCATCGACTCGGACTCGGGCGTGGTCCGCTGGACACCAGCGCTCGCTCAGGTAGGCGAGACGCTCAGCTTTGTCGTGCGGGTCACCGATGACGGCGGTTTGTTCGACCGACGCGAGACTCTGGTTCTAGTTGAGGTCGAAGCCAACACGCCGCCCGAGTTTGGTAATGAGCCTGAAACCCAAGCGGTTGTGGGTGAAGAGTACGTCTTTGAGCCCCGGGTCACCGATGAAGACGGAGACCCGGTCAGCGTTCAGCTTGTAGCCGGTCCGCCGTCTGCAGACTGTTCGGATGGTCGCTGTAATCAGCTGCGCTGGACTCCGGATAGCGAAGGCGCGTTCTCGTTCCAGTTGATCGCAACGGATGATCGTGGCGCCGAAGCTGAACTGCGCTGGAATGTCGTGGTCGAAGAGCCAGGCGCCAACAACCGTCCTGTCTTTACTTCCACACCTGTCGGAACGGCTCAGGTCGGCGAAGAGTACCTTTATACCGCAAACGCTCAAGATCCCGATGGCGATAATTTGGTGTTTACTTTGGCGGCGGCAAGCCCCGCTCAAATGAACATCGATGCGAGCACGGGTGAGATCACCTGGACGCCCACCGAAGACGATCTGGGGCCTAACCCCGTGGTCGTTCAAGTGAGCGATGGGCGCGGCGGAACCGACCTTCAGACCTTTACGCTAGAGGTCATCGATGAGTTCGCCAACAATCCTCCGGTTATCACCTCAGAGCCGATCACGGTCGCAGTGGCAGAGATCGCTTACGAGTATCGCATCCGAGCGAACGATCCGGATGAAGATGACGTGATTGAGTTTGATCTCAAGACCGGTCCAGGCGGCATGGAAGTCGTCAGCGATACGGGCTTGGTGACGTGGGTTCCATCGCTTGAATCAGTCGGTCAGGCGATCTTGGTTCAAGTGGAAGTCAGCGATGGCGAGGACATGGTGCTCCATGAGTGGATCATCGAAGTTCAAGAGAATCCGGACATTGATCCGATCGCTAACGCCGGCTTAGATCGCACGGTGGACCCAGGCCGTATCGAGCTAGATGGCAGCGGTAGTCTTGACCCGCTAGCTCAAGGGCTAACCTACGTCTGGAGCTTCGTTGAAGGCCCCCAAGAGGTCACTATTGACGACACCAGCCTGGAGATCGCTACGGTTGAAGTCCTCTACCCCGGCGATTACACCTTCAAGCTGACGGTCAACGCCAGCGGCGACCGCAGCGCTGAGGATGAGGTGGTGATCACGGTGCGTTACAACGGTCCGATCGCCATCGCTGGTGAGGATCAGCGCGTCGAGCTCGCGGTGACGGGTGAGCCGGTGGTTATTAGCCTGGCGGGCGAAGCGGTCGTCCTAGAAGAAGACACGCCCACCTATGCCTGGACTCAAGCCGGTGGCCCGGTGATCGACCTGCTCAATGTTGACGGCGCGACACCAGAGTTCAAAGCGCTCGATCCGGGCGTCTACATCTTTGATCTCGTCGTGGGTGATGGCGAGACCTTAAGCATCCCCGATACGGTCGTGATCTCGGTCGTTGAGCCAGAAGAGAGCGAAGCAGCAAACTGGGGTGTCGATGAGACCGCTTGTGGCTGCGCCGGCTCGCCCTTCGGTGATGTGGCGTGGTTACTCTTTGCGCTTCCCGCTTTGCGTCGGCGTCGTCGAATCAACTGATTCGGCGCGCCGGACGCAGTCGGGTGGGCAGTCGGGCTGATTGAGCTCGCAGTCTTCGCTTGGTTCAATCACGCCGTTGCCGCACACGGCGAGCGGAAACTGAACGGCCGGTTGACTGGCGCCTGAGTCTCGAACCGTAGTGGTCATCGCCACCATGGCTGCTAAGCCCATGGCCAAGCCCACCAACCAAGGCAGGGCGCGCGCTGCGCTCTTTTTCTTTGGCTTGGGTAGCTGAGCAACCAAGGCATCAAACTGCTTGGCTATGCGCTCGCGCTCGGTCTCCATGGGGCGGTTCCTCGTGAATGATCAAAGCCCAACACTTTGCGCGCTTGTATGACAAGTTTTACGCGCTCTAGGAGCTTTGTCATTTTCAAGCTAAGGGCTACTAGACGGTACTGAAAACCCGCCGACGTTGGAGCGCCTTTTGACCACCCTTCGTACCTATTGCTTGCTCGATAATCTGCAGCCGCAGCTTGCCGCTTATGTTGCCACGACGAGCCGAGCGTTTTTGCCGGTTCCCCATGTCGCCTCGTTGTGGGTTGAAATCGCCCCAGGTATGGCGATCAACCGGGTGACGGATACGGCACTGAAAGCGACTCAATGCCAGCCTGCGATGCAGGTGGTGGAGCGCGCTTACGGCAGCCTGGAAATGCACCACGAAGATATCGGCGAAGTGCGAGCCGCAGGCTCAGCGATTCTTGATGGTTTAGGTTTAACCGAAGATCAGCGAATCAAGCCCTCTGTGGTCTCGAACGAGGTGATTCGAGGGGTCTCGCCTTATCAGGCGCAGGTCATTAATAAGTTTCGCTTTGGCTCGATGATCGTTCCAGGTGAGAGCTTGTTCATTTTTGAGTGCCGCCCGGCCGCCTATGCAGTCTTTGCTGCGAACGAGGCGGAGAAAGCGGCGAATGTGAAACTGATTGAAGTTCGCCCCTATGGTGCGTTTGGACGACTTTATCTTTCAGGTGACGAAGCGGAGATTGATGCGGCCTCAAAGGCTGCGATCTCAGCGATCGAAAGCGTCACCGGTGTAGCTGAAAAATAATTGATATGATCCGGCTCATGCGCCGGCACTCATCGAGGAGAAGAAAGCATGGCTGATGCCCTTGGCATGATCGAAACCCGCGGCTTTGTAGGGATGGTGGAAGCCTCCGACGCAATGGTTAAAGCGGCTCGCGTTGAACTGGTTGGTTACGAGAAGATCGGCGGTGGCTTTGTCACTGCGGTCGTTCGTGGCGACGTCGCCGCAGTGCGTGCGGCGACTGAGGCGGGCTCGCGCGCTGCTGAGCGCGTGGGAGAACTCGTAAGCGTTCACATTATCCCGCGTCCGCACGCCAACGTTGACGCTGCCCTACCGCTGGGTCGCACCCCAGGCGCTAAGAAGAAGTGAAACTCGCTCACGTGATTGGCACCGTGGTCTCGACTCGCAAAGAGGAGACCATCGACGGGCTGCGTCTGATGCTGCTTCAACCCACCGATGGCGCCGGCAAACCAGCCGGATCGCCGGTCGTTGCGGCTGACGCAGTGGGGGCAGGAGTTGGTGAGACCGTCTTGTTTGCTTCGGGCTCTTCGGCTCGGCAAACCGTCGTCACCAACAACCGGCCTGTGGATGCGGTCGTCATGGCGATCGTCGATAGCGTCGAGCAAGATGGCGACATCGTTTATGCGAAGGATGGATAAGCTTTGGATCAGCAGACCTTAGAGCGCATCGTCGCAGAGGTGGTTCAAAGGGTCTCAAAGGCCCCCGCTGTGGCACCTAATCTCGCTGCAAGCGGGGCTCGTCCGGGCGTCTTTACTGACTTAGACACGGCGGTGCGAGCTGCGACCGCAGCTCAGCGAGAGCTGATCGCCATTTCCATGGCGGATCGGGAGCGCATTATCCAAGCGATGCGCGACTGCGCTCTTGGACAACTCGATCGTCTCTCAGCCGAGGCCGTCGAAGAGACGGGCCTTGGGCGCGTGGATGATAAAGTGGTCAAGAACCGCTTGGTGGCGACCAAGACGCCGGGAACCGAAATCCTGACGCCGTGGGTACGCACCGGTGATGATGGCTTGGTGCTGCAGGAGTACGCTCCCTTTGGTGTGATCGCTGCGATCACGCCGTGCACCAACCCGACCGAGACGATTTTATGCAACGCCATCAGCTTTGTCGCTGCGGGCAACTCGGCGGTCTTTAATGTGCATCCCGCCGCGAAGCGTCTATCCGCTCGATTTATCGCCGATTTAAACCACGCGATCATGGGCGCCGGCGGACCCAACAACTTACTGAATTGTCTCGAAGAGCCAACGATTGAGTCCGCCAATAATTTGATGACCCATCCTGGCACACGTTTGGTGGTCGTGACCGGTGGCGGCGCTGTCGTCAAAGCGGCGATGAACTCGGGCAAGAGAGCGATCGCTGCGGGACCCGGAAACCCGCCGTGCGTGGTCGATGAAACCGCTGACATCGACGCTGCGGGTAAAGGTATTGTTTTGGGCTGCAGCCTGGACAACAACGTGGTGTGCATCGCTGAAAAAGAGGTGCTGGTGGTGGAGTCGGTCGCCGACGCCTTGCGCGAGTCGATGTGTCGCCAAGGAGCGCATCTCATCGAGGGCGAGAACCTGCGTAAGCTCGAAGCCTTATTGATCACGCCAGATGATCACGTGAACCGCAGCTTTATCGGTAAAGACGCAGCTTTTATCGCCGATGCGATTGGCTTGCGGGTACCGCAGTCGACGCGTGTGTTGTTGTGCGAGGTTCAAGAAAATCACCCCTTTGTACAGCATGAGCTGTTGATGCCTGTGCTGGGAATGGTGCGCTATCCTCACGTGGATGCAGCCATTGATGGTGCGCTTCGCTGTGAGCATGGCTTTGGTCACACCGCGTCGATGTGGAGTCGTAATCTCGACAACCTGCATCAGATGGCGAGGGTCATTAACACGAGCATCTTCATTAAGAACGCTCCGAATTATGCAGGTCTTGCCGAGGGCGGCGAAGGGTACACTTCGTTTACCATCGCGAGTCCTACGGGTGAGGGTTTGACCACGGCTTTGAGTTTCTCTCGGATCCGTCGTTGTACGCTCAAAGACCGATTCCGCATCGTCTGATTAAGGACCGCTGTGCCTGTGCGATGGATCGCTGATCGATTTTATCCACTAGCTGATGCGCTCGCCGCGATCGAACTCGATGGCTTGGTTCGCGGGGCTCGCCTCGTCGACGATCTCCTCAAATCCGCGCAGGTTCGTGTGGTGTCGAGCGAGGTGTACAGCGGCCCGAGGCAGATGGTGGTGCTCGACGGAGAGGTTGAGGCGCTCAACCGAGCCTTTGAGGTCGCTCTCGCGGTAGGCGGTGACCGGGTCGTCGATGCCATGTTGTTGGCTCATGCCCACCCTGGCTTGTTAGCCGCTCTTGGCGGTCAGATGATGAAGTCACCAGGTCATGAGGATGCGATTTTGATGGTCGAGACCGAAACCTTGGCCAGCACCTTTCGAGCGGTCGATGCTTCGCTCAAGGCTGTCCCCGTGTTTTTGACCTCTTGGCGTCTTGGGCGCGGTATGGCCGGACGTGGAGTCTTTGCTCTGCGAGGCGATCATGCCAATCTAGAAGCGGCTGAAGAGGTCGTGGTCGAAGCCGCTGGAGCAGGGCTTCGTGAGTGTCAGTTGATTCCGCGGCCTGATCCGTTAGGGTTTTGGTCTGACCCGTTCGGGCAAGGAGCGTCCTAATGATTTTTATGATGTTACTTGCTGCTTTACAGCCCGAGCCTGGCGATTGGTCCGCCCGCCGTGGGGCAGCAGCCTTAGCGATTGATGCGGAACCGGGTAACGCCAGGTTGTGGTCGGATTACTGTGTCGCTGCCTGGCGAGGTGACGACAAGTCCGTGCTCAAGACCTGTGCGGAGCGTGCGCCGCAGTCGATTATTGAGGTCGCCTATGCGGTGTCAGCAGGCACCCTTCCAAGTGGCGATTCAAGCTGGGCACTGCGAGCCCAGACCGAGGGCTTGTTTCAGCGAGCACGCTTTGATGAAGCACGCCGTGCAGCGCAGCGACTTTATGAACTCGAGCCGGACAACGCTTGGGCTTTAGAGGTGGGTGTCATGGCGGCTCTAGCGGCGGATGATATCCCGATGGCTTCGGCTTTAGCTCGGCGCGGCGACGAGCGATTTGGTGGTCCCTTTGCTGGCTACGCTGCTCGCGCAGATCAACGTTTAGTCAGTCGAGGAGGGCGCGCTGATTGGCTGTTCTTGGGCGGGATTATGATCCTGCTTTGGGTCAGTTTTCGGCAAGCCAAGCGCCATGTTCGTGGCGCTCGCCAGCAAACCAAGGCTCGGCGAGGTGACGTCAGCCGCCTAGCGACATCATCGGCAGCGCACCGGCAATCCCATCGCTGAACTGGTGACCCTCTGGTTTGATGGCTAGCGCCTCGTAGATCGCATCGACTAGGTCTTGGTCACCAGCCTTTGGGTCGCGTAAGATCGGTCTGAGCTCACTGCCTGTCGCTGAGGCTAGGCAAGGCCGCACAGAGCCGGTTGCGGTGAGCCGAATCCGATTGCACGAAGCGCAAAAGTTGCGAGTGGTTGCAGCGATCACGCCGACCACTTGATCCGCGCGCTTTTGATGAATCCAATAATCGGCTGGTCCGATGCCTACGCCACGGACCGCTTCAGGGCGCTCGGGGGTCAGCTCAAAATGACTCATGATCTCCTCAGCAGGAACCATCTCTAAGTCTTTACCCGCCCCCATGGGCATGACCTCGATAAAGCGGGGTACCCCACCGCTCGCCCAAACAAAGTCTGCGATCGCGTTTAATTCATGCTCATTTTGTCCGCGCACCACGACCGTATTGGTCTTAACCTTCATACCGACGCTTTGAGCAGCCTTGATTCCTGCGAGCACGGGGTCGATCGGTGCCCCGCCGCTGAGGGACTTGAAGCGTTCGGGGTCGAGCGTATCCAGACTGATGTTGATTCGTTTGAGGCCCACGTCTGCTAGCGCTTGGGCGCGCCGAGTCGTCAGCAAGGCGGCGTTGGTGGTTAGCGCTAAATCATCAATGCCAGCGCCTCGTACCGATTCGATGATCGCTGGGAGGTCACGTCGGAGCAAGGGCTCTCCGCCGGTGAACCGAACGGTGCGGATACCCAAGGTCGTCAGCACCTTGGCGACCCGCCCAATCTCGGAGGCGCTGAGGTAGTCCTTTTGGGGCTCGCAAGGCGCCTCACCTTCTTCAGGGCGACAGTATGGGCAACGAAACTGACAGCGGTCGGTGACCGAGATTCGAACATAGCGAAGTCGTCGGTCGCTGAGGTCTTCAAGCTTAGGAGGCTGCCAGTTCATACCCGGTCCATAGCCCTTCTGCCGGCAAGCGAAAACTCCCTTGACCCCGATCGGTTTTTGCTGGAGTTAGCGACCCCGCCGCTGGGGGTGTAGCTCAGTTGGTAGAGTACTTGAATGGCATTCAAGGGGTCAGGGGTTCGACTCCCCTCACCTCCACCAGTTCGCGGGATAACGAGCGCTCAATCGAGCGCTCGTTCTCGTTTTCAGGGGCGCTCACAGAGCCCTGATTGCTGATTACAGCGCATCATCAGCATATTACAGATGCAGTTGTCGCCACCGTTGCCGGCGCAGAACTGGGCTTGGTCGCCTTCATTGCACCTCGAAACACAGGCCCCTTGGCCATCGAGTTGAATACACTGCTCAGTGCGTTCGCAGTCAGCATGTTGTTGGCAAAGCTGGGGCTGTTGATCTCGAACGCACATATTGTTGTCGCAACGGCCAGGTGGTGGACAGTTTTGCTCATTACATCCTTCACCACCCACGCATTGATCATTCTCACAACGACCCGGTGCGGGGCAATTTTCAGCGTTGCAACGTGGCGCATCGCATTGGCCTTGGCCGTTGCACACTGCGCCCTGTGGGCATTGGTCATCGCGCTCGCAGTCGATGCAGCGACCAAGCTCGCTACCTTGCGGAATCACGCATCGCAGCTGGCAGGGGTCGTTGTTTCGGCACACACCGGCAGGGAGTAGCTCACACTCACCGGTATTGAAGTTGCACGCTTGATGCATTGGACAGTCCACATGAGCGCCGCAGTTTCGGTCGGGCTCAACGCACCGCCCTTCGACGCAAAGATGCAAATCAGGGCACTGTGAGTTGTCCTGACAGCGTCCGTTGTTGGGTGTTTGGCACACCCCATCGTTACAGCTTTGACCTGGCGGGCAGTCGATATCATCGACACACCGCGGCGCGGCTTCGATGCATTGGTTGTTTTCGCAGCGTTGCGCGTCTGCGCAGTCCTCGTCAGCTTGGCATTCGGCTTGCGGCAGCGTCCAGGATAGACTCAATCCGTTTGAGCAGGTCTCTAAAGCCTCGTCGCATAATCCGATGACCGCTTCTAAAGGTTGATCTGCTTGAATGACTGCCGGTTCACCGTTCTCAGCTTGAACGAGACCGCTGGCATCGCTCACGAGGGTGCCGAGCGCAAAGCGACACTGACCATCTTGCAAAACGCAGACCCGCAGCTCGACCTGGAAGCGAAATCCTAAACCGCGAATCTGGATCGGGTTTTCGATGACCGCTTCGGGTTGCTCTTGTGCGAGTACAATTTCGCCGCGTTCGATCGCACATGTTTCGCTGCAGCCATCTCCACTTTGCGAGTTGCCGTCATCGCATTCCTCGTCGCCATCGGCTTGGCCATTGCCACAAGGTGAGCCAGTGTCAGCGTTTGGACTGCCGGTATCAGCTGCAGGTCCTGAATCTGTAGCGACCTCGCCGGCATCTGTAGCCGTCGTGCCGGCATCGACAAGAGCTCCTGAGTCGATAGCAACAGCACCTGCGTCCGAGGCGTTGGGTTCATCACCGCCCGAACAGCCGACGAGGATCGAGAGCATAAATATAGAGAAGATGCGCATCGAGATGCTCCGATAGGACGTGGCCAGCACGATAGAGCCGTAAGGCGGCATTGAAAAGTCTCGGCAGAACAAGTGGTGATGATGATTGCGCCTATGGACGCTATTCGCTAAGCGGCAGCGCATCAGCAGTGGGTGGGTAGCTCAGCTGGATAGAGCTTCGGCTTCCGAAGCCGACGGTCGTAGGTTCGAATCCTATCCCGCTCACCAAACCGCAGGCCATCGGGTCTGCGGTTTGTCTTTTTTACGGACAGCCCTCGAGGATCAACCGCACCGTGCTGGTGCCTCCATCTTCGATGACCACCCCGTCAGCGCAGGCTCGACAGACTTGCACGCCGTCCAGCTCGACCACCGCAACGACCATACGATCATCACCTGCGGGGATAGCGTTTAGCGTCATCGGGTGCTCATTTTGAGTGTCGAAGTCGGAGGGGTCTGCTTTGCGAACTTGAGCGTCTGAAAGGATCACCGGCGTACTCAAAGTAGCGCAACGACCTGACTCATAGACCGCCGCATGAAGAATTCCGTTGGTGACTAAGTTCGCCGGGAAATTAACCGTCAGGGAGCCCCCGGGGGATGACCCGCAAGAGGCTAAGACCAGCCCGATTAGGAAGCCGCGAATCATGGTCTTTGCTCAATCGTGAGTTCGAGGGTTCCGTTGCCGGGGTCAGCGACCAACAGGTATGTGATGACGCCAGCTACGACGATGCCCGCAGCGGCTATCCCTAGCGTCAGCGGTCGGTTTTGGCTCGATGGCGCCGCCTGCAATTGGACCGGGGCATCGATATTCCCCAGAGCCGCCACCGGCTGTAATCGCCGATCATAGGCTAGTAAGAAGCCGCGTTTGGCGTCTTCGAGCGCAATGCACACATCGGCGATACGCCGCTGCGATTGCACACCGCTTTGGGTACGGACGAGGAGGACTTCGGCAGCTGAATTTGGGCCGCACCACCGCTCGCTAGTCAACGTCCCTTTGGGAAGCGCGCTGTGTCGCCCTGAGCGCGTCAGCCGAGCGCGGCCGACCGCTTGGACTAAAGCCGGCATGGCTCGGCTGTCCGGGCGCCACAAAGGCAGCCAATCGGTGACCTTTTGCGCCAGCTCATCGCAGCGGTTTGCCTGACCAGAGCAGGCTGCGGTCAAACCCAAGACCAACGCTTTTTGCCGTAAAGCTGACTCACGCTTAGGTTCGGCAGCGATCTGCAGCGCGCCCGTGATCGCTGATTCGTATCGTTCCTCGTCAACCATGGACCACAGCGGATCCAAGGGGCTGCTTGCCAGGACGAGGAGGATGGCGATCATTGGAAGGAGTTACCCTCCAGGTTGCCTGTGTTAACCTTAGCCCCTGCGCTCTCACGCAGGCTCGCCGTGAGCGCCTCGGTCAGTCGCTGACGCAACGTGTAGCCCAAGTAGAGCCTCAGCTGCTCGCTTTCCTCGGCGAACCCGTCTTCATCCGGCAGCTCTCGCTCTTCGAGGGAGGCTAATGCGTAACCGGTTTCTGTCTCGTAGACTTCCGGGCACGGGCCTTCTTTTTCAAGTTTGACCAAGCGGGCTGCTAACCCAGGAACCAAGCCCATGCCTTTGATCTGACGCTGTTTAGCCGTGACAAAGCCAGTGTCTTCGGTTTTGAGCTCGTAGGTGTTTTCGTAGTTCGAAGCTTTGCGCGCTTCGTCGCCCTGCTCGCCTTCAGCGAAGAGGTCCTTCAGATCGACACCGTTCTTCATGATCGTTAAAATGAGCTTGGCGTGCGCCTGGGCTAGTTTACCCACCTGCTCTTTTTGAAGCATTTCTTTGGCGAGCTCTGCCGTCGCCTCTTCTAAGCTCGTGGTCGCCGCTTCTTTGACCTCATACGCTTTGATGATGTGAAAGCCAAAGCGACTGGTGACGATCCCACTGGTTTCGCCTGGCTTGAGGCTAAACGCCGCTTCTTCAAAAGCTTTAACCATACGGCCGGGTCCGAAGAATCCTAGATCGCCACCCTTGGAAGCAGAGCCGTCTTCAGACAGCTCTTTAGCGACCTCGGCGAAGTCGGTCCCGGCATCAAGCTTTGCTTTCGCTGAGTCAATTTTAGCCTTGGCGGCTTCTTCCGCCTTCGCGTCGCCCTTTTTGAACTTCGCTAAGATGTGACTCGCTTTGACCTTTTTGGGTTGCTCAAAGCGACCCTTCTGGTCTTCGTACGCTGCGGCAATAGCCGCCGTATTGGTGGCGACTTTAGCCCAAGCAGTGGCTTCGGCATCGGTGGGTAACTTCGCGTCTTTTTCAAAGATTTTCCGGTCGATGCGCAGGGCCGTGAAGCGCGAGCGCGTGCGGTCGATATTGAAGCGGTCACGAATCTGAGCCTGTGTCGGCATGGAGGCTAAGAGCAGCGCCGCTTTAACCTGAGTAGCGCTCTCTTCGGTGCGAAGGTTTTCTTCCCACTCCGCAATGCTGATGCCGTAGTTGCCTTGGATGATTCGCTTATAGGTTGCTTGATCCCAGCCCTCTTCAGGCATGGAGTTACGAAACCAATACCGGATCATCTTGCGCAGCATGGCGTCAGACATGCGCAAACCGCGAGCCTGACCTTCCATGGCCATCAGGCGCTGGTCGACCAACTCTTGCGCGACTTTTTCAGCGAAGCCTTCAGCCTTCGCTTTCTTATCATCGAACCCTTTGCGCTGGCTGCGCTCTTGTTCAAGGCGCTGTCGGTAGAAGCGATTGAACTCGCCTGAACTGATCTTAAGACCATCAGCGGTCGCTGCTGGTCCCGCCTGGGGCGCACAAGCGGTGCCCGCTTGTGGACCAAAGTTAATGATAAACGCGAGGCTGATGCCGATCACGAGGAGTTGCGCTGTGACTTTAGAAAACCTGCTCTGTTGCATGTCATTTCCGTGTTTGGGAGATCGTGGTTATCGGCGATACCGAAGCCTTTCAAGCCTCTTGCGCGCGAGCAGGTGTTAACACGCCCTGCTCGGGTAGGCTTGTCCTTGGCGGCCATGGGCGGTTACCGAAGGCTTAGATGAGGGTGAGGCAACCAAGTTTGAGCCTAGCGAATTGCGTTCAATGTAGTGTCTTATTGGTCGACAATGCTCGTTATTGTCACCGGTGCGGCCGCTCCACGCAGCGCTTGCCGCAGGTTGAGAGGCGCTGGTGTACGGTCCTTTTCGCTGATGTCCGTGATTTTACCACCTTGTCTGAAGACCTTGACCCAGAAATCGTTCAGAACCTCATGAACACCTTGTTTGGTCGATTGAGCGCCTTGGTTGAGAGCCAGGGAGGTAGCGTCGATAAAATTATTGGCGATGCGATCATGGCCTTATTTGGTGTCCCCAAGGCGAGTGGCGATGACGCCGAGCGCGCAGTTCGCTGTGGGCTCTCGATTCACAGTGTCTGCGCAGAGGTCGCTGAAGAGCTTGGCTTGGTGCTGCAGATGCGCGTCGGAATCAACACTGGCGAGGTGATCGCAGGCTCACTTGGACGCGCCAGTGAGTACACGGTGATCGGCGACACCGTGAACGTTGCAGCGCGTCTGGAGAGCGCTGGGCAAGCTGGTCAGGTGCTCGTGGGCTCGACCACTGCGCAGCAGGTTCGTCAGCGCTACGAGTTGACCCCGGTCGGTGAGCTTCACCTCAAGGGTCGAGCCGCTCCCGAAGCCGCCTACCTTGTCTTGGGTGAAAGTCAGTCGAGCCGACCAGGCGAGGCGTCATCACAGGCCATGATCGGCCGCAAGACCGAGCTCGCTCGTTTGCTTGAGGTCTATCATCAACCCGGGTGTCAGCCTGTTATCTTGACCAGCGACCCGGGGGGTGGGCGTGGTCGACTTGCCGAAGAGTTGGGCGGTCAGGTCGGTGATTCGGCGATGGTCGTCCTTGAGCGCCACGCCGACCCTTTGCCTGGAGAGCTACCGCTTCGTTTGATGAGCAAACTCGCAACCGATGTCGATGCGCCTCATATTGAACAGGACATCCTCACCAGTTGGTTGGGTGATCAGGACCTAGCTGCTGCGGTGCTCTCGGTCCTTCAGCTAGACGGCACACAACCGCTCGACCCTAAAGCCTGGCGGCCTGTGTTTGAGCATAAGGATTTCCCAAGCTTGCTGATTGTTGATGAGGCACAGCGCCTTGATAGTCTCTCAGTCCGCTGGCTCGAGCTCGCAAGCGACAAGGTTAAGCAAGGGCTGATCGTTCTGGGTGCTCATAAAGACGAGGTGTTGCGCGAGCGCCTCGGCGCCGGCTTCGCATCGACGGTTGAGACGGTTGAGTTGTTGGCGTTGACGGAAGCAGAAGTTGGTGAATGGCTCACCTTGGTTCTGGGCTCGGCGACGGATGATTTGAACGCACGTTTTCATGAGACCAGTGGCGGCAACCCATCCCATATGAACGAGCTACTTCGAGTCTGGCGGCTCGAGGGTGTGATCAGCGAAACGGAATCGGGTTGGGATTTAGACCGAGACCGGATTGAAGAAGTGCGCGTGCCCGGGAGTTTACGTGAGCTGCTTCAGGCTCGAATTGATGCGCTGCCGCGAACCCCGCGTTATCTTCTGCAGCGCTGCGCTGCGGTCGGTCAGGTCTTTTGGAAGCCCGTTGCCGTTGAAATTGCGATCGGCGACGAGGCCGAGGTTTCGGCGGCGCTTAAGTACCTCGTTGAGAACGCTTGGCTCGAAGATTTCGTCGATCCTCAACTTCCCGAAGCGACCGCTTACCGCTTTCGAGCGACGATGGTCGCTGAGGTCGCTTCGCGCATGCTCCCGCTCAGTTTGCGCCGCACCATCCATGGAAAGGTCGCTGATTGGCTTCAGTCCAACGGCACTGAGATCACCACTGGCTTGCGGATGGTTTTAGCTCGTCACTTGATGCTTGCACGTTCGGAAGAAGACGCCTCAGCGCTGTACGAGAAGTTAGCCGTAGATGCTCTGACGGAAGGCGACACCAGCGCCGCTGCAGATGCTTTAGCCCAAGCGGCTGAGGGTGCATCAGGAACGCGGCAAGCCGCCTTGCAGCTCGACCGAGCCGAGCTTTTGTGGATGCGCGCTGCGCAGGTTGATGAAGCGGCTGCCGTTCTTCGTGGGCTGGTGGGAGCGACGAATCTGCCCGCTCCTTTGCAGATGCGGGTCCGCTGCGTTCTGGCTCAAATTGAGATGGAGGCAGGCCGCCCCGCAGAGGCGGATCGCACCTTGGTGCCAGCCGAAGCGCTTGCCGAAAAGGTTCACGATGCCGACGCTCTTGCGTACCTGCGCCTGACTCGGTCAGAGGTCGATCAGATGCGCGGGTGCTGGCGCCAGGCTAATGAGATCATCGATGTACTCGAACAGGGTGAAGCGCTCCCGAGCTGGGCGCGCCATGAAGCAGAGATCCTGCGCGCACGCAACGAGCTCCGCCTCGGGCAGACGCTTCGAGCGGTCGCCCGTCTCAATGAGCTGCAATCATCGGACGATGCAGGTCATGGGCTTGAGATCCTCATGGATCAGATATGGGCCTTCTTGCACCTTCGGCAGGTCGAGCAGGCTCAGGCTGCTCAGACCCAGGCGGTGGCGTTATTGCAGGACAATAAAAGCCGTTGGTTCGAGGTTCGGTTGGAGCTTCTTAGTGCCCTGATCGATCACGAGTTGGGGGGGCTAGCTGAATCCCAAGCCCGTTTTGACGAAGCGCTTCAGGTTGCGGATGAGGCGGGGATGAAGCGCCAAGCTTATGAGGCTTTAGTTTGGCGGATGCATCGATGTGCTCAGCGCGGAGAAGAAGGAGCAGACGCGCTGGCTCGCAACCTGCTCGATCGCACCTCCGCCGCCTGGACGACGACCAGTAGAGGGTTGGCGACTGCGCTGATCGCCTTTGCTACTCAGAGTGTAGAAGAAGCTCGCCGAGGCGAACGTCTCGTCAGCCTTCCAGGTCCAGTTTATTTGCGGCAAAATACGCTCAAAACCTTAGTCTCGATAGGCAGTATGTTCGACTCCGAACTTGAGCGGCGCTGTACTCGTTTAGCGTCTTCAATGGACTCTTAATGACCGACGATAAGACGCCCGCTGAGGGGCAGGAGGTGCTGCGTCAGGCGCCCGAGCTCAATGAACAAATCGATGGAGAGGTGACACCGGTCGCTGTGGCTCCAGATGATGGGCTCTTTGAAGAGCAGACACCGGTCGTTGCCTCAAGCCCAGCGGACCTGCGCGCTGGCGACACCACGGACCCCATGGTGCAGCGTTTGGCAGATCCAACAGGCCTTGATCAGGTTCGGCTGCCTCGGACCGGACTCGAAGAGCTTGACACTGCGCTGAGCGATCTCGAAGGAGCCCTTGGGCGCCTAAGCTCGCAAGATCGTCGTTTGCTTTCGGTCCTAGCGATGTGCTTTATCAGCCTGTTTATGCCTTGGTTTCAGGTGCAAAACCACGGCGCAATGCTGCCCTCTAGCCCTGTCTCTGGGGTGGAGCTTGTGGGTTTGAGCAGCACGGTGTTGATCGTCGGTGTGTTCGTGATCGTTTTGGTGCCCTCGGCTCTGGGCGGTGCGGTGGGCGGTTACCACCGAGTGATCGTTCGCGTTCTCACTGCAGCTTTACTGCTGAGGTTTGTCATGGCGCTCGCTAGCGAGCCGGCCGGTACGATCCCGTGGAGCTATAGCTTCTGGGTCGTTGTACCGGGGGGATTGAGCGCAACTCTAGCGCTCGGTATTTTGGGTCGAATACCTGGCTTTCCTCGTCGCCCCTTGTCACCGACCTAGCTCCATATTAGCCCCTCATCGCACTCGCTGTTCTTTGGAGAACTTTCCATGCGCTCTTGTTTGATGCTTCTATCCGTTTTTGCCTTGGCTTGTTCGAGCACGCCCGACGATCCGAACCAGAAATTGATCAAGGACCTCGCCTCGAAAGATGACAAGGTCCGATCAAAAGCTGCTGAGGGCTTGCGCAAGATCAGTCTGCAGTTACCAAAAATGGAAGGTGCTCGCGAGGCGTTGCTCGACGCCTTCGCTCAAGATGGGAGCCATCGCGGTACCTTGGCGATGGTGATGGCGCGTGGCTGGGGCGAGCCGATTATTCCAGAGTTACTTAAAGGCTTGAGAAAAGAGGGCATGGTCCCGGTCACGAGTGGTGAAAAAGAGGCGAACTCGGCCAACCGATCGATCGGTACGGCGCTTAAGGAGTTAGCTCAAAATCAAGGGGTCAAGCTTGGCGATGGGGTGTCTGAGGCCGTCGCTCCTTATGCCAACTCTGGCGACATCCAAACGGCGCTGACCTTCATCGAGTTGCTCGGCGTGACGGGCAGCAAGCGAGGGACTCAGGATCTGCTCGATATGATCGCTGATTCAGACAACAACTTTATCGTCAAGAATTGCATCATCGCTTTAGGTAACATCCGCAACGCCAAGTCCATCGATGTCTTAATCGAGCATATGTTCCGTGAGCGCATGGGTGTGAGCTTTTACGCAGAGTCATCGTTTGCGTTGTTCCAGCATGGTGGCGTTGATGGTTTGATGACGAAACTCAACACCGCGTTTGACGGGAAAAACGAGAAAGTTAACGATATGATGAAGGGCTCTAAAGCGTGCCAGGACGCTAAGGGGACGTGTTATATCATTCAGGCTAAGATCGCTGAGGTGATGTCGGATGTTGGTTTGACCGATGAGCAGATCGATAAGCTCAACAAGGTCGCCACGGGTAAAGGCGTGAACCAGCAGCTCGTGACCAAGATCATTGAGGCGCTCGGGCGCACCGGCCGAAGCAAGGCTGTGCCGCAGATCATGAAGCATAAGAACAACCTGACGGTCCGCGAGTTTGTGGGCCGCGCTATCGCTCGCATTGGCGATCGTAAGGCAGCTTTGACCTTAGCCAAGCAGGCGGGTCGTAAGCAGTTCTTAGCGGACGCAAAAAAGATGGGATATGGCGCAGAGGCTGCTGCTAAGTCGGAGATCGAGATTCGCCGCTTCACCCTTGAGAACGCCTCACGAGCTGGCGATGCGGCAGTGACCGCTGAGCTTGAAAAGCAGGTCAAAGCCGAAAAGAACCCGAAAATTAAAGTGATGATTGAGCAGCAACTCAAACGCTCGACGGTCTACAATAAATGCAAAAAAGACTTGGCGTGTTACCGCGGTTTACTCGCCAGTGACGAGCCGTTGATTCGCGAGAAGGCAGCCTACGAAATTGGCTACGCTAAGGACACCGCAAGCGTGGACGCGTTGGTCAAGACCCTCGACAGTACAGTTGATGACACCAACGAAAGTCGTTTCGCTAAGTTCTGGGCGCTTTGGCAGATTGGTCCGAAACAGTCGGCTAAGTACCTCAAGCGTCTCAGTAAGATGGCTGAGGCAGACAAGAAGAACCAAGACTACGTGCGTATCGCTGCCGAAGTTGAGCGTCTCGTTGACCGGATGAAGCGCTAGCGACGTCGAGCGAGCAGCAGCCCTAAAAAGGCTGGACCGCCGAGCAATGCAGTCAAGACACCGACCGGTAGCTCGGCAGGCGCAAGCGCGATCCGAGCGGCTGCGTCGCAGCAGGCTAAAAGACCCGCTCCGATGGCAAGAGTGGCTGGTGCGTTGCGTCGCAGATCAAAGCCAAAGCTGCGCCTCGCCATATGGGGCGCAATCAGTCCGATGAAGCTGATCGGCCCGGCCTGCGCAACCAGGCTTCCCGTCCACAGCGCCACGACGATCAAGATCGTCATTTTGAGCGGCTCTACTGAGACCCCACGACTTTCTGACCAGTCCTCACCTAGCTGAAGAAGGTTGAGTCTCGGGGTTATCCAAAGCAGCCAGAATGCACCGACTATCGTGGGGACGATGCCCCACAAACCATCCGCTAACCCGACGCTGGATAAGCCGCCCATCGTCCAGCGCAGCATCGCCGCTGAGGTGGCTCGATCGGCCAGGTAGTGGAGCAGTAAAACGCCGGCTGATGCACACAGCGCAATCGCAATCCCGCAGAGCACAAGCGCCTCGTTGTCGAGCCCAGCACGACGTCTCAGGGCTAACACCAAGCCGGTCGCGATCAATGCTCCAACCCAAGCCCCCAAACCCACACTCCAGGCGGGCAGCGCGATCATGACGATCGAGGCGCCGAGCGCCGACGCTGAGCCAACCCCGAGGGTATAGGGAGAGGCTAGGGGGTTGCGCAAAAGGACCTGAAGCAGCAACCCGCAAGCGGCTAAGCCGCCACCAGCTCCGAAGGCTAGCAGGAGTCTTGGGAATCGAAGTTGCCAAGCGATAAAGGGGTCTTCGGGCCAGCCAAAGCCCGCAGGGCCGACCAGCAACTCAGCGAGCCCACCCGCGACCACTAAGGCGATCACTCCTGCGACGGACTTCACGGTTGGGGCCCTAAGACCACAAGATGATCGCGTTCTGGATGACGGAATCGTTGCAGTTTCCCACCATAGGCTACGCTCAGCGCGTCGCTCGTCAGCACCTCTTCAGGGCTGCCGCTGGCAGCGATTTGACCCTGGCTAAGTAGAATGCACCGATCAGCCCATTGGGCGCAGACATTGAGGTCATGCAGCACTACCAACGCCCCGCGCGCTGAGTCGGCAATAAGCCATGTTCTTAGACCGCGCATCAGCAACGCGGATTGGTAAAGATCAAGCCCAGCGCAGGGCTCATCCAGGAGCAGCCATGGGGTGCCTTGTGCGAGACAAGCCGCGAGCGCTGCGCGCCGGTATTCGCCGCCGCTTAGTTGATGACAATAGCGGTCTTGCAATGCCGAGAGCTCAAGCTGTTTGAGCGCTTGGTCGGTGCGCTCGAGTGCTGCCGGCGAGGCGCGCCACCGGTTGGGAGCGTCTGCACCCATAACCACCAACTCTTTGACCGTTAGATGGGCACCTTGGGGTAGTCGTTGAGGGAGATAAGCGAGCTGATCGCGTCGTTTGATCGCAGGGAGCTCAGCCGGCCCTGTGACCTGTCCTGAATCGGGCGCGTGCAAGCCAGCAAATGCTCTGAGAAGTGTCGTTTTACCGCAGCCGTTGACCCCGATTAACACCGTCAGCTGACCCGGCAGGACCTCGACATCAAGGGTGTCGATTACCGACTGAGTTCCGTACCCAAGGCAGAGTCGTTGAGCGCGCATCATCTCAAATCCGCCAAGGACGCTGCGAGTTCAACGATTCGCGGTCCCGGGCGGAGCAAAGCTTCGCCGCTTAACCGGTGCAGCCTCTGGTCGCGAACCGCTGGCAGCGACTTAAACGCACCCCAGCGTTTGTTGATCGGTTCAGCCTGGTCGTTGCCGCTGCCGTTGAGTTCGATGATCAGGTCGGGCTTGAGCACCAACAGCGCCTCGGTGCTGAGCTGCGCATAGCTGGGCCCTGAGACCAAAACATTCTCAAACCCAACCGCAACCAAGAGCTCGCCAAGCCAGCCGTTGGGCCCGGCCGCCCAGAGTTCACGTACGGGCTCGCCTTTGGACGAGAAGACCAGCAACGCTCGATTGTTCTTGGCTGGAGTTTTGGGTCGGAGCTGCTGGAGCTTCTTTTCGGTCTCGAGTCGCAATGATTTGCCTTGCTCAGATTGACCAATCATCCGTCCCAGCGCCTCCAAGTTTCCCAAGATATCGGCGAGCCTACCTTCGGAGAAACTAGCGACCTCAAGCCCCGCAAGGCGCAGCTTGTCCGCCGGTCCATGAACAGAGTCCGATGTCAGCACCAGCGTAGGTTTGAGGTTGAGAACCGACTCGGTCGGGGCGTCTTGAACCCCTCCGAGTCGGGGGAGATCACCTCCCTTTGGGGAGCTGCAGTAGCGGCTCAGGCCTACCAGCGCCGATTCCTGACCAAGGGCGACGACCGTATCGGTGAGCGCTGGTGATAAACTCACGATACGCGCCGATACCTTTGCGCTCGGTTCGGGTTCGACGGCTTGGCAACCCAAGCACAAGATGAGGGCTACTGCTCGCAAAGCCATTGTCTTGTAATCGATAAGCTGCGGTTGAGATCCGCTCGGACGATTTGTTCTCCAGCTTGGTGTGCCCAGGCTGGATCTCCCGGCCCAAAGTTGATGCCCGGGATGCCGTACGCGGCGAGCTGGGCGACATCGGTCCACGCTTGTTTCGCTTGGCGCTCCAACCCCCCGGTTTTGACCAGCGCATCGAGTAAGGGACTGCTCGCCGCCACCGGGGCGCTGGCTGAGTCATCGAGCCATTCCACGTCGGCGCGTCCATCGACAAAGGTGTGGATCTCATCGAAGGCCTCTTGAGCGGTTCGCCCAGGGACAAAGCGCAAATTGACATTGCACTGAAACGCCGCTGGAACTGAGTTTCGACTGTGTCCGCCTTCGGCGAGCGTCACCGTAAAGGTGTCAAAGAAGGTCAGGCCGTCGCAGCGAGACGCTCGGGGTTTGAGCTGGTCGAGGTCGGCGAGCAAAGGCGCCGCTTGGGTGATGGCGTTTTCGCCCTCCCAAGGCCGCGCTGAGTGACCGGCTTTCCCTCGAACGGTCAAGCGGACATGCAAGGAGCCGACACAACCGAGCTGCAGCGCATTAGCGGTGGGTTCCATACAGACGCCAAGCTCCAAGTCTTGAAGATCCGGAAAGGTATCGATCAAGGGCTTGAGTCCGTTGTTCGCAACCGGCCCCTCTTCGGCGTCGTAAAAGACAAGCACGGGCTCCGCTCGAAGACCGTCTTTGGGCAGCGTGCGCATGACCTCAAGCATGACCGCTAAGCCGCCTTTCATATCACTGGTGCCGGGTCCGTAGATGACCTCATCGTCAACCGAGATGGGCGCCATGATTTGATCAGTGACCACATCGAGGTGTCCAAAGATTCCGACACGCGGACCTGAGCAGTCCGGCCGGTCCGCGACCAATGAGAGTCCATGCCTTCGCACGCGCCACCCCGCGTCTTGAGCCCAGGACTCGACGGCGTCCGCAAGCGGCGCTTCACCGCCGGTCGGCGAGTCGATACGAATGAGCTCAAGGAGCGTGCTCTCGACGGCTGTCAGCGGCTTCACTAGGCACCGAGCCCGTGATCTCGAAGCGCACTGTTTAGGCTCGTCTTACGGTCGGTGCTGCTGCTGCGCTCGCCGATGATCAGCGCGCAAGGGAGCAAGTACTCGCCAGCTGGGAACTGTTTCGGTCGTGTGCCTGGGACCACCACGGCTCGCGCTGGAATGTGACCTCGAGTGATGACCTCGCTGGGGCCGCGCACGTCAATGATTGGCGTCGACGCAGTCAGCACAAGTCCAGCACCAAGGACCGCCTCTGCGCCCACATGGACGCCTTCAACGACAATGCAACGAGAGCCCACAAAGCAGCCGTCTTCGATAATCACCGGCCGTGCTCCGGGTGGCTCAAGAACGCCTCCGATACCGACCCCACCGCTGAGGTGAACATCTCGACCGATCTGGGCACATGAACCCACCGTCGCCCAGGTGTCGACCATGGTGCCCTTGCCGACAAAAGCACCGATATTGACGAAGCTCGGCATCAGCACGGCGCCGGTTTCGACGAAGGCTCCATAACGAACCAATGCGCTAGGGACGGCTCTCAAGCCGCGCTCAGCGTGGTCTGTTCTGGGCGGGATTTTATCAAACCAGGCCAGATGGCCGGCCTCGATAGGCTCCATTTTTGCCACTCGAAAGTAGAGGTTAATCGCGCGCTGGACCCAGCCATTAATGCGCCATCCATCGGGCTCGTTTGGGTCGGGCTCAGCTACCCTTAAATCACCGGAGTTGATCGACTCTATAACGGATTCAACTGCGTCCCGATGAGGACCGTTTGAGTCGACAAGGTCCGGGTGGTTTGAAGCTGCCTCGATCAGCGCTTTGAGCGTGGTCATGAGACCCTCCTTTGTTGGGGGGTCCATGCCTGCGAGGCGCAAGGCTTGGCAATGCCTCGCACGCAGGCCTTTGCGCGTAAGGCGCGGCGCTGGTAGGTTGCCCCAGGCCCAACGGGCCAATGCTTGATCTATTTTTCGCCACCTCGGTTCAGGTGGTGACCTTGGAGTTCGCTATGCGACTATCTGCGCTTCATCTCATGCCGCTGCTCGTGGTTCTGGGTTGTCCCGACGACAACACCGGCGCCACGGATACCGGACCCATCATTGCACTTGATGCGGGACAGAGCACGCCGGACACCGGTCCAGCCATCGTTTCCGATGCGGGTGAGGAGGAGTCTCCGGTCCAGATTCAAGAGATCGCCCCAGCGAGCGGAAGCGCTCGTGGCGGTACTCGTGTTCGGCTCCGTGGGATCGGCTTTATGCCCGATTCGACGGTGCTCGTGAACGGTGAGCCTGGGCTGGACCTGTTGACCCTCAACGAGCGCATCATCACGTTTCGGACCCCACCGGGCGATCCGGGCGCGGCGACGATCCGAGTCTCGAACAGCTTAGGTAACGCCGAAGAGGTCGATGGATTTACGTATTACGACCCCCTTGAGTTGACCGGTGTAGAACCCTCCGAGGGCAGTATTCTCGGTGGCGCTTCGATTCGGATCACGGGCGATGGATTCAACGACAGCACGGCAGTGTTGATCGGCGGCCGTGCCGTCCGCGGACTGCAGGTGATCGACGGGCAAACCATGGAAGGCGTGGTGCCCCCAACTGGCGAAGCGGGCGAGGTTGATGTCGAGGTGGTCAACGCCTTTGGGCGCAAGGTGCTGCGCTTAGCGTTTAGCTATTACGCCCCCCTCCGAGCCCAGACGGTCACCCCGGCGGGTGGATCGCTTGCGGGCGGATACCGAGTCACGCTCGGCGGCGATGGATTCACTGAGGACCTGTCGGTTCGCTTAGGCGAAGCCCCCTGTACCGAGGTCGAGGTCACCAGCGCAACCGAGGCGACCTGCCTGGCAGGTGCTTCGGTGCAGTCCGGTCCGGTCGCGCTCCGCTTGAGTTCGATGCGTGGCGAAGACGCTGAGCCCAACGCCTTTGTCTACGTTGCGGCGGGTGACGGTGTCAGTCTTCAAGGTGTAGTTCCCGGCAGCGGTCCAACCCACGGCAACAACCGGATCCATCTGCTCGGTGCGAATCTGACCGGCGAGCCGGTCACGGTTCGTGTCGACGGCGAGACAACGTCCGCAGCCTTGGTGGAAGGTGAGCAGGTCACGACCTTAGCGCCTCGCCACGCCGCCGGCGTGGTGCCCGTCAGCATTACGACGCAAGCGGGAGACTCGACACTAGCCGACGCCTACAGCTACTATGAGGCGCTCCAAATCGTTCGTCTCAACCCCGACCGCGGCCCGATCGAAGGCGGCACTTTTGTTGAGGTGGTCGGTGAAGGCTTTGACGACGCCATGACCGCTTATCTTGGCGGCGTGGAGCTCGAGATTGATGTGATCTCGAACAGCCGCTTTAGCTTTACAACGCCTGCTGGCTCCGGTGGCGCCGCAGAACTTCGCGTCGAGCTTGCGCGTCAGGTGGTCCGACGGCCTGAAGCCTTCATCTACGAGGCTCCGCTCGCCTTAGCCGGTGTTCACCCGAACCGAGGCGCCCAAGCTGGCGGCACCTACGTGACCCTGACGGGCTCCGGCTTTAGCAAGGGCGATGTGGTGGTCAGCTTTGGGATCCAAGCGGCGACTCGGGTGCGAGTGCTCAACGACAACACAGTGACCGTTTCGACTCCGCCGAATGTCCCTGGAACCTATGACGTCAGCGTCTCGATCACTGATGAACGCGCTGCGCTGACCAACACCTTCACCTATTTCGACCCAGCGTTCATGATGGGTGGTACCCACGGCGGTGACGTCGAAGGTGCCGTCAACGTGACCGTGTTGACTCCGACGATGACCGGTCTTCAGCCCAAGCCCGATGCCATGGTGTGGCTCGGTCTGGACTCGGAGACCGAATACGTTGGGTTCACGAACACGGCGGGTCAGGTGACCTTGAGCGGTCCGGACGTTTTCGGTCCTCAAACGGTGACCGCCATTGCGCAGAACTGCTCGGCAAACTCGATCGTCGAAGCAGAGAGCGCAGACGTCACGTTGATCGTGTATTGCTCGGGCCCACCGAGCGCGGGCGGTGGCGGCGGTGGTGGCGGCCCTCCTCGGGTCTTCCCTCGTCTTCAAGGCTGCGTAACCGACTTCTCGAAGGCTCTTTTTGACGTCTCGACCCTCGGTCCTGACGAGCGCGCCTTTGCCCAGATCGAGTTGACTCGTCGCTCCTTGTTCGCAGACCCGACCCCGAAAGCGACGACTTGGGAGGTTCCGGTCCCGAACGGTGGTCAGCCTTGCCAAAGCGGCGACGGGAACTGCGAGATCATCTTCGGTACCGATTTGATCTACGAAGAGGGCGGCTGCTTTGACTTTATCACCATGCCGGGTCGCTATGCGTTGCTAGCCTGGGCGGGTATCATCAACAGCCGGACCCAAGAAGTGCGCGAGCTGCGCCAGCTCGGGGTGCGGCGCGGCGTGACCGCGGTGATGGGCGAGACGCATCAAGGCCTCGACATTGCGCTGAGCTACGCGCTCGAGACCAACATCACCGTCACGATGCCCGATGCACCGGGCCAAATGCCAGGTAAACGTGGCCCGAATAAGAACCGCGTCTCGACCTACCTGAACTTTGGCGGCGAAGGGGGTTATCCCTTGGGCGAGACAGACAGTGACTCTCGTGTGATCGTTCAGCGTGATCTGCCGGACTTCCCCGGTGAGTTCCTGACCTTCTACGGTGGAGCGTTCACTCGCCTGTGGAATCCCGATGCGGTGACCGGACCTGAGTGCGTCTCGTCAGGTGACTGTGAAGGCGGACAGAGTTGTGTCCCCACCATGCAGGGCAACGCCTGTGCGGGTGCGTACGACTACACCTGGCCTTATTCAGTGGCTCTTCGTGATGGCGTCGGGAACACTCAAAGTGGTGTAACCCTCGATCCGATCATGCCCTTCCCCGAGATCGAAACACCGGTCAATCGAGGCACCTTGCGCAACAGTACCTTCCGATGGAAGCCGGCAACGACGGGCGCGCCGCCTTCGATTTACAACGTGATCGTGATCAACTTGGCGACCAATCAGCGCTGGGATTTCTCGGTGCCGGGTAACCAGCGTAAGTTCCGCTTGCCGCATGTGCCGCAGCTCGATCATGAGATGCAGCCAGCGGTGCCAGGACCGGGTGCTTATCTTTGGGCACTTCAGGCGATCTATATCCCCGGGTTCGATTATGAGAACTGGTCACTCGCTGATCTGAACAACATGGCTCGTCGCGCATGGACGATGGATGTCGAGTACTTCACCAAGCCGTTCTAAGCTTTGACCTAGAGCGAGCCCTTCGGGGTGAAAAGATCGCTGCTGAGAGGTAGCGATCTTTTTCTTTTTCAAGTCTGTCGGTGTTCGTGTCGATGATCGGGGTTGGATCGGGGAGTCCTATGCGCGCACTACTGTGTTCAGCTTTGCTTCTGGGTGCGAATACAGCCTCAGCCAAGCAGGTTGAGGCCGAGCTTGGCGTCGGCTTAGTCACCGGTTTGATGGCTGGTAACGTCGCCTCCGGGACCCTTTGGATGGGCTCACCCTTTAAGCTTCGTGCCGATTGGGCTGCTCACATCGAGGAAGATTACTCGCGACGGTATCGCATCGGTCTTGAGGTTCCACTGCATGAGCGCATCGCCTTGGGGATCCGGCCCGGCGTTGACTTTCCCTTTAAGGTCATCGGTTGGCCCTTCTCGATCGGTCTAGGCCTGCGCAGTTATGTGACGCCCTATACGCTCCATGGGGTCGAGGGGCAGTTGTCATGGCGACCGAAACTTTTAGGTAAAATAGAGCTCGACGCTGGAGGCTCTGCGAGCGCCTTTTTCTTTGGTAATGATCTACCCAGCCAAGGCGCGCTCATCGAGTTTCACGGTCACCTTGGCGTCAGGTTACCTCTTTGAGATTCTTCCCCCTGCTCATCGCCATCGCGGCGGCCGGATGCGGTGACGACAACGCAGACCAGCTCTGCATTCGTCACAGCAACTGCGCAATGGGTTGGTATTGTTCTCAGGGGGTGTGTCGCGACAAGACGCCGGCTCCTGTCGTGATTGCTGACGCAGGAAGCCCTGCCGATAGCGGGGTCACTGACGCTGCAGCGGGTGATGCTTTGAGTGTGGCTGATGCGTCCGCTGCTGCCGACGCTTCCGTGGTTGGTGATGTGTCGAGTTCAAGTGATGCGAGTGATGTACAAACTGACGCAGCGCCTGGCGATGTCGCTCTAACCGACGTCGCGGTGTCCGATGTCGCTCCCGGCGACGCGCCGTTGGCAGATGCGGCCAGCGCGACGGATGCTTCGGAGGCTGACGCCGATCAGGTCGGTGATGCGAGTCCGCAAGACGCCGGACCCGTGGATCCCTTATCGGATGCAGCGGCCCCAGTAGACGCGGGACCTGATCCAGGTCCTTTGGATGTACCGGTTCCGGATCTCGCTCCTGATGCCGGGATTCCCGACCGCGGCTTTGGCTCATTTCCTTTGCCAAGCTTTGATACAGGCTTCGGTAAACCGCGCTGATCCATCGACAAAACGTTCAAGGCCTGTTCAGACTTCGGACAAGAAGGATGGATCATGGAATTTTTTGAAGAACGTATTTTAGGAGCCGATGGCGATAGCCTTTATCGCTGCGCATGGGTTCCTAGCGGCCCGCTAAGAGCCCAGTGCACCTTATTGCATGGCTACGCAGAGCACTGCCACCGCTATGAAGCGCTCGTTCAGGCGCTCAATGGTGCGGGGATCGCCGTCTTCGCTTTAGATCATAAAGGTCACGGTCGTTCAGCCGGGCGCACCAGCTACATTACGAGCTTTCGCAGCCTGATTCCGGACGCGGTGAGTACCATGCGTTGGGCTGCTGAGCGCGCCCCCGATGTGCCTCGTTTGCTGTTTGGTCATTCGATGGGCGGAGCCCTTGCGGCGCTGGTCAGTATGGACCACTCGGATTTAGTCGACTTGCTGATGATGACCGGCCCTTCAGTTAAAGTGAGCGAAGACATCAGCCCCTTCTTACAAAAAATCTCTGGAATCGTCGGAACCTTGTTACCGATCGTCCCGGCTGCTCGCCTTGATCACGAGTTGGTGTGCCGTGACCCCGAGGTCGTGAACGCTTATCTCGCCGATCCTTTGGTCTATAATGGCGGTATTCTAGCGCGCACGGGGCACAGCTTATTGAGTACCGAGCGGCTGATTCTCGAGCGCGCCGAACAGCTCAAGACGCCCTTTCTTGTGCTTCACGGGAGCGCCGACGGTTTGGCTGACCCGCGTGGAAGCGAAGTGCTTCACGAGCGCGCATCGAGCGAGGATAAGACGATTAAGATCTACCAAGGCTTATACCACGAGATCCTTAATGAACCTGAACAGGCTCAAGTCCGATCGGATTTACTCGCGTGGATTGATGAGCGTCTTCCCGCCAGGGATTGACAGGCTGATCCTGGCCGAACAACGTCCCCTCGCATTTTGAATCAACTTCTCTGCTGTGCCGTTTAAAGCGTGCACAATCGATCGCAACATAAAGGAAACTTACCATGCGACCTCATCATCTTACAGCAGTTCTTGGTCTTTTGGGTCTAGCTTGCGCAGCGCCGCAGGCGGTTGCGCCCGCTCATCCTGTGGGCGTTGAAGCGACCTTTATCGAAAGCCCCGACGTCGGCAAATCGACCTACAAAGTGGTCGGCATGGGCAGCGACGCCGTGATGGCAAAGTCCGATGCGCTCAAAGTGGCGATCGCCGGAGCCATTGAGCAGAAAATAGCGACCGGCCCCGAAGAGAAAAAACGCTGGTCAGGTATGAAGAATGGTTACTTTGCTGGGATCAACCCGGTGATGTTTGCGACCGAGAAGAAGATGCTTGGAAGCCGCGCTGTTAATGGCACCACCACCAGCTACTCGGCTTTGGTCACCGTGGCGGTCGCTCGACTCGCTGAGGATCTAAGCAGCAAGGGGATCGCTTCAAGCGCCACAGACACCTCTGAAGCGCTCGATAACCCCACCATCGTCGCCGTGGCGCAAAAGCGGTTTAAGAAGCACGCGATGGCCGAGGCGCTCTCGACTCGCATCAACGAGTACCTTCAGCAGCACGACTTTGACGTCAAGAACGCCCAGGGCATGCAAGATCTGCAAGACGTGGTCAGCCAGCTCGGCGAGGTCGCAGGTCACGACGAAGACGAAGCCGCCCAGATCGCTTTGGCGCTCGGCGCCGAGGTCTACCTGACCTACAGCGCAACGCTGCAGCCGGGTCGTGGAACGGTTAAGGTTCAAGCGATCGTTCGAGCCTACGAGACGACCACCGGCACGGCGCTCGGTGATGGCACCGGCTGGAGCGCAGAGCGTCCCACCTCGGCCGCACAAATCGCCTTTGATGAGGCGATCTCGGACGCCACCCAAAAGGTGATCGGCAACATGATCAAGAAGTGGAAGAAGCAGGTCTCAAAGGGCAAGGGCTACTTCTTGGTCTTTCGTGGTGAGTTCGATGGCGCCGCCAAAGGGCAGATCCACCGTATGGTCAAGGGTCTCGGTAAAGCCAAGCGGACGCTCGCTACCGACGCTACGCTTCACTATTCGGTTCGTATTAAGGGCTCCTCTGACGACGTCATGGTGGACCTTGAGAGCGAGCTCAGCGGTATGGGTTGCCGCATCCCCACCCAGCGCGGCTCGATGGCCGTGATCAGCTGCGAATAAGCGCTTAGGATGATACGAAATATGCTACGTTGTCTTGTTGTTCTCTCGCTCCTTGTGCCGGCGCTCGCCAGCGCCCAAGATCGTTACAAAAGCGCAGACTCTGTCCGCGGAGAGGCTGCCGATAATGCCGCCGAGATGCGCTCCGATGCTGAGCAAGCCCCGGCTGCTCCCGAGGCGCCAGCCCCAGCGGCTAGCGACCGGGATAAAGACGCCGCCTCTCAGGTGGACCGCAGCGCCGAGAAGTATAAGCGCAAGACCTTGCTCTACTTTGGCGCTAAGCCTTTAGGCTTCGCCATGATCGGCCTCGCAGCTTTGCAGGGGCGCAACGTCTTCACGATCCGCTGGCTCAGTGAAATGGTCGGACAGTCGGTCGGGCGAGCGACGCGCCTTAAGCGCTTTGACTTTGTGGATCTGCCCTGGGGCACTCGCCCCACGCCGCAAGTTCTTAAGGGTTTCTCGGAGTTCATGAAGGCGAACACACAAGACAAAGCTAAGGCCGACGCCGAGTACCTCGAGCGCTACAAAGCGTACGACATCAAAGCGGTCGATCTGGAACGTATCCGAAACTCGGCGTACTTCTACGAGACCGAGCTCACCAAAGCGAAGATCAAGCGCTTTGCCAAGAAGGTCTGCCTCAAAGAGGTCACCAAAAAGGTTAAAGTTAACGGCAAATGGGTCACCAAGAAGGTCTGCCAGAAATACGGCAAAGAGCGCGTCTGCGTTCAGTACAAGCAAGTTAACGGCAAGCGCGTCTGCGTGAAGAAGAAGATCAAGTGGCAGTACAAGTGCACGCTTGGCGCAAAGGTCGACTTCTATCACCTCAAGCATAAGTTCCCTTACAGCACCAAGTTCGCCACGGTGCGCGGCGCGGCCAATCATACCGCCGACAAACCACGCCCAGCGTGCCAAAGCGCGGCGAACTCGGTGGGTGGCTCAGTCTCCTTGCAGATGCGCCGCATCGAAGAGTTCCGCCTTAAAGCGCCGGTCATCGATGTGCGCAAAAAGCAGACCGAGCTCGGGTTTAACCTAGGCAAACGAGAAGGCCTTCGCATCGATCAAGGCATGTATATTGTCGAGTACAACCAAGACAATAAGCGTAAGTTCGTCGGCTACTCCCGCGTGCGTGAGGTCGGTAACAACGAGAAGAACAAGAAAGCCAACAGCTGGGCGCAGCGCCTGACCGGTAAAGGCAGCTTAGGGAAGCAGCTGGTTGAAGACCCGAGTCGGGGGGCCAGTTTAGCCTTGGGTGGAGGCACCTACCTTCAGCTCGAAATCGCTACGAACTTGGGCTACGCCTTCAACTCGGCGGGTCTTTCTGAAACTTGGCTTTATGGTTCATTGTACGCCCCAATGGATGCTGACTCAGCGGCTGGTGCTTTGGGCATCAAGAAGTTGTTCTACAGCGGCCGCTTCGGCACTGGGTTCCGACTCGGTGCTGCTGGCGTCGATGATGGCAGCGGCGGTGATCCGCAGTTCATGCCAGACGCCCAGGCGGTTCTTGAGACCATGTTTGGTGGCTGGGGCGCTCTGCAACTCCAAGGTGGCCTGAGCCCTGCGGGCCCTGGCGGCAGCGCTAGTTTGTTGTTCCACTTCTAGTTCGATTTGAATGCGGTTGAACTCTGCGACGTCGCAGGGTTCGTGAGGGAGGCGATCATGCGTCGAGAACTGATGGCTGTGCTGACAGTAACGGGTTTAGCCTGCGCTACGGCGCCCGCTCCGTCCGCGTCGGGCGGTATGAGCGCCTCCAAGGCAGCGGCGATCAAAAACCGCGCAGCGGGCGCTCACCGTGGGGTCAAGTCTCGTCGAGCGGCGACGACCGCAAAAGCGCGTCGCAAAGAGCTCGAGAAACGACCCCAAGCTCTGGATACGCTGCGTCAGCGTAAGCCGCGGCCAAAGGTCGAGCCGCCCAAACGAGCAGAAATTCGTAAAGAGCGGCCGGGCTGGACCAAGAACCCCCCGCCTGCTGACGGGACCTATATCTTTGGCTTAGGCAGCGCCGCGTACGCCGACGAGAAGGTCATGGACGACGCCTGGGCGCAGGCTCGAGATCGCGCTTACAACGAGGTGGCGAGCCAGCTCAAAGTTCAGATCAAAGGCAAGGCCAAGGATTACCAAGCCGAGTTTACTCAAGGCGGCACGACGGCTTCGATCAGCAGCTTCTCTGAAGCGATCACCAGCCACGTCGACGCCAGCCTTGAGGGCGTCGAGCTGCATGACCGCTATCAAGACAAGAAGCTGGTCTTTGTCCTGGCTCGATTTAACAAGGCAGAGCTCGACGCCTTGATGTTGGCTCGCCTCGAGTCGCTCAAGGCCGAGGTCTATGATCGCGTCGAAGAGGCTCGGGCTCATTTAGCCAAGGATGATGGCGTCAACACCCTCGCGGCCGCTCTGCGCGCTGCGGTCGCTCGTCGTAACCTGTTTGGCATGCCGGTCGAGATCGATGGCAAGCAAGCCGATGCGGTGATCGAAGGCTTAGTGCGCAGCGCAGCGGGCCTGATTCGACTTGAATCAGTCGGTGCGCTGTCGGGTAACTCGGGCGATTTGTTTGATCGGATCTCGATTCGAGTCACCAACAACGGACAAGCCGCTAACGGGGTTCCGGTTCGGTTTAGCGTGTCGGGTGGCGTAGCTTATCCTTTGGGCCTGACCTCGACCAACGCTGGTTTGGCGACGATGACCAAGGTTCGTATCTTTGGCCGAACGCCTCGATTACGGGCTCAGGTCGACCTTGCGACGCTCGCCAGCGTTGATTTCCGCGAGAACCGCTGGCTCAAGCGCCAGTTTGGCCGTGAGCTCAACGCGCTTCGCCGAGAGGTCGAGCTCAGCTTATCGCCGCTTCCGGTGCGCGTCGAAGGAACGCTTGAGGCGGGTATGCTCACCGCGCTGAGTCAGCGCCTCGGGATCACTCCGGGCAATGACAGCGTCTGGGCTTTGAGCCTAGCCATTGATGACTTGGGCTGCCGTGATCTGAGTATGCGCCGCACCTGCAGCGTGATGGCGACCCTCAACCTGCGCAGCAACACCGGGGTTGCGCTTCAGGCACGCCGCAAAGTGCGCGGCACCGCGTCAGGTGATGGAGAGGCCACCGCTCAGATTGAGAAGCGCCTCCCAGGATTATTAATTAAGGATTTGATCCGGTCGATGACCGGTGAGTGAATAAGCACGGACGCCCGTCGTCCATAAGATCGAACCCGCCAATGGGGGAGAGGAAGAACAATGATTAAGAGTGCTCAAAACTGGTTTGTCGCAGCCGCTGCCTTTGGCATGGTTGCTTGTGCTTCGGCACCTGCCGCAACTTCTGACGTGACCGGCGGTCCGGCTTGGACCAATCGCGGCGGTGGCGCCTTTGATGCGCCGCACGGCAAAGGCTTCTATGCGGTGGGTATCGGCACCTCAAAGAACGCAGCGATGCGCCGCAAGCAATCGGATAACCGTGCGCGTGTCGAGCTCGCCAAGGTGTTCAGCTCCGAGGTGACCAGCCTGTTCAAAGACTATCTGTCGACCGTCTCTGACGGCGAAAAAGAGAACTTCGAAGAGAACTCCGAGGAAGCCAGTCAGGTCTTCACCGACGTCAAGCTTGCCGGTGTTCAGATTGTCGATCACTGGGTCGCCGCTGATGGTACCGAATACGCTTTGTCGTACCTGAACATGGACGCCTTCGGTGAGACCATCGACACCGTCGAGAAGCTGTCCAAGCGCGCTTCTGCAGCGATCAAGGCTCGCGCCGGTGCTGCTCATGACGCTCTGGATGCTCGCCGTAAGGAATAGCATGACCGCCCTTCGTGGCAGTTTGAGGCGACCTGTAGGCATCAGCTTGCAGGTCGCTCTCATGCTTTTTTCGGGCTGTGTTCACAGCCCCTCTGCAGCGGTACCGACGCCGCCAGACTGGGTCAAAGGCCACGTCAGCAGTAAAGACGGGCGTCTTTATACCGTCGCGAAGGGCGGCCCGACCGGCATGCCCGGCGATGCGCGAAAAGTTGCCTTGGAGCGTGGGGCTCGTAACCTAGCGCGTAGCTTGGGCGAAGTGCGTGTGGTGGCGCGGAGTTACGACCATCTCAAGGCCTCAGGAGGCTCGGAGGGTCGAACTCAGGCCGCTGTGGGCGAGGAGTCCGAGACCCTCATCAAGTCTGTTCTCAACGACCTGAGGGTAGAGGCTGAGTGGGTGGACCTGCACGGTCGTTATAGCGGAGTCGGTGGTAGAGTGTACTATCTGTTGCTTTCGGTTCCTCAAGGAGATGGCGGATGAAGCGTTTCTTGTCGATGATGCTGGTTGTGGGTGGCTGTGCCCAGCTGCAGGCGCAGCGTGGTCCTAGCTGGTTGCAAGCCGAGCAAGGCTGGATCTCGGACCGCATCGTTTGCCTTGGTCATTCGGGGGCTGACGGTGGCGTCCGCGCGGCGGACTGGGCTGCAGCACGCTGTACCGCTGGGATCGCCAACACTTGGTTAAATCAAGCGATCAGCGCCAACATTAAAGAGCAGGCTAAGGCGGAGCGAGCCTTTATCGCATTGACCCGCCTAGCCAAGGTCACCGATCGCTACACCGACCCTGCGACCGGAGAGGTGGTGAGTCGTATGGAGCTCACCGCTGAAGAGGTCGACCGGCAACTTCAACGAGAGTTCATGGATGAGCAAGAGTTGCTTGGACCCCTGCGTGCAGAGATTGCCCAAGGCGCTAAGGGAGTTAAAGCGGAGCCGATGGACCCTAAATGGCTCAAAGATCAGTGGGCGAAGCTTGAGCCTCAAGCGGAGCTCAGCGAGCGCGTTCGCCAGGACTTAGAAGCCCAAGAGGCAGCTCAGGCAGAGGCAAAAAAAGAAGCCGAAGAGGCTGCAGCAAAGGTTGAAGTCGAGAAGTCCGAGTCGCTTGCAAAACCGGCTCCGGCTGCTCCGGGCGACGACTCAGCAGCTAAGCCACCGGCTCAACCCAAGGCAGACCCAGCCAAGCCGGCGCCCGCTGGAGAGGCTGCCCCGGAAACTGGCAAGCCGAAAAAGATGAATAAAGGCGAAGCCTCGAAGTCCAAGACTTCAACCAAGGCGAAGTCGCCTAAGGACTCAAAAGAAGATGCGAAAAGCCCCAAAGCGGCGTCTAAAGCATCATCGAAGAAGGATTAGTTTATGCGTGTGTTGATGCTGTGTTCATGTTTTGTTTTGGCGTCCGCGCCTGCTGCTGCGGCTGAAGATAAAAAGACGATCGCAGTGATGCCCTTTAAGGCCGCTAAGTATGGCGTCAACGACGCCATGATGATCAGCCGGACCTTGGGCACGATGCTCGCCCAACTCGGCAAATACGACGTGCTCGACCGAGACCACATGGACAAGGTGATGGCCGAGAAGCAGCTCGAAATCGCTATGGCCTCGCCGGATCAAATCATCGAGCTCGGGATGATGGTTCATGCCAACTATCTCGTGGTCGGCGAGCTCGGTCGCTTGGGCTCAAAGATGAACCTCAACGTACGTTTTCTGGACGTGAATTCAGGCAAGGCCGCGATCGTTAAGCGTTTGAGCTGGAGCGATCCAGACGCCCTTGAGGAGCTCCTTCAAGGCCTAGCCAATGAGCTCAGCGGTGGTCAGGGTGCATCGGTCGCATTTGATCCTCGCTTCGGTCTTCGGATCTGGAAGGGGATCGAGCGCAACGTCTGCCGTGCGCGCCTGCGCCACCGTGGCAAGGTGACGAAGAACTTGGCGGGTAACGTCACCATCAACTTAGGCTCGAATCATTTCTTGTCCGAAGGGTCCGCCGTCTCCGTCTTTAGCGGCGGGGAAGAGATCGGTGAGATCGAGCTAGCGACCGTTGGCTCGCGCAGCAGCACGGGCGTCTTCGTGGCGACGAGTATCTCGGGGGCGGCTGTTCCCGGGCTGATGGTCCAGGCGCAACCGATCCGACTCGGTGTCGCTGAGTTCACCATGCGCGGCGCGACGGGGTTCGACGGTAAGGACCTGACCAAGCAGGTGCTCAGCCAGCTTAAGGGCACGAAAAAAGGCTGCCAACTCGGCAAACGCTCAGCGATTCGAGGTTTCGATAAGATGAGCGACGGCCGCAAGCGTCGGTTGGCTAAGAAGATGGACGCTGTCGTGGTCGGTACGGTGTTGACTCGGCGCGGTCGAATGATCGCTGAGATTCAGCTCGTTGATCCGAAATCAGGCGGCGTTGTCGCTCAGTTCAGCGCGGGTAAATAGCGCGCCGGCGAAGCGCCAAAGGCACCATCCATAGCATCCAGCTGACCGAGGTCTGGCTGCAACCACAGCTCTCGCCCGGCTCCGGAGCGACCGGGGCATTTGCTCCGCTGTCTCGACTGCCCGCGTCGCTGCTCATGCCGGCGTCTGTGTTTGGCTCGGCGCTTTGCAGCTCAAGCCAAAATACGGCGCCAAAGGGCACGTTGTTTCGTTGCAACTGATAGCGCAGCTCAAGCTGTTCTTGAGCGGCTAAAGGCACCTCAAGATCAATACCTATCGTGGTCGTTTCGCCGGGCTCGACGGCTCCGGCGAGTGCGACCGTGGCTGGCGCAGACCACCCGCTAGCGCTCATGAGAACGGCTTGTACCGTGTCGTCCCAGGTGCTGGTTCCGACGTTTCGGATCACCCAGCGCTTCTCCAGCGTCGAGCCGGTCTCTGCCAGGCTCCCGTCTGGGAGGTTCTCATCGACCACCTGGCTGTCATCGAGTCCAATGACGGGGCATTCGCTGCTCGGTAGTTGTCGGTACCCGTTTTGGTCTCGCCAGATCGAAACCGGCGCGCCGCAATCTCCCGAAAAGGTCTCCACCGGTCGATTGTTTTGTCGGACCTCAAAATGCAGATGAGGTCCGGTGGAGTACCCTGAGCTGCCGACCTCACCAAGCTGAGTCGAGCAGTCGACGTCGTCGCCTGCTTGCACTCGGATCGAGCCGTTGCGCAGATGACCAAAGCGACTCTGCCAGCCTTCGGCGTGATCGATGATCACGTGGTTGCCTAAACCGCCGCCACCTTCGCATTGACCCGAGGTGCACCGATCTTCGAATCCATCAGCGACGGCGACCACCTGCCCGGCTGCCGTTGCGAAAACCGGCCGGCCGCGATCCATCTCATCAAATCCGCCAATACCGAAGTCAGTGCCTTTGTGACCGTCGTAGCTGTGATCACGACAAAACCAGTCCAAAACTTGCCCTCGGGTTCCTTCAGCGTCTTTGTAGGCGGTAATGTAGCACGGCCGCTGCTCAGAGCAGTCGCGCAAGGGTGCGCTGTGGACGATGCTAAAAATAATTACAGGGATCACGTCATAAATTCCGTCGCGCTTGGTAGCGCTTGCGAGCATTCTAAGTCTACCTCAAGAAGGTGATCGGAGCATCGAGATGGCAGGTGGAGACTTTCGAACCGGTCGGTTTGCGCGTTTGGGCAAGCTTGGCGCTGCGGCGCTTGGCGCCTCAAGTCGTTATCTAGGCGACCGCGTGGTCGATGCGGTGCGGCAGGCGGAAGCTCGCCAGCAGGCGCATTCTGATCGCTTGAGCAGCGCCGGGGCTCGACTGGCTGAGACGATGGGCGAGCTCAAAGGTGCTGCGATGAAGCTCGGTCAGATGTTGAGCGTTGATAACGAGGTGTTACCGCCCGAGATGCGCAAAGCGCTTGCGGTGCTCCAACGACAGGCTCCACCGATGCCCTTTAGCCAGGTTAAGAGCTTGGTCGAAGAGCGGCTCGGTGAGCCCATCGAGGCGGTGTTTTTAGAGCTCGAAGAGCAGGTTTTGGGCGCCGCTAGCCTGGGTCAGGTTCACGGCGCAACCTTGCTCGACGGTCGCCGTGTGGCGGTCAAGGTCCAATACCCTGGCATCGCTGGCACCATTCGGTCCGATATGTCGAACTTGCGCGCCGTGCTCAAATTGACGCCGATCCCTGGTTTAAAAGGGCGAGTCGACGAGTACATTGCCGAGATTAGCGATGTCTTTGCCGGTGAGGCTGATTATTTGCGAGAAGCCAACCATCTGACGATCTTTGGTGGGTTCGCCGAGACCATCGACGAGGTCGTGGTCCCGAAGCCTGTACTTGAGCTGTGTCGGTCGGACCTTCTGGTGATGGATCGCCTCGATGGTCGACTGCTCAAGGACGCCTGGGAGAGCATGACCCCTGATGAATGCGACGCCATGGGCGCTCGGTTCGTTGAGTTCTTTGCGC
>JBDQPD010000194.1:0-3061 GCA_040260805.1 Myxococcota bacterium | reverse complement strand
GGGTTCGAATGCAGCGGCAGAACCCGAGGGTCTAGGCACCTTCCTCGGTGTCTTTACGCCGACGATCCTGACCATCCTCGGTGTGATCATGTACCTGCGCTTCGGCTGGGTGATCGGTAATGCCGGCATCTGGTCTGCCTTGATCATCGTCTTGTTGGCGACTGGTATCACCTTCGTTACGAGTTTGAGTTTGAGTTCGGTGGCGACCAACATGAAGGTCGGCGTGGGCGGCGCCTATTTTATCATCAGTCGCTCGCTCGGCTTAGAAATTGGTGGGGCGATTGGCCTGCCTTTGTTTTTGTCTCAGGCGGTCTCACTGACGCTGTATTGTTTTGGTTTAGCCGAGTCACTGAACATCGCTTTGCGCAGCGCTTTTCCGGGGATGCCTGAGCTCCCCTTACCGCTCATTGCTGCCATTTTGGTCGTTTTGGTGTCGGCGATCGCTGCGCGCTCGACCGTCCTTGCGCTCAAGATGCAGCTACCGATTATGGTCTTGGTTGCCTTGAGCCTTGCCTCGCTGATGATCGGCGCAGAGTGGGACTTTGAGAAGGCGACCTCAATCCCTGCCTCGTTTGTTGATGCTTCGTTTTGGAAACTCTTTGCGGTCTTCTTTCCTGCTGTGACCGGGATTTTAGCCGGAGTGAGTCTGAGCGGCGACCTGGCTGAGCCTGATCGTTCCATCCCCTTAGGGACGCTGGCAGCGGTGATTACGGGCGCGGTGATCTACATGGCGATTCCCTTCGCCCTTGCGGGTTCAGTCAGCGCTGAGATGCTGCGCGAGGACTCGATGGTCTGGCAAAAGGTAGCCTGGATACCCGCGTTGATTTTGCCTGGCCTTTGGGGCGCTATTTTGAGCAGCGCGATCGGGTCGATCCTCGGTGCACCGCGCACTCTGAAGGCGATGGCTGATGATGGTTTGGTCAGCCAGCGCGTAGCCAAGACCAGCGCCGATGGAGAGCCCCGAGTTGCGCTGTATTTATCGGCTGCGGTTGCTCTTATTGCTTGCGCACTTGGCGATTTGAACGCCGTCGCTATCACCGTTTCGATGTTCTTTTTGACCACCTACGGGATGGTCAACGTGGTCTGCGGTCTTGAAGGGTTAATCGGAGATCCGAGCTTTCGGCCGCGGTTTCACTTTCATTGGTCGATGTCGCTGCTGTGCGCAGGAGCCTGTGTGTGGGTCATGTTTTTGATTCATCCACTTGCAGCTGCTGTCGCTATGGCGATTGAGGTCGGTATTTTCGTCGTGATGAAGCGTCGAGCTTTGAACGCGACCTGGGGTGATTTGCGCGGTGGCTTGTTGATGCAAGTCGCAATTTGGGCGCTGGTGAAGAAGCGCCGCGGCGTGGAGCTTGCGCGCTCGTGGCGTCCCCATATTTTGGTCTTTACCTCGGACCCCTTGCGCAACTTGGCGCTGGTTGATTTTACTTGGGCTTTGAGTTTGCAGCGCGGCGTCTTGACCGTGACCTCACTCATCGAAGGCGACTTTGATGATCACGAGACCTATGAGACGCAGGCGCGTGAGTGGGAAGACGGTCTACTGCGACGCGGGATCTCTGCGTTTTGCGAGATCCACGTCGTGCCTGAATTTGAAAGCGGCATGGTGACGGTCGCGCAAGCCAATGGAATGGCAGGGCTTGCGGCGAATACGGTCCTGCTTGGATGGCCTGATCGCGAGGGCTTCGCCTTGCCAGTGATTCGCGTCATGCGTCGCTTAGATCGTTTGGGTAAGTCCTTGTTGATCGTTCGCCACCGCCCGGGCGCACTCGAGCGCCGTCAGCGCATCGTCGTGTGGTGGGCTGGCGCCCATAATAATGGCGATTTGATGCTGATGCTTGCGCATATGCTGAGCTTAAATGCGGGCTGGCGAGGGAGCCGTATCGAGCTTAAATCGGTGGTCTCGACAGCGGATCAGCAGCAGCCACAGATCGACGCGTTGACCAAGCTCTCCGAGGAGGTACGCATTAAGGTGCACCCCGAGGTGGTGCTCAGAGCGGGCCGAGATCTGCCCGACGTTTTGGCAGAGCACAGTCAAGGCGCTCAGATCGTTTTCTTGGGAATGGGCTTGCCCGAACCCGGAGCCGAAGAGGAGTACCGAGCGCGGGTGGAGCGCTTAGTGAAAAATCTCCCCACGACGGTTTTGGTCCGCAACGCCAGCCCGTTTCGAGGCCAGCTGTTAACCACTCAACGCAGCTGAGCGCGCCAGCCGGTTAGCACCAAACCAATCCACAAGGCTTGCGCCATTCCGAGATGGATGAGCTGCATCCAGCCAGGCGCCGCGAGCGCAATATTGAGCAGCCCGAGCCCAATCTGGCTAATGCTCAACACCATGCCCCAAAAAGCGACCTTACCGGGGGTCTGTTCGCGCAGGTGGTCAAACGCCCAGATCATGAACCCGCCTACGAGCAGGGCGAGGATCGGATGGATGATGCGTAAACGAACCAGAAAGTGTTGGGTGACGCTGAGCTCGTGGGTGACCTGAGCCAGCAATCCAGAATGTTCTGCGGCTTGGACTGGAAAAAGGGTGTCGCCTAACGCTGTGATAGCGCCCGACATCGAGACCGCGATGAAGCCTAGACCCATGATGGTCAGCAGCCCTCTTTGCTGTGTCCAGCGGAAGGGAGCATGTGGATTTTGACTGAAATAGGCCGTCCCAGCTCCCGCAGCGGTGAGCATCAGCGTGTTGGTCAGGTGCAAGACGATGACGGTCGCTCGCGCCGCCGAGGTGTCGTCAGCGACTAACTCGGCAAGAACTAAGCCTGCGCCGATCGCACCCTCGATGATGATGAAGAGCAGCGTGATCAATGCGGCGATCGTGGCCTTGCCGCGCAAGCCAAACAGGCGCCAAGCCCACGCAGAAATGCCCAGCCCAAAGACGCCGCATAAGCCGCTGGTGAGCCGGTGCGTGTACTCGATCATCTTTTCTAAGGAGGGGGCGGTGGGGATGATCTCACCATCGCATAAGGGCCAGTGCGCTCCGCAGCCTGCGCCGCTGTGCGTGATCCTGACCCAGGCGCCAAACAGAATCACCCCCACGAGGTATGCAGTAAACAGCCAAGCG
>JBDQPD010000182.1:0-3790 GCA_040260805.1 Myxococcota bacterium | reverse complement strand
TGTTGCAGGCTTTTGACACCAACAACCTCGCCCCGGCAGGGCTGCGCGTCTGGCTTGAGGTCGACAACTGCTACCTCGAAAACCGCAGCGCCGAGCTCGATGAGACGGGCAGCGCATCCTTTCGGGTGGCAGGCGGCGCTAACGCCGAGGCACCATGCGTCCTCAGCGCTCGCTACTTTAATCAGCGCCAAGACTACACTCCGCCGACGCTCAATATCTTAGGTAGTGGCTTTGTGGCGCCCGAGCTGAGTACTGTGGGCTTTGAGACCAGCGGCTGGACCTTTCGTCTCGTGGCACCCTTTAGCACCGAGTACACATGGAGTCTGACGGGTACTGGGATTCGAGGGCCAGCAGGTTGGCTTAACGGCGAATGTCCTCAACAGGGGCAGTGCACCTACGGTCAGATCGTCGAGATGAGCCAGTATGGTGACGACGGTGAACGGTCGGTGCGCAACATCTTATCCGATCACATCCCCATCGCAACACGCTTTGAAAATGGTCAACGTCGATATTCAGTAACGGTTAATCAGTCGATGATGGGTCCGGGGCGTTGGTTAGGCTTTCGCATCAAGGACCCCGGCGGAAATCAAGTGGGCGATGAGCAACTTGAGTCCGTCAGTCGAGCAGTAGTTTTTGCTGCAGTTCCTCCTGTGCATTGGGCAACTGCGAGTCCGAATAATTCGCCTCAGGCGGTTGCAGTACAAGGTGCCAACGGCTCGATACAGGGGGGGCATCGACTCAATCTCGATGCGGACCAAGCGGATGAGTTTTTGTTGTGTGGTAGCGCTGACGGCAATCGGAATTTCTTTGCCGTGGTCGACCGCGCTCAAGACGGCACGTTACCCGACCAGGTAGACGCCGTGCTGAGTGTTGAGGGGGTGCGAGATGCTCAAATATACGCTCAAAATGCGTGCCGCGTGGCGGATTTGGACAGTGATGGGCATCTGGATTTGGTGCTGCCGGGGCCTAATCGGTTGCCTGGAGCTCAAGCTGGGTTCTTGGGCTTTACGATCCATCGTGGGATCGAAGATGGGTTCTTTGAGGCTGAAGGTCAGCATTTGGTGTGGCAGATCCCTGCCTTATTGGATCTAGACAGCCGCCATTTTATCCTAAGAACTGGGCCATCCTCGATCGTGGCGTGCGTTACCGGTCAGTGCAACGCCCCCAGAGAACTGTTTATCAATTGGAATGCACAGACCGAGCGCTTTTCGGCAGGAGCGTTTACTCAAATTGATGCCTTACCCGGCGATCACTCAGTACAAGCCCGTCCGGTACACATTGATTCTTATCGCGTGGGATATAATACCGCATTTTCAACTCACTCAGGCTACCCGGAAAGCCTCGGGTATTTTGCGATGGAGCACCTCGTCGCAGCCAGCGAGGATGAACAAAAACTGGTTTTGTTTGGCGAGGGACGTCATCAGATCAAGGTGTATCGTGCGAGTGATGGTGAGCTGATAAAGACGCTGCGGTGGACCAATCGACCCGAGGGGCAGATTTTTCAGCACGTCGCACTTAATGCAGAGGGCACTCGAGTTGGCGCACTAACCATCGGCGGTTATGCGCTGATTTTCGACATCTCGGGTCCCATCATCGGCGAGGTTCTCGAACCCAGTTTACAACTTCAAAACATAGGTCAAGCCGGCGGAGTATCGATAGAGTTTAGCCCGGACGGGCGATTTGTTGCTGCCGGTCGCAGAGGCAACACGGTTCGAATTTGGAACGCTCAAACGGGTGACGTTTTGCATGACTTGCCCGGTCGTTTGAACTTTGTTTCATGGCACCCGGATTCAACAAAGATTCTTGCGGTTCGTGAGCAGCAAGATGCAGCGGTTTTTGCCTACGACCTCTCCGATGAAGCGCCTGTCGAGCAGTTTAGCCGCATTCTGGGTGGACAGCGTGGCGTAACCTTTTTGCGCAGGGTTGGGGATTCAACGACTTGGCTAATTGGTTATGATAACGGCCAGATTGATTCGATCACATGGGACAATGTGCGCTCAGAGTATGGCTCCAATATCCCCCGTAATTATTCATGGACTCAAATGCTGAACAGTAACTTTCAGGTTGTAGCAGGAGCAGGGGTCCAAAACAATCGAGGCATTGTTCGTGTCTCGCTGGGTTTCGATATCTTGCAGTCATTGTGGCAGTTTCAAGTTGATGCCCCGGCGAGCGGGGTCGCTATTTTGAGCGAGTCGAACCGGCTGTTGTTTGGTTCAGACGGAAAAACCTATCAATACCGTTTGCCGGCTAGTTGGATCAATGGCTCGGTCATACCAAATAGATCCATGGGCACGTTGTATGACGATGCAAAAGTTTTGGCTGGGCATCGAGACGAGGCCTATGATCTTGCCTATTTTCAGGCAAACCAGTTTTGGCTTCGGCGACCGTACACCTGGCGCCCTGGTTGCGGCAACGGCGTGGTCGAGCCCGGCGAGGCGTTTGACACCGGACAGCCCAGCGAAGTCAGTGAATATGCCTACACCTGCGGCGCGGTGTGCGGTGATGGGGTCGTCCAAAGCGGCGAGGACTGCGACGACGGCAACGACTCGAATGCCGACGCCTGTCCGACGACATGCAAGTCCCATCGTTGCGGCGACGGGATCGTTCGTGGCGATTTAGCGCTCGGAGCCCCCGGTCACGAGAGCTGCGATGATGGTAACACCGAGCAGTATGATGACTGCGACACCAACTGCAACCGTTGCGGCGATGGTGTGCAAGGGACCTTCGAAGCTTGCGACGATGGCAATGAAGTCGATCAAGACGGGTGCACAGACTGCTCTTTAGACAGCTGCGGAAACGGACAAGTTGATCAGGGTGAAGAGTGCGACGATGAGCTCGAGAGCTGTCGTCGCTGTCAACGTTGGGGCCGTTCGCGTCGCTTTGATGGAAGTCGTCTGCTTCATATTACGTGGGGTAACTTGCGAGGCGCCGAAGGAGGCATCCCGGAGACACCGCAAAATCTTACTATTGAGGCGTGGGTCAAGCGCCACCGACAAGATGACTCGAACTACATCGTTACTGGTAAGCACGACTCAACCGGACCGGCTTGGATAACCGGTGGCGCGATTCCATCCGATGGTGAATGGCATCATTTTGCACGAGTTTATGACCGTCAGGCAAACCAGCAGCGGTATTATCTGGATGGTCGACTCGTAGCGACTGTTGCATTTAATGAAGCGAGTTGCTGCGGTTGGCACTCGATCACCATGCCACCGCAAGGGATCTTTGCAGGTGGCGGCATCAACAACGACCGCTTCACGGACTGCACGCTCGCAGGGCTGCGCATCTCGGAGGCGGTTCGCTACACGGGCGACCAGGTCGTCATTCCCAACAACTACGGCTCAGACGAGCAAACCTTGGTGTACCTGCCGCTGACCGGCTTGGAGCTGCCGGCGACTGACTCAGGTCCACACTCGGTACCCTTGAATCACCCAAACGGCGGGGGGCAGCTCGGTGAGTTGCAGCGCGTCCACATCGGAGGCGCGCCCTAACTCCCCCGGTACGTGCTGTAGCCGTAGCGATTGAGCAGCAAGGGCACGTGGTAGTGCTGGTTGGCGTCGTCCATCTGAAAGATGACTGAGACGTAGGGGTAGAAGCAGGACGAGCCCTTCTTTTCAAAGTAGTCGCCGGTGTCAAAATCGAGCTGAAAGATACCGGTGGTCAGCGCGTCTTCGATACCAAAGTCGGTGATCCGACCGTCGGCGTCGGTGCGCCCAGCGCCGATCTGCTGCCACCCTTGATCGGTGAGCTGTTGCAGCAGCACCTCGACATCCACCGCCGGGATGCCGTC
>JBDQPD010000087.1:0-14784 GCA_040260805.1 Myxococcota bacterium | reverse complement strand
TTCTGAGATGTCTGTGGTCTCGATCGGTGGCGGGTTTGGGTGATATTTGGGGACCTCGATCACCACAATCGCTGTGCCTTTTGCGTCGTCCTGGAAGAGCTGCTCGTTGACGTAGCATTCGGCGAGCGAACCTTTGGCGCTCGCCACCACCTTTCGCGTAATCTGGGGTGTTCGAGCACCTACCGGGCGAATCGCTCCGCCGATCTGAGCACCAAGTAAGGGGTTATCACCCGCAGCAAAGCCGCTTGCCTGGCTGACGGTCTGCGTCCTCTTGATCAGAGGACGACCTTGATCACGAGCTGTTGGTGCGTGGGAATTGGGGGGAGCAATCGGAGACTGTGGTTGGGCCGTTCGGGTGGCTGCTTTGGGCAACGCGCCCACAGCATCTCCCGGAGGAGCGGGAGGCGGAGTCGATGGAATAGCTGCGGGTACATCAGCTCGAGGCATAGGGGGTGCCGGAACCTCGGGCAGCTTGGCGCGTGGTTTCGTCGGTGGCGGCTGAAAGCTCGGTTCACGCTGTAAACTGGTCTTTGCCTTGTGCGCAGACAGCGGCTCCGGAGCCGCCGCTTGGGGGTCTTCTAGACTGAGCTTGGCAGGTTCCTTCGCTATCGGCCGTTTCGCTAGTCTGGCAGCTGCAGGCATTGGGTCTGAACGCCTAGGTAGCGTCGCAGGGGATCCATTCGCTGGAGACTTGGGCTTCACTTCGGGGGGATTAGCTGGAGCCCCGGGTTGGGTCGTCGGAGGTAGAGGCATCGCCACGGGAGGGTTGGCGAGTGAGCCGGTTTCAGGGGTATCGTCAGGCATCGGCAGCGTTTTGGGTGGCGCGGGTAGATTTCCTGGCGCTGGGATCTTCGGCTCAGGTAGAGCGCTCGGCATTCTTGGGCTGTTAGCCGGAGGCGCAAGCGGTTGACCCATGACTGGGGGCAAAACCGCAGCGCGGCGGTCGTTGGGCCGAATATCGACCGGCTCCATGACCTCGACCAAGCGCGCAAAGCCATCTCGGTCGCCCTCATAGAGCTGCATGGTCTCGCAAGCGAGCATCGGAGCGCTCAGAAGAAGAAGGCTTAGTAGTCTCATGGTCGTATGTCCCATTGGTCAATCAGCGTCCCATCTTTTGCGATGGCTTGACCGCGAAGACCAGCGGTCGTCTGACTGAGCTTAATCCAGTGGTGCTCACTGCGCTGAACTTGTTGCAAACTCGCCAGCTCTCCAGCCACGCTTGGGTCCTGATGAGCGACATCACAGGGCTCAAGCTCTGCGCCTCCACCACCACTCACAACAAAGGTTCGGCCCTCAACAAGGAAACGCTCATAGCAGTGAGCGTGCCCGGACAGCACGAGCGGGACTCGATGACCGGCAAGCACCTGTCGCAGCGCATTTCGTCGCACCAAGGATTCGGTTCGGATGGACCGCGTGTACACCGGACGATGAACCATCAGGACCGAAAATAGATGCCCAGGTAAGGCCTCGGCTTCGTCGAGGGTCTGACGCAGCCAGTTGCTCCCTTGCTCATCCCAGATTTGGTTCCCGTCGTCGCTCTCGCTGTCCCCAAAAATATAGAGGATCGGTCCGTTTCGTACGGCAAAGTTTTTGCCAAGTTGAGGGTGCCCGTGGGCGCCCCAAAGCGTGAAGAAATATTGCTGGTATTCGGCAGGGTCTGGCACCTGATTGCCGGCGGCGATATCGACGGCTTCGAAATCGTGATCACCGACTACTGGAAGTATGGGCGCGGTCGCCAGAAGGGGCTGACTTCGCAGGTGCCAATCGGCCCAAGACTCGGACTGTTGGGTGTAATGCTGCACATCACCAAGATGCAGGATGGCTTGGGGCTGAGTCGCGACGATAGCATCGTAGAGAACCTCGGTCTGACCGAGTGACGGGCTGGTGTCGCCCAGCACGGCGAACACCGAGGTCGCATCGCTGCTCTCAGCTGCTGTACATAGGCGCCCTATGTGCACCTCGGTGGGCTGGGATATTTGGTAAGTATAGCAGGTATTGGGTGCCAGGTTTTGCAGCCCGACTCGATGCAGAGTGCTGGTGCCCGCGACGTCCGGATGTTCAATCTCGATCGAGCCAAAGGCTAGGGTGCGCTCCATCGGGGCCGTTTGCGACGCGACGGCGCCGAGCCAGTTGACCGTGCCTTCAGGAGCGAACCTCAAGCCACCACATCCTGGCTCGGCGGTTTCCCAGCGAATCTCTGCCACTCGGGCGTACAATCCCACCGTCCATGGGCCGCGAATTACCGGCTGGGGTTCGCAAGGGGGCTCGGGCTCCGGACAGCCCATGATCAGCAGGGCCAAACAACCGATCCATCTCACATCCATAAGAGCACCCCGATGGCGATGAGAGTCATGACTAATGAGGCGATCATGATCGGAGGAGTCTTGGGGGGTGGCCCGCCATCCGCGGCCTCCAGGAATCGCTGGCGCTCCTCGGGAGTGGCCTCTCGGGCCAATCGATGCAGCCGACGCTTGGAAATGCCCCAAACTTCAGGTTTTCGAGCGCTGTTGTGAAAAGCCGCCCATTGCATCGCTAAGAAGCCGAGGAAGAGGAAGGCGACGAAGAGCAGCGTGGCACGGCTCATGGTTTTGACCTTTCCGAGCGGATCGCGCGTGCGTAGGGTTTGATCGTTTCCACGCATGCGGTAGCCGGATCTGTAGACATGGCGCAACGACAGGGAGTGCTGAGTGACCGACTGGAGAGTAAGCTTTTTTCGAGGTGAGGCGAGTCTACAGGCACGCGATCTCGAATTAGGCGTAGCCCGAGTCGAGCAAGCGGTCCTGAGATTGATCGACGTTGCTGGCCCTGTCGAGCTCGATGGCGGCATCGAGCCCTTTGCGAATCACCGGACGGCGCTTGAGCGTCTCGAACTCCGGGTCGACCCGTCAGAACACTTGCTTGAGGGCGAGTCTCTGCGCTGGCAGGATGGAACGCTTCACCTCACCACGCCTTCGGTGTGCGGCGAGTTAGCGCTGGATCGTCTCTCGGATCGGGGCATTCGCTTGGTGCCTTTGCGCGCTTGGAGCGCCTCGTCGGGCGAGGGCGGCGCCTTCATGATGCTGCTGCGTTGGTTCGAAGAGCGAATCGGTGGCGTCCAGATTGCCGATCCCGTCGAACTTTTTGCCAAGCGAGGCTTAGTTCAAGCCGGCCGCCGCCGAACCCGGGTCGAAGGTGGACGCGCAGGCTGGACGCACGAGGGCGAGCACCCGGTCTACATTTTTGATCGCTCCGAGACGCCAGGCGCGCCGCTGCCGATGCGCAGCTTCGCCGCTGATTTTGAAGAGCTCATGGGGATGGTGGCAAGCGGTGACCTCGAAGGCGCCGCTCGCAAAGCTCGAGCGCGGCTCATGGAGGGCGACTTATCCTCCGATGCGGTCACGCTAGCGGTTGATCTGCTGGCTGAGCGTGACGATGCGCTCGATCTACTCGAAGACCTTTTGCCCCGGGTGGATCGTTTGACCCGCTCTTTGGCGCTAGCCCGCAGGAAACCAACCGTCGCCTCGTGGATGGACGCTGCCGAGGCGTGTCAAGCTCAGAGCTTCGACGCTCTTGAGCACAGCGCCTTACTCGGAATGCTCGATGCAGGTTTGAGACCCGAGCTGGTCGGCACGACGGTCGAGCGTTTGCTCGAACTCGGACGAGCCGATGATGAGGTTCTGGCGAGGCTAGCGAACGCCTCCGAAGCCAACGGGCATTCTCGGCTGGCGATTTCGATTCTAAGGCGCCTCGTGGGCCGCAAGTCGGTGGACGCATCGGTCGCTGAGATTGTCCGCTTGGGCGAACTGCATCTGGGTGAGGGCAATCGCCCTCGGGCTCGCCACTACTTTGCGTTGGCGTTGACGGTATCAGAGGACGCAGCGGCGCTTGAGGGCGCCGCATGGATCGCTCTTGAGGACAAAGATATTGATTACGCGATCACCTGTCTGGAGCGGGCTGCACGGCACGCTAAGGTGACGGATGTGCGCCGAGCCACTCACTGGCGAACGGTGGCTCGCCTGCGGTTTGAACGCGGCGGCCCCGACCTCGCAGCAGCTGTCGCTTGCCTCCAAGAGGCGAGCTTGCTGGACGCAAGTGGACGAGCCGACGACCTGCGGCAAGCCGCCCTTTGGTGGCGTAAAGCTGGTCAGGTCGAGCGCGCATTGCAGTGCGTCGAGGCGCGTTTAGAGCTGCCCGGCGAGGCGGCTCGGTGGGAGCTTGAGGCGGCGCAGTTACTTCTCGAGCTCGGGCGGCCCGGTGAGGCGGCAGGCGCAGCGGCGCGGGCGCTGATCGATGATGAGATTGCGCCCCAGGTGTATCCGGTGATGGTGCGCGCCCTGAGGCAGTCCGCTCGTGAGGAAGCCTTGCCCGAGGTCGTTCAGCGCTGGTTTGCCAGTGAGCCTGAAGCGGTCGCAGACGATTTGCTCAGTATTGCGGTGTTGGCCTTGAGTGATCGTGGCGCCATGGCCGAGCGTTTGTTAGCGCAGCAGCCGCAGGAGCATCCGCAACTCTTCCGTGCTGTGGTTGAAGCCCGCTTTGCTGAGCAACGCTTTGATGAGGGCGGCTCGCTGCTGCGTGAGAGCCTCAACCATCACCCCGATGAAATCGGATTGCGTTTGCTGCAGCTTCGCCTGGCTGAGCAGCGCGGCGAGGGAGCCTTGAAGGTCGAGGCTCTTGGCGAGCTCTATCGACTTGATGAGAGCGATGAACGCTGCCTTGCGCTGGCTCAGGCGCAGCTGGATGTTTTATCGTATACGGCGGCTGCCGAGCTCTTTGAGCGCGTCGAGGCGGGGCGGCTGCGAGCCGCTCAAATTCATCTCGAGCATTTTGGCTCGCCGAGCCGGTGCCTTGAGCTGCTTGGGGATCCGGACCGCGGCGACGCCGAGCAGCTGTTATTGGGTGAGCGCGCAGCGATGACCGGTGCGGTCGGACTGGTCGATCCTTGGTCGCTTGCGATCTTTGATCTGGGTTTGGATCGAGAGACCGACGCCGATCGGGTGGCTAAGCTGATCGCTTCATCCGAAGTCAGCGATGTTGACGCCGAGCGTTTAGCGCTGGCGGTGGTCGAGCGAGAGGGGCTCTCGAGCGCGGCGTTGCGCGCGCTCCTCGCGGGGGTCGAGGCTCGCGAGTTGCCGGTAGCGAGCAGTCGATTGATCGATGCGCTGCGCGAGCAAGAGCCAGACCAAGCCTTAGACCGAGCTCGCCTCGACTTGGCGCTTGGCGCTCATGATCTGGCGGTCGCTCGAACGTTGATCGTAGGTCTGTATCCGGAGGGTGCGGAGTCCTTTAGCTCAGCTGACCGTTCGCGTCTGGATACATACCTTGAGCTGGTGGAGCGCGCCGGCGATGGAGCCGAGCTCGAGCGAGCATTGTCGCAGTTCGCCGACCTGACCTCCGACGCTGGTCTTTGGTGGCGACTTGGACAACATCTGTCGAGCTCGGGGCGCTACGCTGAGAGCTGTCAGGCTTATCAGACGGCGTATCAGCATGAAGCAGAGCGCGCATCCAAAGAGCCGATGGCTTGGATTGATGCGGCGCGGAACCTGGCAGACAGCCAGCCTCTTCAGCAGGCAGTGGATGCGGTGAGCTCGTTTCTTTCGGTGGACAACGAAGAGCGCGCTTTGATCGAACTCGCAGAGCGACTCGAAGGCGCTGCGTCGATACCGTACTGGCGGCGGGCTCACGATCTGGCGCCTCAAAATGGGCTTATTCTAAGGCGTTTGGCGACGCGCTCGGTCGAGGAGATTGAGCCTCTCGAGTCGGTAGGTTTGGTAGAGCACTGGATCGCTCAGTCGGGTGACACCATGCCTGAGGGCTTGGCGCCGGTCGTCCGCCGATTAGCCGAGAGGCTGACCGCTGCGGGTTCCGCAGAGCGCGGTCGACAGCTCCTCGGCTTGGCGAGTAAGCGCTTCCCGAGCGAACTCGATTTAGCGGGTACATGGCTCGCCGCAGTGGACGCCGTCGGAGATGATGAGCTCAGCGCATCGGCTCGAGTTCAAGCCGCGGAGCAGCTCGATGATCGGCGCGCAGATGCTTGGTTGCGAGAAGCTGTCGATTTGCACATGGCTCGTCCCGGTCGTCACGACGAAGCGATCCAGCTGCTTGAGCTGCTGATTGAGCGTCGCCCCGATGACGTCGAGCCTGCGCTGCAGCTTGAGCAGTTGACGGCGCAGTCGGGTGACTGGTTGCGAAGGATGAAGGTCGGCCGAACCATCTTGGACCGAGAGCTCGACACCGATCGTCGCAATGAGCGCTTGCGTGTGATGGCTGATATCGCAGCCCAACGGTTGAGCGATGTCGATCAATCGTTAGCCCTGCTCCAAGAGATCGAACCACGCAATGGGGTCGAGGCGGCTGCAACGACTGAGCGCATGATTGAAGTGGCGCTCTCCGGTGGTCGCCAAGAGATGGTCGCTGACCTTCTGAACGCTGTGGTGGATGAGGCTGACGATGATTACGCAGCCATCGAAGCGCTCTCGAGGCGAGCTCAAGCACGCGCCGGTGCGGATGATCTTGAGGGCGCTTTGGAAGATCTTGACCAGGCGCTAAGTCGTGGCGGCGATGCGCTTCGAATCGCAGCGATGCGCACCGAGCTTGCGGATCAGGCCGGGCGCCATGATGTGGTGATTCGGGCGCTTGAAACGTGGGCGACTGAGCTGCCGGTTGGCGAGCCTCGTGCCGCCGTTCTTTATCGGTTAGCGGGAAGCTTGGCTCAGGCGGGTCGGAGCGAAGAGGGGATTCCCCATCTGACGGCGGCGATGGAAACGGGCAACGAAGCGTTGCGGCAGCGCGCGTTCGAAGCGCTGTATCCCTTGCTGGCAGCTCAAGGTGAGCAGACCGCGCTGGCGGAGCTGCTCGCAAACCACGCGCTTGAGCTCGAAGACCGCTTAGCGGCTGCTGCGTTGATGGCTGAGATGCCTGGTGGTCTAAACCAGGCTCTGCGACTGGCTGAGGGTGTCGCCAACGCCCAAGCTGGGGTTGGAATCGACGGAGCTGCAGCTTGGCTGCTTGCCAGCCTCCATGAGCTCGGCGACCAGCCGGCGCAGGCAGCGGATCAATACGCGTTGATTCGATTGCGCGGTGATACCGGTCAGACCGTGCTTGGTCTCGAGGTCAAATGTCGACTGCAGGCGGGTCAGCCTGCGAGCGCTTGGCGTTTGATCGAAGACAACACCATCGAAGACCGAAGCTTGCGCGTCGATACACTCGCTCGACTTGAGCGCTTCGATGAAGCAGCCGCAGAGCTTGAAGATGCTGATGATTCGTCGGGCGTCTGTCGTTATGCGCGGATCGTCGGTTTGGATCTGCATCGACTCAGCGACGCGGTCGATCGTTTGCGCACTTGGCTTGATCAGCATGAAGAGGATCAAGAGGCGCTCGGTCTGATTGAAGACTTGGCATCTCGTGTTGGCGATGTGGAAACCACCTCTTGGGCGCGTCAGACTTTGGGCCGATTGGTCGAAGGCAACCCCTTGGCGCGCTCCAAATGGCTTCAGCGCGCCGCCCAAGTGGCTGCCGACGCTGAAGAAGCGGTAACCTTGCTGACCGAGGCTTCAAGTCTGGACGCCGCCAACGATTCGATCCGCAGCGAACTCGGCTTGGCTTTGGAGCGACAAGGTGATTTCGAGAAGGCTGCTCAGATCGCTTTGGAGTTAGCGGAGACGTCGGAGCAAATTACGCAGCGAGTGCTTCATCTTCTGCGCGCTGCTTCTAATCTTCGTCGCATCGATGTGGGTCGGGCGGGACAGATTTTAGACCGAATTGAAGCCGCCGTTCCTGAGGATGCTCGCATGCTCAGGATGCGAATCGAGCTTGCGCGAGAGCAAGGTCATCAGCGTGAGGAGGTCTCGCTCTTACGTCGCCTCGCTAAGATCACAGCCGACAAGTCAGAGCGCCTGAGCGCGTTGCGACGAGCCGCCGAGGTCAGCGGCGATATGGATCTTCTTCGGATGGTCGTTTTGCATGACCCCGAGGACGTCGATGCTCGTTTGGCTCTGGCGCAGATGGCTGAGCGTGAAGGCGATTTAGCGGGCGCTGTGGGTGAGTTCCAGACTCTTGCTGCGCATTTGGATGGTGACGCAGCTGCCGCCGCGTTGCACCGAGCTGCGGGCCTTCTGTGGCGAGTCAAAGCAGACTCTGCAGGCGCTATTGAGCTGCTCGGTGAGGCGCTTGAGGTGGTCGAGCACGCCGCGACCTTCCCCGAGCCCTTTATCTTGTTGTCAGAGATTTACGAGACAGAGGGCGACGCCACGGCTGCTGCCGCCGTGCTGACCCCTTTGTTTGATGTGCTACCCGAACTCGATGAAGAGGTTGCAGCCCGCGTGATCATGCAGGCTGTGACTGGTGGCTTGAGTGAGATCGCCTTTCCGCATCTCGTCGCGCTCGAAGAGCAAAGGCCTGAAAGCCTAGTCCTGCAGCGCGCCGTTTTGCATTACCTACGCCACCAACGCGATTGGGACAGCCTGCGCGACCGCTTAGCCTGGATTGGTCAAAACCATTCGGATTCTGCGATTGATCTCGAGCTCTGCGCCCGCGCCGAACAAGGCATGATCGCCGTTCATGACGAGGCGGTCAGCGCTGCGCTTGAGCGTCTCGCCTCTCTGGGCGGCGGTGTCTCCGATTTGGCGATCGCCGGCGTTGAGCGTCTCGCCTTGCCCGCGTTTCAAGGAGAACAAGCAGAGTTGGTGCCCACAGCCGACGGCCCCGTGCAAATGCTGAGCGCAGCGCCCGTTGCACTTGATGACCACGTGGGGACGGCGTTGCCCGCCGAGAGCGTCAGGGATTCGGACGCTGCCTTAGAAGATCATCTGCCGACTGTGCCGGCTCAAAGCGCTCGGGAAGCTGGTGTTTTGCCGCCGGTCGAGGGCGATGACCCACCGCTCGACTTTGACTGGGAAGAAGCGCAAGAGGCTGATCCCCCTGCAGCGGACGTCCAACAGACCACGACTGAGGAACTTCTAGCCCTGGCGCAAGAAGCCGAGCTCTCGGGTCAAATCAACGAAGCGCTGACGCTGTTAGAGCAAGCGGCTGCGCAGGCAGGCGACGACTCTGGCGTCCAAGACGCAGTCGCCTCGTTCCTAGCTCGCCACCCTGGCGCTTAGTCGACGACGTAGCCCGAGCAACGCGAAGAGCATCAGCCCACTGATCGCTTGGTGGCTGCAGCCACTCGCTGCGTCAGGAGTCGCTGGCGCAAGGGTCGCTCCGGGGTTTGCGATTGAGATCCGCGCCGGCGCTGAGCGCCGACCAAAGCGGTCCACCGCGACGACCTCAACCCGGTCCCCTGCAGACAACTGATTGCGCTCGATAAAGAGGCTGTCAAAAGCCTCAAGATCGCCATCTTCTTGCCAGCGCACATACACCGCTGGAGTTTCCAAGTCAGAATGTAAGATCCGGATGGTCCAGCCCGATCTGGTCTCTTCGAGCGCCAGCGCTGGAGGAGCGGCCTGAGTCCGAACCATGACCGGAGCCACGGCTTTCGGGACGGCGCGCCAGTCGCCTTGGGCGCGCACTCGCAGCTCGATTCGGTGATCGCCAACCAGACCCAGTTTGGGTTGAGTCACGGTGAGCCATCCCTCGCTAGAAGCGGTCGTCCAACGTCGCCACGGGCCGCCGTCTACTCGGTAGGAATACTCCAAGCCTTGGGACCCTTCCATCATCAGACGAACCGAGCCTGTTGCGGTCAAACCCGACGCTTGCTCTCGCACTAAGCTTTGATGATCGACCGAGACCACGCGGGTGATAAAGTTCATCGAGCTGGGCAGCTGCTCGCCGACCGCAAGATTCATAAAGACGGTCAACTCGTCGCCCTCGGTGCCTCGGACTTCGACGTGATCGATAGAAGCCGAGACCGGAGTCGATAGCGCCTGACTCAAGGTGTCGGCGAGATCGACCTCAAAGCGAAGAGAGTCTTGCAGGAAGGTACCCAGCACCAAATCGATCAGAGCGGGTAAGGTGCCGCCGAGGTCGGACCCCACCACGGGCTCATCGTACACCACTTCAAAATCGCCGATGTTCGGACCATCCGCCACCTGAACGACCAGCACGGGATCCCCTTGATCGTTTGCCTCGGGACCAAGTTGCAGGGCCATGTCGATGTTCATCAAGACGGCGAAGGCGCGCACGAAGCGTTGATCGATGGCGATAAAGACCTCCATCTTCATCGCATCAATCTGCATCTGCATCTGCGGATCGTTAGGCCCAGCGTTGGCGATCATATTAAACCGCGGCTCGGTAGTGGGTCGCAGCCTTACCATGACGGGCGCTGAAGGCCCTGCAAGGGACATAATCTCGCCGGCGAGCAATCCGAACATCCCGCTGGTTAGGAGACCAGGCGTTCCGGTCAGCTGGCCGATATCGGCGGTGTTGATGTCGATGCACAAGACGCCGCTGGTGTAGAGACCCCAACCCAGTTGGTTTAAGCCACTCTCTGAGAGACCAAAGCCGAGCGCATACCGCCGAGCTTCACCATCTTCATCGATCCAGCGCGGGGGCAGAGTGACCGGAGTTGGCGCTGAGAAGCGAGGCAGCTCGTCAGGGAGCGCAATACAGCCCGATGGAAAGTCTTCCTCTCCTTCGACGACTGCTTCGAAACCAAGCTCCATGGCGATGTCCATGCCGACGTTGTCGCTGTCTTCACAGTCACCGGGATCTCGATCATCGCAGTTGACCTGAAAGGCTCCGCCCATCGCAGCAGCGTGGATCCCGAGCGGCTTGGCTTTGCTCAAGCTTGGAAGATCAGCGATCAACTCACCCGTTTGTGCTTGGAGATCGGTAACCAGGGGCGTCGGGGGTACGAGGTTATTGACGATGAACTCGCCGAGCTGGGTCAGCACGGGCGTGAGCGCCGGCTCGATCAACTGAACCAACCGCTCGACCACATTAAAGACACCGTCCAGAGCCGGACAAAGAATGACGCTGCATTCACGGTCGCTCTGGTCGAGGCAGAAGCCGAGCACGCACAAGTCGCCATCGTCGCATCGCCAGTCGGTTCCGGCGTTGATGCTTAAATCGACCCCATCAATGCTCACATCTCGAACATCGACATCGACGTCGAGTTGGTGCTCGTTATCGACGGCAGGAAAGAGTTTGATGTCGACGGTGACCCGCATGGCGTGCTCGGGAGGACCATCGTTGCCGTTGCCCATGACACAGGCTGCATCAATCCCAGTGAGGCGACGACCTAAGACCGAGAGCGCAACGTCGGCTCCAAGGATCACATCCAGACCGATCTGCAGATCCCGGATGGTCAGCTGGATGCCATCACGTTCATCGAGAAACTTCATCGACAATCGGTCTCGGAAAGCCTGAGTAAAGATACTCATGGTGCTGACCGGGCTACCGTCGCGGCCATCGGCAACAAAAATGTCACCTTCGATCGGAGACTGACCCCATTCAAAGACGGTACCGGGCACCGGAACTCGAATTTCGCCCTCTTCGCCTTCTTGGTTCGCTAGCGCCTGATCGAGAAGCGGCGGAATCGCTTGGCGGAAAAAATCGAGACCGTCTCGGGTCAGGCGGAGCTTCATCGCATCCGCCACCGGGACCGTGTCGACCGCTGGACGACTGGGATATGTGTAATCTTCGGCGGCGGTGCAGCCTCCACAACCCCCTCCGCCGCAACCGACGGAGAAGATTAACGCCAGGCTGATTCCAGCAACTCGCTGTAGGTCCATTTTGCCTCCGGAGACTCTTTAGCAGAAACGCAGCATCATTTCAGGTGGCTTTGCTAAAGTGATCCCGGTATGGAATAACCTAGTACACACCCCTTCATGGAGAAATAGGGTATGAAATCTCTTCGCAATCTTTTGGCTATCGTAGCGTTGGCAGTGCTGTCAGCGGCTTGTGGCCTTCCCGTACCCTTTGAGTACACCACGGACACTCAGCAGGTCGATGTCGACCAGCTCTTAGGCGACAACACGTTCAACGTGCCCGCCGGCGAGGACGCTGCCGCTGCTCAGGCCCTGATCGAGGAGTACTTGGCCGAATTTCAAAACGAAGAGAATTGGCCCGAGGACCTCGCCGAGGTGAAGATCGACGTGCCGTTGCTCCAGACCTTCCCTGTGGATCTCTCGGCGAACGAGCAAGTGGCTGCGGCTGCTGACAAGCTCGAAGCCGTTGCGGTGGATAACCTTGAGGTCCGCTTCCTGGCGAACTCGATCAACTACAGCATCCCGAGCTTTCACTTCTTTACCGTCGATGAGGGCATTGAGATGCCCGCCGCCGAAGCGTTTGACATGAACAGCCTGCCTGCAGGTGTTCAGCAGATCGGTTCGATGACCGGTGTCGAAGCTAAGAGCATGGGCAACTTTGCTCTTGAGTACAGCGAGAACGGTAAGCAGCTGCTGAGCGATGCTGTGTTGGCTAAGAAGTTCAACATCGCGATCTTTACTGAGGTCACGTTTGATAGCACCCAAGAAGGTGGTCTCGTTCCGACCGGCCAAGCAGAGGTTCAAGCCCACATCAAGGGACGCATTCTCTCCGGTCAGTAAATGATGTTGTCGCGACAAGACATTCCACGGCGCCTGCGGTTTATCGCAGGCGCTTTGGTCTTTTTGAGCCTGAGTAGTTGCTCAGAGCCGCCTCCGGAAAGTGCCGAGTATGATGCTTGGTACCGTCCGGTTCCGCTCGGGTTTTGTCCTCGGTATCTTGTCGGCGATCGACACGCTTGGGTGGTGGGCAAGATCGCTCCGGGCACGGAGCGCAAGCAGATCGAGCGCCGCAAGTTTGTCTTTCGTGGCTATTTCGAACTCGACGCAGAAGGGACCGAAAAGGTCCGCAGCAGCTGTGATGACCGACCCTATCCGATCTTTCATCTCGTCGACCTTGTCGATGAGCGCTTGATGGAGCTTGGCGAAGCCGAGCCCAAGGTGCTGCGCGGACCGGGCCGGATTGAGGTTATAGCGCCTCCTCCTCCTATCATCGCAGCTCCGGTGGAGCCGAAAGCGCAGGAGCCGGCGGCAAAGAACCCCGCTAAGAGACGGTATCGAGGCAAGCGTAAGCGGAAGATGCGCCGTCGGGTCAAACCGCGGCGTCAGCGAACTCCGTGAGTACTCAAGTTCGGGTGCAGAGCCTTGCCGCAGGAGGCGAGGGTATTGGTCGCTTAGAGGGAGACGGTCAGGTCGTCTTTGTCTATGGCGGTCTGCCTGGCGACCTGTGGCAGGGGCAAACTCAGCCTTTGGGCCGTAAAGCGCTCAAGCTGGTGGCGGCTGAGCGTCTCGAGGACGGTCCTCATCGCATCGACGCCCGATGTGGAAGTCGGCCTTCGTGCGGTGGTTGTGATTGGCATGAGTTAGCACCCGTTGAGGCGTTGAGCGCAAAGCGGCAGGTCTTAGTCGACTGTTTGGAGCGCCTGGCGAACTACTCGCCTTCGATTGATGTTGAAGCCCTTGAGATTAATGGGGCTGTGACGGGTCGTCATCGCGTGGGATTAAAAGTCGGTGAGCATGGGTTAGCCTACACCGCCCATGCAAGCCATGAGCTGGTGCCGTTGATTCAGTGCCAAGCGCTGGCTCCAGCGCTCGAGTCCGTGATGCTCAACGTCTCATCCAATCTGCACCGCTTACCCCCTGGGGTTATCGCTGTTCAGGCGAGTCTGAGCGCTGATGGACGGCATTGCGCCGCGCGCTTGACGGTGTCGGATGTGTTGACGCCACCGGCGATCAAGCATCTGTGCCAGGCGGTTCTGCGTGAAACGGCTCTGGATGGGGTCTGGGTCGTGACCGATCAAGGCGTCGTCGAAGCAGGTCAGGTGCGGCTTTCTGGGCTCATCGCAACTGGGTTTAGTAAACGGTATCGACTGCGAGGTGGGGGTTTTCACCAGGCGATACCGGCGGTCAATGAGGCCTTGGTTCGGGTGGTGGTGGCCGAGGCGAAAGCCCAGCGCCGTCAGCGAATTGTTGATATGCATGGAGGCGCAGGAAATTTCGGCTTAGTGTTGGCCGGTAAAGGCGCCGACGTCACGATCTCTGAGACCGACCCGCATGCTTGCGATGATCTCAAACTCAACGCCGAGGCCTTTCGAGGGCGAGGCGTTGTGCATGTCGCTGAGATGAAAGGCGCTCAAGCCTTGCTGCGGTGCAGCAAGCGAGGCCCTGTCGATGCGGTGGTCTTTGATGCGCCGCGCACTGGAGACAGCGAGGGGGCTAAGGTGATTGGGGCTGTACGACCTAAGCGTGTCGTCGCATTAGGTTGTGACCCCGCCACTTTTGCCCGCGACCTCAAGCTGATGGGGCTTGGAGAACGGTATCGCTTGACCCGTTTAGGTCTTTGGGATGCTTTTCCAGGGACGCACCACTCCGAGAGTCTCGCTGTGTTGGAGTTGATCACCTGATGGGAACGATTCAGCGAATGAGCGATGCGCTCGCCAACCGAATTGCTGCGGGCGAGGTGGTCGAGCGACCTGCGAGTGTGCTCAAGGAGCTGGTCGAGAACAGTCTCGATGCCGGCGCGACCAAGATTTCGGTGACCTTGCGCGGCGCTGGAATCGGTGAGCTCGTTGTAGAGGACGATGGAATTGGCATGGGCATCGCTGATGTGGATGAAGTCGGTGGCAAAGTTGGCGCCTCCTCAGGTGATGATGATGGTGAAGGCGCCTCCTCAGAAGGTGACGATGGAGATGACTATGAGGAGCTCAGTGACGTTGACTATGAAGAAGACGTCCTCCTCAGCGCAAGAGACGTGGCAAAGAAGAAGAAGCCAGCTACGGTAAGTTCTCTTTCCCAGAAAGAGTTACATATGTTACGGGACCTACTATCTCGTGCTGGATTGCCGCTTACTGGGACTCAAAGAGCTGCTGATGACGTCGTCGGT
>JBDQPD010000073.1:0-17061 GCA_040260805.1 Myxococcota bacterium | reverse complement strand
GCTGGGATCGAAACGATCACTGCCGGGCAGCGGGTTCGTGTGGGCGGGCTGATTCGTAGCTTCCAGGGCCGGTTGATGATGACTGACTTTATCGACCCTGCCTGCAGCTCAGATAGCCCGCCGGAGCGTTGCTCCGAGGGAAGTTTACCGCGTCTAGCGCCGGTGATTGAGGTTCTGGAAGCAGAGGCTGAGATTCCAGCGCCGGTCGAGATGTCGCTTCGAGGGTTTTTGGAGACGAGCGAGTCGATGGAAGGTCGCTTGGTCAGTATTGCCGGCGTTTTCTCCGATGATCTCTCGCAGCGGTTGCCCCGAGCCGGGACCGGTGGTTCCTTCCAGCTGCATGACTCGACGGTACTTCCCGGCGAAACACCGGTGCCGATCTATATCGAAAAGACGACGGATGTAGCGGGTCAGGTATGGCCTGAACGAAGCCAAGCCGATCTGATCGCGATCGCAGATCAATCTTTTCGTGGAGGAGGAGCGCCTGGGGACAACGGACGGCAACTGCGCGCTCGAACCTGGTCAGACTTTAGCAACTTTAGACCTCGAGAGGATGAGCAGTGGCCGCAGGAGCGGACTGCGATTGCGACCCTCCGTCCCGGTGACGGCGAAGCCAACGGCAGCTTCGAGGGTAAGCGGGTCTGGATTGAAGGTTGGTTGACCACCGAATACACGACGTTCCGAGAAAGCCGTACGGGCGGTGTGGGGTTTGCTGTACAAGACGATAGTGGCGGTTTGATCGTGCGAAGCAGCACGATCGATCACATCTGGGCACCCGCTGCCGAAGGGGCCGAGTCCTGCCAAAGCAATACAGAGTGCATTGGAGGCGAGCGCTGTGGCCCTCGCAGTGTGTGTCAGGCGATCGTCGACTTGGATGAGTTGCGTAGCGGTGTACGAGTTCGGGTGCTGGGTAAGATCGAGACTCGACGTGGGCGAATGACCCTCGTTGATGCCCGGCTCGATGACCCGATCTTGATTGAGAAGTTGGGAGCTGGAGGAGAGGGCGAGCCTGCCGAGCGTGTTTTTGCTCCGACGCTGGTCACCGCAAGGCAGCTTTTGATCGACGGTGAAGTGTACGAAGGCGTGCTCATCACGGTCGCCGACCTACACCTGGCGGATTCCAATCAGCAGCTGCCGCGTTCTGGACAAAATGGAACTTTTAGCGTCGGCGATGAAGAGAATGTTCGCATCGGAGTTCACGTTGAACGCTTCGCCTGCATGGACGAAGAAGGCGCTCAGGTCTGCGTCAACCGCAGCGCCATGAGTCTGCCGCCGGAGAGCTTCAGCGGCGAAGACCAGTGGGACCTTTTCCAGTTTGATCTGACAGGGATCGGCGACGAGATCGTCGAAGGTGGGGGAGCCGGTCAGCGCGGGATCATGCCGCGTTCGCCATCGGACTTTAGTAACTTTCGTGACCGCCGGCCTGCCGAAGAGGTCGCCGACGCGGGCGTCGTTGTCCCTCCGCCGCCTCCTCGGGGTGGAGGCTGTGGTTGTGGTGCAATTGGGCTTGAGTCCGCAGCCATTTTATTACTTCCCTTGTTGCGCCGTCGGCGGAAACGGGGTTGCTCTTAGCGCTACGTCGCGTGCAGAGCAGCCGTGCTTCGGATAGACCCGAGAGCACGAACGTGTATCAAACTCGATGTGGAGGCCTCATGCGCTTCGCCCTCATCATCTGCCTCAGCGCACTAGCTGCGTGCGGCGGTTCTTCACTTTCGATTAGCGGTGATGGCGATTTTGCCGACGCTGCGGACCAGTTTTCTGGGACCAGTTACGCATGGTGGCGTTCGGCGACGCTTCAGCGTGAAACCGGGCAGATGGAGAACCACACGCCCGCGCTGCTCGAACTCAGGTTTACCGGAACTGAGCTCGATCCAACCTTAGACTATCGGTACGAGAGTCTAGACCGCAGGGCTGAAACGGCGGCGGAGTGGTCGCGATCGGCTCGTCTCGAGTTTAGCCTGCGCTCATTCAGCGATTTGGATGGGGACGGTCAACTTGATGAGCTGGTGACTGGCACAAAGTACACCAATCGTGACCTTGAAGCTGAGCTCAACCTTTTCGTGGGGCGCACGATCGCTACTGATGCGCCCGTGCCGGGCTCAACCACCCAAGCGGGCAGCAAGCTGACCTTTGAGATCACCTTCACAGGGCTCGGGCGCGAGCACGGCGCCGAAGTCGCTGGAACCCTGAGCGTTAATGTTGAACGTGATCCGGCGCGAGATGCCGAGGACGTCCGCGTAGGGCAGATGGCCTTTGACTTTACCATACCGGTGGTCTCCGAGCGGCTCTCCCAATGCAACGAAACCACCAACTACGGGGTGGATTACGAGCGCTTCCGTGAGTGGCCCTGTGAGGGTAGCGGCGAATGAGGGTCCTGCTCGTAAGCCTTTTTCTGGTCGCCTGCGGCGGCGACGATGCGGTTCCAAGTCAGGTGTCCGGTACGCTCGGCGATGTCCAGATGGTGCTCGGCGGCAGCGGCTGGGCGTGGGAAGAGGCGCGGGTGCCCGCAGGTAACGGCAATGAGTTTAGACCCTACACCTTTCGTTTGGAGATGTCGGGCGCTGTTTTTGCCTCGACGGATTCGCTGGACGGTTTGGAGCTTGAGGAGCGGCATCGGATCGCTGCTGCGGCCGCCTTAGCCGACCATTTGAGCTTTACGCTGCCCTTAAGCGCTATGGGCGATGAACTACGTAGCGGCGAGCGGTACGAAACCAGCGATGGCGAGGCGGTGATCGAGATGAGCATCGGAACGCGCCGCGACCCAGGAGAGCCTGCGACCGAGGCGGCCGTGTCGCCTCGTAGCATCGGGTTCGATCGTGGCTGGGCGCTAACAGTTGACGAAATCACGGCTCCGACGCCCGGCGCTGCGGGGCGTTTCAAGGGGAGCCTTCAGCTGTCCATCTCACGCCAGACGACGGACCCGAGCGACAGTCTAACGGGTGATTTAAATGTAACCATCGACGTGCCTTTGGTCGGCAGCTGGCTGGGGCAATGCCAAAAGATGCTTTTGACTGAGCCTGAAGGCCAGAGTTGTCCGAGGTAGTCGATGGCGCTCGTCGCAGTAGGCCTGAGTGGAGGGGTCGATAGCTCGGTGACGGCGGCGATGCTGCTTGAAGCCGGTCACGAGGTGATCGGGCTGAGCATGCGCTTGTACGATGCGCCCGAGAAGTCTGGGAAAAGTTGCTGTTCACCAGATGACTTGTTCGATGCTCGTCATGTCGCAGATCAACTCAATATACCCTTTTATGTGCTCAACTTTACTGAGGTCTTTCGTCAGACCGTCATCGAGCCTTGGGCCGAAGGCTATCGCGAAGGCCGCACCCCCAATCCTTGCATTCGCTGCAACGCCATCGTGAAGTTTCGGGCGCTTACCGCTCGAGCAGACGCGCTCGGTGCCGACGCTTTGGCGACGGGGCATTTTGCTAAGGTCGAGGAAGTCGACGGTCGATGGCGTCTCGGACGAGCGGCGAACCGAATCAAAGACCAGAGCTACTTCTTGTATCCTGTACCGGTCGAGCGCCTGCCTAAGTTTTGGCTGCCGCTCGCGGACCTGACCAAAGAGGAGGTGCGGGCACGCGCCGACGCAATGGGCTTGCCGACGGCAGACAAGAGCGAGAGTCAGGATGCATGTTTTGTGACCCCACATCCTCCGCATGTCGTGGTTCGTCGGTTGACAGGTGAGGACCCTGGATTGGGTCGAATTGTCGATGAGAACGGCCGAGATCTAGGTCCCCACAAAGGGTTTGATGCGTACACCGTCGGCCAGCGTCGAGGTCTGGGAATGCCGGGTGGTCCTTGGTATGTTGTGGCAGTTCGTCCCGAGACCAACGAGGTGATCGTTCGGCATGGTGCGGTCGCAACGACCGAGCGTATCGATTTGATGGAGATGCATTGGCATATACCGCCGGCGACCCTTGCGGTCGGGGTCAAGCTTCGGTCCCGCGGAGAGCCAGTGGCTGCACAAATTGTCCCCCAAGAGGGCGGTCGTGCGCAGTTGTTGTTTCCAGAACCGGTGCGCCGCCCTGCTCCTGGCCAAGTGGCCGTCGCCTACGATGATCAAGACTGGGTCGTGGCTGGCGGCGTGATCTGCGGCTGACCAAAACTCCGCAGACACGGCCTTGTTTGGCTGAACAAAGCGGCTGGCGCTGGTCGGCGTTTTGCCCGCTGTGCGGACTGATGTGAGCCAGCGCACAACCAAAATTTGTCTACTGCCTGAATCGTTTGCACAAATGGACCGTTGAAAAGGACAGGAAGGTCCGAGCCCTCGGGACGAGTTGTACCTTCTGTTATTTGGCACGCTTCGTGCACCACTCAAGGACGTGTGGGGTGCTTGGCAGAGCCGGGGAGACGCCATGAAGATCAGGCGAAAGAAGTTACCGCTTATTCCGGCAAGGACGCCAGAGCGCGGACGAGAACTCGAACTTGAAATGCCGGTGCCGTCATTGCCGGAACGCCCGGGGCTAAAGCGCCAGGACGAACCCAGCGAGCGCGGTGAGATGGTGATCGACATGTTCGGCACAGACGACACCTTTACGATCTAGATCCTGAACGCCTCGGTGGGGTTGTGCTCGGTGGCGCCTTGCTGCTGGTTCTGAAAATTGTGTTTCGTAGAAAAACTTGGGCATAATCCGCACCCCAGGAGGTGCTTTGGCCGAATCGCTAGTGAAGGCTTGTGAGGCTTGCCAGTTTGCCGGCAACCCCAAAGTGGCGAGTTTTTGCGCTAACTGCGGCACGCAGTTCCGAAAGTCTGACCTTCGTGTGTCGGCCTCTTTCGGGGATGATATTCGACTCGTCAGCATGCTTTTTGCGGATGTTCGCGGCTTTACTCGATTGAGCGAGCGTCACGAGCCTGAAGCGATCCGCGAAATCCTTAATGGGTGTTTTGAGGGCCTCGCTGCCTGCGTCAGGCGCTTTGGTGGGACCGTCGATAAGTACATCGGCGATTGCTTGATGGCGCTCTTTGGTGCCCCTACCAGCCACGGAAATGATCCAGAGCGTGCGGTCCGAGCAGCGATTGCGATGCAAGCCTTTATGGAGGACTACTCCCAGCAGGTCCTCGCGAAGCACGGACACCATCTAGCGATTCGTATCGGAATCTCTACCGGCAAAGTATTTGCCGGGTGGGTAGGTGACGAGAAACTCCGCTCTTACACCGTGATCGGTGATGCCGTGAACACCGCTGAACGCATTGAAAATGCCGCCCCAAGCGGTGGCATCCTTATGAGCGAGACCACCTATCGCCACGTCCGTGGGATGTTCGACGCCGAAGCGCTCGACCCGATCCACGTGAAGGGTAAGAGCGAGCCGCTCGCTGTTTATAGAGTCCGTGGCGATGGTCAGCGAAGGGCGGTCAGGATCGGCGTCCGCACCCTTTACGGTGTTCAGGTCGATATGATCGGTCGAGAGCCCGAGTTGGCGGCGATGGTTCAGCAGTGGAGCTTAGCGCGGACGGAGCAGACTTTTGGTGCGGTCACAGCGATCGGAGCAGAGGGGCTCGGCAAATCACGTCTGGTCCATGAGTTTCTCAAGCATTTGGCAGCCGAAGGCGACGCACAGCAGTTCCTGATTGGAAACTGTACGCCTCATGGTCAGTCGCCTCTAGAGGCTTTCGCTCGGATGGTGCTCGGGCTCGCTCGGATTCCACGACGAGCCAGTATGACCATGGCGAGAGCTCGTATGCGGCAGCTATGTCGCGGCTCGTTGGCGGAGCCTAAACGAGCGGACGAGGTGGCTGATGATCTCCTGCTGATGACCGGATTTTTACCCGCTCGGGAGGGCGATTGGCGGGCGACTCGAAAAAACCTGTTCGCTGCGCTCAGGGATCTACTGTTGGGGATGGCGAATGAGGTCCCGCTGTTCTTGGTGCTTGAAGACCTGCACTGGTCGAGCGCTCTGTCGCGCGAGCTCATTCAGTATTTAGGTGAAGAGCTCGCTGATGCGCCCGTCCTGATGCTCTGTCTCGCACGACCTAGTTTCCTGGAAGAGGAGCCGCAATGGCTTGACCGGTTGCCCAAGCACCGCTTGCTCGAGCTGCAACCGCTCGCTGAGAGCGGCTCAAAACAGTTAGTAGCCCACCTCTTACGGCACCTTCAAGGACGCGTCGCCGCGTTGATTGACGAGGTCGCTCGTCGGAGCGACGGCAATCCTTTTTATGCTGAGGAGATTATCCGCGACCTGGTGGACCGTGGCGTGGTGAAGATTGACGGTCCAACCCGTTGGGTGATGTCGCGAGATGCCGAGACCATCGAGGTGCCCTCAACCGTCGAAGGCGTCTTGCAAGCTCGTTTGGACCGACTGAGCACCGGAGCGCGCGAGGTTTTGCACCGCGCCGCAGTGGTTGGGCGTACCTTCTGGCGCGGGAGCTTGATCGCGTTGGGCTGTGATGACCAACGCTTGGACGGTTATTTGTCTGAACTTCAGGACCGAGAGCTCGTCTTTAAGCGAGGTGAGTCGGTGATTCATGGCGACACGGAATACATCTTCAAGCAGACGCTAGTGCGTGACGTCGCCTATGAGAACTTACTCAGAAGTCAGCGTATCCATCATCACCAAGCCGTTGCGAACTGGCTGGCTAAGCATCGCCACGGACGAGGCGATGATTTTATGCTTGGCCACCACTACGAGCAGGGCGACCAGCCTGAATCCGCGGTGATTGCGTACCTTCGAGCGGCGAACGCGGCGCTCGATTCGAACGCTCTTGAAGAGGCGCTAACGGTTCACGGACGAGCGTTGATGATTGCCGAGAGGCATCCGGAAGTTGAGGTCACGCCGTCATGGTCTGGGACCAGCTTACCTGCAGACTCAGTGGTCTTGTTGGGCAGGGCGCGCGCACACTTCGAGCACGACGATTTTGAGGCAGCGCTTGATGACCTTGAGCGAGTTGAGCGCTCGCTTCAGCGCAGCGGGCGCGTCGCCGGATTGGCTCGTTGTCTGGCACTACGCGGTGAGGTTTTGCTGGCAGCCGGCGGGGACGGTTTGCGCTCGGAGGAGGTGGGCGATTTGGCGATCTGCGCACGCGACCTCGCTCGAGCCGCAGGCGATCTGCGCGCCGAGTTTGCCTCTCGTTTGCTGGCAGGTCGACATCATTTAGCCCGTGGTCAGCGGGCAGCTGCTAGCGCCGAACTCGATGCTTTATTAGGATTAGCCGAGGGTGGTATCGCCAGCGTTGACGAGCGGCTTGAGCTGTCCGGCTATCACGCCGAATCGCTGACTGCCTCTAGTGATTATGGTCGCGCCGAGTGGGTCTTACGCGAAGGGCTTAATGAGCTCGCAGGTCAAAAAGGCAGCAGTCGCCAGGTCGCTCGTTTATTCGCTCAGCTTGCAAAGGTGATGGAGGCGCGCGGTGAGTCCACCGATGCGCGCTACCTTGAGCAGCGCGCGCTAAGACAACTGACGGCGCCGACGTAGCGCCAAAGCGCTTAATAGGATCAGGACTGAAGAGCCGGGCAGTTGATGGCAGCTCGAGGGCTCGACGATGTCAAACTCGACGGGTTCGCCGGCCCCTGCGCCAAAGACCCGATGTGTGACCCGTACCTTGAGATCGCCGGCTGTATTCGCTCGGTAACCCACAATCAAAGGCTGCTGCGTGTCGACCATCCGCTCATGGACGAAGAGGTCGCGCGCCTGGGGCTCACCATCCCCCAAAAGCTCGACCAGAACCGCTCCTGGACTGGTCACAATGCCTGCGATGCTGATGGTGACATTACCTGAGCCGCTGACCATCGCCTGACCGCAGTTGAACCCGGGTTCGGGGACCCCGATTGCCGTACGAGAAACGCCAAGCCCGTGGTTTCCGCCAGGCGTTCCATAGGTTGCGGGCTGAGCGCTGGCGAGCACAGTGAGGCGATCAGGCATGCGCTCTTCTTCGGCGCCGCGCCGTGTCGCGCACAGGATGTTGTTTTGGTAGACGGCGAGTTGGTGGAAGGCGGCGTCATCGCCGATGTTCTCATGGACCTCAAAGCAAACACCTAGAGGAAGCTCTGGGGTCGTGAAGTGATCAAAGACGACGCCCTCGGCCACAAAGGTCTCGCCAGAGCTCGATAGGGCGAACTCCTGAGCGACTCCGCCGCGGCGCACAGGGGTCTCGACGAGCTTCAGATTGTTCACGGATCCAGCACGAAAAAAGAAATCAGTTTGCTGGTGAATATCGATCGCTTCGTTCAGGTCGCTAAACATCGAACTCGGGGCCGGAATGGCCATTGGCACCCGGTCGATACAGTCGGTCGGTTCGGAGATGGCGATCATCATCAGTGTCGCGCTCAGTATGGGTGCAAGCATAACCAAACCTCGTTTCATCGTCAGTCAAGCGCATCTGCTCGACAAGCGCAATAGGTGGACAAAGTAGACCTGAACTGACAGATCGCGCCCTGTCGTACGGAGAATCATGATGTCGGAAATTGTGGCTGTTTATGGTCGGGAGATTTTGGACTCGAGGGGTAACCCTACCGTCGAAGCCGATGTGGTACTTGCCTCGGGAGCCTTCGGTCGGGCGGCTTCGCCCTCTGGAGCCTCAACCGGGGCTTTCGAAGCGCATGAACTCCGTGATGGAGGCTCCCGTTACGGAGGCAAAGGCGTCCGGCAAGCGGTGGGGCATATCAACGGTGAGCTCGCTGCGACTGCGTTAGGGTTTGAGCTGTTCGACCAGCGGAATTTCGATGCGTTGTTGATCGAAATCGATGGGACTCCGAACAAGAGCCGAATGGGAGCGAACGGATTGTTGGCGGTCAGCTTGGCTGCGTCGAGGGCGCTCGCCGAGGAGCGCCAGCTGCCGCTTTATCGTAGCCTAGGCGGCGCCGGTGCGAAGACGCTTCCAGTACCGATGATGAACATCCTCAACGGTGGCGCCCACGCCGACAATACGGTCGATCTTCAGGAGTTCATGGTGGTCCCGCACGGCGCGGCATCGTTCGCCGAAGCCTTACGCTGGGGTGCTGAGATCTTTCATGCGCTCAAGGGCGTTCTGCGGAGCCGTAACTTAGCGACCTCGGTGGGCGATGAGGGCGGTTTTGCTCCTAATCTGGCGAGCAACGCCGCCGCCGCAGAGGTGATCATCGAAGCGGTGGAAAAAGCGGGCTACCGGCCGGAAGAACAAGTCAGCCTAGCGATCGACGCCGCCGCCTCGGAGTTCTACAAAGATGGAGTGTACCACCTCGAGGGCGAGGGGCGCAGCTTGTCGGGAGACGAACTCGTCGAGTTCTGGGTCGACTTTTGCGATCGATTCCCGGTGGTTTCGGTCGAAGATGGAATGGATGAAGAGGACTGGGATGGCTGGAAGTCCCTTACCGAGCGTTTAGGTTCAAGGATCCAGCTTGTCGGTGATGACCTGTTCGTGACCAATCCGGCTCGTCTCAAGCGAGGCATCGATTCGGCGACCGCCAACGCGCTGCTGGTCAAGCCGAATCAGATCGGGACGCTGAGTGAAACCATCGACGCGGTTCGGATGGCTCAGTTCAATGCGTACACGACGGTCATTTCACATCGCTCGGGCGAGACCGCCGACACCTTCATCGCAGACCTTGCGGTGGCGATGGACGCAGGGCAGATCAAGACGGGCAGCCTTTGCCGCTCGGATCGCATGGCGAAATACAATCGCTTACTACGGATCGAAGAGGAACTCGGCGGCAGCGCAATCTTTCCCGGAAAAGGGGCTTTGCGCTTGTGATCAGGAGAGATCGTGGAGCGTAGGAAAAAACAAGACTCTGGTCGTCGTGAGCGACGCAATCGTTCGCGCAGCGGGCGAAGCCTGCCAGAGCGCAGACTGGACTATTGGCGACAGCTTGAGCGCCTGGGTCTGACGGTCGTGACCGAGCATCCCGCCTGGGTGCCGCAAGAGTTGCTGAGTCACCATCAGGCGCTTGAGTCCCAGATCACCGAGTACGAAACCTATCTCGACGCCTTGCGCAAAACCATTGAAGCCGAAGAGACCGGCTTTCGAGACTATGAGAATAAGTTCCTCGAGCGCCTCGAGCGGGAACGGAAAAAGCGCAAACAGCTGCGCGAACAGATTCATCGCGACCGACCTGACCCTGCTGATCTCGCCCGACAAATTGGGTTGAGTGATGAAGAGTTACAGGTTCTTGAGCGTCGCATTGCCGAAGAAGAGGCGAAGTCGACTGGGCAGGTTCACGAGGCTTTGAGAGAATTGCGATTGGAGCGGATCCGGCGCCAGCGGCGCGCAGGAGGGCTGCGTAAACAGTTGCAGCAAGCGCAAGAACAAGATCGCACCGAAGCGGACCCTCGATTGCTCGAGATTGATCAGCAGATTGCGAAGCTGGAGGCTGCTTTGCACGAACAAGAAGAAGCGATCGATGGGCGCCTATCTGAGCACCAAGAGAATCTGAGAGTCTACTCCGTGCAACTCACCGATTTACGGGATGACCAGCGCGATCATTTGATAAAAGTCGGCGATGCGATCTTTCATCATCAACTCGGTGATGAAAGCATCCATGGGATTTTTGAACGCTTGCGTCGTATGATTCGTGAAGGTGCGAGATAATGCGTGTGTTAGCTAGCATGATCCTGGTTTTGAGTGCGTCAGCCCAGGCTTATGACTCTCGAATTGGTGATGCGCTTATTGACGCCCGCAGCGGACTCGCTGGGAGCAGTCTAGATCTTACCCAGATGGTCCTCCCGAAGTGGCGCACAGGGGTCACATTGACCCACGGTTGGGATGCGAGCCGAATACCCTTCGGACTGGGCGCTGTGGTGGGTTATGAGCTTCATCGCCGTGGATACGCGCTGGTCCCACGTGCGCGGGTTACCGCCTCGATGGGGCTGCTGCGCGATGGCGGGCTCGGGGTGAACGCCCAGCTGAGCGGTGGGTTGGTGTGGTACCTCACGCGGCAAACTGGTCTGGGGCTGAGCGCTGGCGGTAGTCTCTGGGGTAACCAGCTCAAACCTGATCTTACCGTGTCGCTGGTCCAGCGTTGGTGACCCTGTAGATCGACCGATACGCGGATCGTAAAGTCTGGGTTATAGAGCCGTATGCGAATGCTCTTCTTTGGCATCTTTTTATGGGTTGGCTGTGCGTCTGAGGCGCCGCCTTCGTCCAAGCTCGGCTTAGGTGGCAGTTGTGGGCTGGCGGGCTCAGCGGGCTGTGTTTCGGGGTTTTGTGCGCAGCTCGATACGGGCGCCGCTGTATGCACCGTGAGCTGTGGCGCTGAGTCGATGTGTCCCGGCGGCTGGACTTGCCGCCAAGATCGCTCTCCGTCGGTTTGTGTTCCGGCTGCGACCAGCAGAGATTGTACTTTGGATCGAGACTGCCCTGCATCGCACCGGTGCTCTGAGCGGAACCGCTGCGTGATCCCCGCAGCGCGCGAGCTCTGCGTCGCGTGCAGCGACCAGATGCAATGCGCCGAAGGCTTGGTCTGTTCCTCGCTTGGAGATGGTTTAGCTGACTCTTGCCTCACACCCTGCCAATCTGGTGATTGCAGCGAGGGGAGCGAATGCGTCGATGGGGCATGCATCCCGTTGGGTCGTTGCGGCGTGGTGGCTGATTTATGTGCGGCTTGTCGGCGCGACTCCGAATGTGGCGGTCGCGATGACTATTGTGTTCGCAACCTTCAACTTGGGCGCTCGTTTTGTGCGAGCGATTGCTCGGAGACCGCGTGTCCGGACGGGTTTCGTTGCCAGGACTTTGACTTTGGTCAGCAATGCGTGCCTGCCGATGGACAGTGCCAAGACCGGTGCTTGGGTGACGCTGATTGCCCGAATGGATTTTTATGCACCGATGGCCGCTGCAGTCATCAGCCGGACCATCAAGGTCTGTGCGCACCGTGCGGTGATTCTGGAGATTGCCAAAACGGACTGTGTGTTCAGGGCGCAGACGGTCGCAGTGTCTGCGCACCTCGCTGTGTTGAGGGGGCGAACTGTCCCAACGGTTCGGTCTGCGCCCAGCTCGGCGGCTCCGAGGAGTCAGCGTGTTTACCTCGCACCGGCAAATGCCCGGTCGGGGTCGGTGCGACGGGGCGCCGTTGCAGCGCCTCTGAGGATTGCGCCAGCGGTCTTTGCTTGCGCGCCGAAGGTGTGGGCAGTGGGCGCTGTGTTGACGCCTGCGTCTCAGGACAATGTCCTGCCGGGCAGCAATGCCGCGGACTGGGTGGCGCACAGATCTGCATTGGTTTCGAAGGCGCTGATGGTGCGCCTTGTTCCTCTGGAGCAACCTGCAGCGGTGGTTTGTGTGTTTCGCTTGCGAGCGAATCCATTTGTTCTCGCTCATGCAGCCCGGATACCCCTTGTGCTGAGGGCTGGGCTTGCAAGGCGGTTGCAGGTGACCGAATGGCCTGCCTTCCGCAGACTCAAGGCGGCGATTTAGGGGCGATGTGTCACGCTGGCGCCTCTGCCTGTGAGTCGTCCTTGTGTCTGATCAAGCGCACCGGTCCGGTCTGCACGCGTCGTTGCGACGAGCGTTTAGAGTGTCCGGAAAACTGGGGCTGCTTGTCGGTTGAAGGCCGAGGGATGCCTGAGGGTGGGGCGACGGTTTGCGTCCCTGTTGAGGAGGGGTGATGCGTCTGCTGATTCTCTGCTCCCTGCTTTGGTGCGCGTGTTCCGATGATTTGGTGTTTACGACGAGCGCACCCGTTTTGCGCAGCGGCAAGCCTGTGGTGTCAACGGGAGATCAAGCGTCGAGCTTTGGTGACGCGAGCGGTGGATTCACGGTGGCGGGGCGATGGATGACCGAGCGGTTTCGCGCTGCCCAGGTGAGCAAGCTGGATCTGCTCTGGGTCATTGATGGCAGCGACTCGATGGCGGAAGAGCAAGGAAAGCTTGCCGCTGCCGCAGCTCGATTCGTCGAGGCTTTGGGCGAGCGTGATGTCGACGCTAGACTTGCCGTCACGGCGATGGATCTGACCGAGTTTGAGAGCGGATGTCTGCGATCGATTGACGGTCAGCGTTGGTTTGATCTGAGCGTCAACGCTGCCCTGGCGACTGAGCGTTTTCGTCGCGCTGTGGAGGTCGGGGTTGGCGGCAGTACGACCGAAGCCGGCCTGGTTGCTGGCCTGGTTGCTAGCGCCGAGGATCGTCCATGCAATGAAGGCTTCCACCGCCCCGATGCTGCCTTTACGATGATCTTTGTGAGTGACGAGGATGACCAGAGCCCGATGACCCTAGACACCGCTAGGCGCTGGCTTCTGGCAAGACGTGCGCAAGTTCATGCGGTCGTTGGTTCGGATGTGCGTGTGTTAGCGAACGGAATTCGTGGCTGCATCAGTCCCGACCAATGGCCGCAGATAGCGTACCCAGACCTCACGCCAGAACAGCGTGGGTCCCTTGACACGATCGCAGTGGTCGGGCAGCGCTATCGCGCCTTGGCAGCAGCCACGGGAGGGGTTTCGGTTTCCATCTGTGAAGCCGACTTTGCAGAGCCTCTCGCGCGGGTTGCGCTCGCGGCCGCTGGTGTGCGTCAGCGTTATGGCCTACACGTGCCCCCCGATCCTCAGTCGATCGCGGTGCAAGTGGATGGTCAGATTGTAGTCCGTTCGGAGCCCGGCAGGGACTTCGGTTGGTGGTATGAACAGGAGGGGCGTAGCGTAGTGTTTGGTCAAACCAGTGTTCCGGAATGGCCGGCGACTATCGCCGTTCGCTACCTCGCTGCTCAATGAAGGTTGTTGATTTGGTAGGTCGCTTGGCGGCCTCTTGGAGATTTGCATGATTCGCATGCACGTTCTGATGCTCGCATCGTTGGGGCTCTTTGCAGCGCCGGCGACTGCGCAGGAAGACGGTGAACTTGGCGCTAACTGGGGCGGCGAGGGTGGCAAGATGGCTGCCGGAGAAGTCGGAGAGGCTGCACAAGGCCAAACCGGACGAGCGATTTACGAAGACCTTCTAAGGGTCGACGATCGCCAACCTCCCCCTGGTACACCGGTGGTTTGGGCTCGACTGTTCCCGGTCGATAAGCGCTTCGAGGTCTCGCTAGGCTTTGAAATGTCGGTGATCGATAAGTACGCGACCCACAATGGTGGTAAGCTCAACGTCATCTACCATTTCAACGAGCTGCTGGCGCTGAATGTTTTCGGTGGCTATCTCGTCGGTCAGGCGACTGGTTTGCTGACGGCGACGCTCAACGAAGGGACGACATGCGATCCAGGCAGTTTCAAGAACTGCTTGCCCGATACCAACATCATGAGCTGGTTGGTCGGCGGCGATTTCATTGTTGAGCCTTTCTACGGCAAATTGAACCTGGTCTCCGAGCTGGCGCTTAACTTCGACATCTTCATGGGTGTTGGTGGTGGCGTGACCGGGCGAGAGGGCTTCACCGCCGATACAGGTGGTGGCGTGGCGCAGTGGGTAGCTGATCCAGCGCGTGCCGGCGTCTCGCCCTTCGTGAGCGCCATGGCAGGTGTTCGAGTGTGGCTGTTGGACAACATCGCTTTGCGGGTTGAGGCTCGCGACTATACTTGGATGGGCGATCGCCCTTACCTGGACCTCAATCAAGTCAGCCTTCCGCAGGATGATTACATCAACACCTGGACTCTGATGTTTGGCTTGGGAGCGACACTGTGAACCGATTCCAACGCATGATTTGGGCGAGCGCCGTTCTTGGTCTCGCTCTCGTGATTCCCTCTCCTGCGCAGGCTGACGAGTTGGACGACCTCCTCGACCTAGGCGATGACACGGAGCAAACTGATGGTGCGGCTGGAGATTCTAGCGCACCCGCCTCTAGTGATGACGGCTCTGATGAAGCCAAGCCAGACGCTGGCGCTGATCCATCCGCAGCGGCTGCAAAGTCGTCCGATCGTGGACAGACCAAAGGGGTGATCAACCCTCGCGATGAGACCATCTTTGCGATCCAGAAAAAAGGACGTTACCTCGGTAAGCGCTTTGAGTTGGTCCCGATGGCGGTTGCGACCATCAACAACAAGTTTACCAGCCACGCTGGTGGACTCGTCAACGGGTTGTATCACTTCGCTGAGACCATGAGTGTGGAGTTCTCGGCTGGGTACCTCTCGGGTGACTACACGCCGTTGACTCGTGAACTCCTTGATCTTCAAAATCTGACGCCTCCGGGCGCTGATTATGCGCTGCTGTCGTGGTACACCGGTCTGGATATGCAGTGGGCGCCTATTTACGGTAAGTTTCGACTCGCTGGTCGAGCGCTCGGTCACTTCGATATCTACATGGGCGTCGGTCTTGGGCTGAGCCAGGCAGGTATTCGTCAGGTGACTAAGGGTGCAGCCGGCGCTGAGGGTGATATTTCAGACGAGTTTAGCCAACTCGCCGTCAAAGTGGTCTCTAATCTGGGTGCAGGCTTGCGCTTCTACTTCACCGAACGCTTCGGCGTCCGCGCTGAGTTCCGCAACTACGCGGTGGCTCACTCGGTCCCCGGCGCTGATGTCGGTAATGAACTCAATCCCACGAAAGAACTGAAATGGCAGGGTACGCTACAAAACTCGGTTGATGTAGCGAATATCTTCTTGTTCCAGTTCGGTCCCAGCTTCGTCTTTTAGGATAATCTATGATGAAGAAGCTCTGCTTTATTCTTACGCTCGCTCTGCCTTTGTCGGCAAACGCTCAGGACTTAGACCGGGCGATCGAGGACTTTAACAATCAGTCATATCAAGAAGCCATTGCGGGCTTTTATGAGGTGCTGAAATACGGTGAGAACCGTGGCGACCGAAACGACGCACGCTATTACATGGCGCGCGCGATGCTCAACGAGAACCTCAACTTCTCGGCGTTGTCGTTTCTGCGCGAGATCATCCTCGATGGTCCACGGAACCGGCACTATGTCTCGGCGATCGGTTATCTGCTCGAGGCGGGTAATCGCCTGCGCGATGACTTTAACGTGCCGAACATCATCAACCGCGAATACGGAGACGCCTTTCGTGACCTGAAGGATGTCGTTCTCGATCGTGTCAACTACTTGATCGCTCAAGTGTTGTACCGACAAGACAAGCTCGACGATGCGCTTGGCTTCCTCGACCCTGAAGCGGGCGTCCCACCAGGAAGCTCCGAAGCGCCTGCAGCCCGCTATTTGAGCGGCTTGATTGCGATTCGTAACAACGACTTAGAGTCGGCATTAGCCAGGTTCCAAGATGCGCTTAAAGAGGCGAGCAAGGCGCGCAAGGCAGGTCGGACCGAGTACTCGGATCGTGTGTACCGCCAAAGTGTTTTGGGCATCGCTCGCGTGTATTACGAGATGGGGTCGCGTTTGGGCCCTGACAACCCTGAGGGTGTCAAAGCGCTGCAAAACGCAGCCTTGCACTTTCGCATGGTGCCTCGCTTTACCTCCGACTGGGGTGACGCAATCTTTGAGCGCGGTTGGGTTCACTTCCAGCTCAGCGAATACGGCAAGAGCTTAGGCGCAGTTCACAGCTTGAGCGCTCCGTTCTTTGCGGAGAACGCTCAGCACGCCGAGAGCTATGTGCTGAAGATGACCAACTACTTCTACAACTGCCAATGGGATCGCGTGCGGCGCACGCTCGGCGAATTCCAATCGGCATACGGCGCATCCATCCCCAAACTCAAAGCGTTCCTAGCGTCCAAGCCCCAAGAGGCTGGTGACATCTGGTGGTACGAGCAGCTGCTTGAGAGCGTTAGGGGTTCGGCAGAGGATGCAGTGATTCCTCAGGTGATCGCCCGGACTGTGGCGTCGAATAATCGCTATGACCGTCTGCGCTTCTTCTTGGACATGCTCGGACGCGAGGCGGACGCTTTGCGTTCGGTCGATTTGTTCAAGGGGGAGTTAGCCGGTGAGCTGCTGACCGCCATGGACGAGGCGCGCGGAGCGCTTGAGCCGTTCATGGGGCGTCTGGTCCGTGACAAGCTTCGTCGCCAGCTGGTGATTCTCGATGGTATGGGCAGTCAGGCCGACATCATTGAGATCCAGACCGGTCTCGAAGAGGCGGAATGGCTCGATCAGCAGCGCGAGATTGAATTCGCCAAACGAAAACGGCTGCCGCGTCCCTTCGTTCCGAGTGAGAAGTTTCAGTATTGGCCGTTCCACGGGGAATATTGGATCGATGAGCTCGGTTTTTACGAATACGCCATCAAGTCTGAGTGTGTGGAGTAAAGTTGATGAACTTGAGATCAGTTCTGGTCAGTCTAGGGCTCGTGCTTGCG
>JBDQPD010000100.1:0-13041 GCA_040260805.1 Myxococcota bacterium | reverse complement strand
GAACTGTATCTGGCTAAGATCAAGGCAATTCAGGACTCCGAAGCCATCGCTCAAAACCGCTCAGCGGCGCTCACAGCACCGGCCCCTGAGCCCAAAAGCGCGCTGAAATTCCCATGGGCGAACCGACGAACCACCATCTTGCTGAGCTTGCTTGGGGTGATGATGTATGGGGTTCAAATCAAGCAGGTCGCTATTTTAGCCTGCGACCTTGGCGAGCATGGCGCCAAAGCGATTGAGACCGTCCAAGGGGGACCGAAAACGCCCAGAGGGGGGTACTGTCAAAACGATCAGGAGTGCCGCAGCGAGGTGTGTCATCTCAACCGCTGCTCGCAGCGTTGCGGTGAATCTGAGCCATGCCCGCATGATGGGCGCTCTACATGCAGCGACGGAGTCTGCGTCTTTGTCACCGCCGCCAAGCTGAACAATCAACCCGTCCTTGGTTTTATCCATATTGGACCGGTCGGCGACCACGGATGGACCTGGGTGCATGAACAAAGCCGAAAAGAGATCGAGGCGAAACTCGGGCTCCGGACGCTCTCAAAAGCTGCGGTCATTCCACCCAAGCTGCCTGAGGTCGTCGATGAGTTTGTGTCGGCGGGTGCCAACATCATCATCGCCACCAGCCATGACTTCCTCGATCACGCCAAGATCGCTGCAACCCGGTATCCCAAAGTTAACTTTCTGGTCGTAGGTGGTTTTAAACACACAGCGAATCTCGGGAGCTATTTTACGCGCATGTATCAGAGCATGTGGTTGGCTGGCCGAGCTGCTGCGATGGTCTCGCACAGCGGTAAGCTCGGAATGGTCGCGCCGGTTGCGATCCCAGAGACCGTGCGCGGGATTAATGCGTTTACGCTCGGGGCTCGTGATGTGCTGCCCGAGGCCAAGGTCTATGTGCGCTGGATGCATAAGTGGTCCGCTCCCAAACTTGAGGCGGTAGCCACCAATGAGCTGATCGAACTGGGCGTTGACGTGATCCACGGCGGCACCGACACACCGGTACCGATTGAAATCGCAGGTGAAGCCAACAGCAAAGGCGGCTTTCCCGTGATGACCATCGGCTACAACGCCAAGGACACCTGCCGGTTCTCGGCCGATCATTGCATCACATCGGCTTACTTCCAATGGACGCCGATCCTTGAAGAGTTGATCGAGGAGATGAGAACTGGAGAATGGCGTCCTCGAGATTACCATTGGTCGTCGCTCACAGCGGACCCGCACACCACATCCAACGGCTTAGCGGGTTACAACGAAAACCGGATGAGCCTGAGCCAAATCCGTAACCAGTCGGTGGCGCTGGAACATTTGGCGCGCAAAGAAACGACGATCTTTGCGCATCCAATCAGCGACAACACCGGTCAGATGCGAACCCAAAATAAAGCGCTATCCGATGAGGACTTACTGACGATGTGTTGGTTTGTACCCGGCGTCTTTGACTCGGACACTAAGGGGCAGTCGATCGACGCCAAGGTGCCAGCAAACTGCGCTAAAGTGGTGGCTCAACCGCATTAGCCGCCGACAGAAAGCTCGGCGCTTCTCCGCCACCATGAAGCGGAACACACGCCCCGGTTAGGTACGCAGCGCCCGGCGAATCCAAGTAAAGGCACAGCGCTGCCAAGTCTTTAGGGGTCGCCATGCGCTCTAAGGGAACGGTCTTTGCCACGCGCTCGATCCCCTCTTCGTCTCCATAATGCTCTAAGCTATCTGGAGTACGGACAAAGCCAAGCGCCACCGCATTCACACGGATCTTCGGCGCCCACTCGATCGCTAAACTCTGACTCAAATGAATCAAGCCCGCTTTAGCCGCTCCGTACACCGCGGTCTGAGGAGAGGGCCTAAGGCCGCTAACCGAGGCGATGTTGATGATGTTTCCGCCGCTAGGCTGATCGCTCATGAGCCGATGCGCCGCCGTGGCGCAGTGCAAAGGTGCTAAGAGGTTGAGCTGCACAATCTTGGTCGAAAAACTGGCCGATGCTTGATCGGCTGGGACCATCGGGCTGCCCCCAGCATTATTGATCAAGAGATCCAGCCCACCAAGCCAATCCACGCAAGCGTTCAAGGCGTCCTCAACTTGATCGGCTTGCCGCAGATCGGCAGCAACAAAGCCGACCCCTTCGGGTAAGGCTTGAGTGGGCGGTCGACGTGCGCAGGTAAAGACCGCATAATCAGCCTCGACAAAAGCCTCGACCAAACCGCGGCCAATGCCTCGGCTACCACCGGTGATCCATACTCGTCGTTGCTCGCTCATAAGCCGACCATGGGCGAGGTCTAGCGAATCGACAAGGTGTCGCCACTTGCCAGGCGAGCGAGCCTACCGCAGGACATGGGTCATCGGAGGAACGAGATGACGCAGCTTTGTCAGGACCGAGTGGTGATCGTCACCGGCGCAGGTGCCGGTATTGGTCGGGAACATGCGCTGGCGCTAGCTGCTGCGGGCGCAAAGGTCGTAGTCAACGACCTAGGCACCTCAAACCATGGCCAAGGTCTGAGCAGCAAACCCGCCGACGATGTGGTGGCGGCGATCCTAGCCGCCGGCGGACAGGCGATCGCTAACGCTGCAGACGTCACCGACAGCGACGCCATGAAGGACCTCGTCAGACAGACGATTGAGCATTTTGGAGCAGTTCATGCGGTGGTCAACAACGCCGGCTTTGTTCGGGATCGAATGTTTGTATCCTGCACCGACGACGAATGGGATGCGGTGATCAACGTTCACTTACGCGGTCACATGGCGCTGAGCCGAGCCGCTGCTCAGTATTGGCGAAGCCAAGCCAAAGCCGGTCAAGCCGTCGATGCGCGCATTATCAACACCAGCTCAGGAGCAGGCTTGCGCGGCTCGGTGGGTCAATCTGCCTACAGCGCAGCGAAGGCAGCTATCCTCGGACTGACCTTGGTCCAAGCCGCTGAACTCGAGCGCTATGGGATCACCTCAAACGTGATCGCACCAGCCGCTCGGACACGCATGACCGAAGCCGTCTTCGCCGAGATGATGGCGAAGCCAGATCAAGGTTTTGATCGTATGGACCCTGCAAACATCAGCCCATTGGTCGTTTATCTGTGCAGCGCATCCTCAGCACAAGTCACCGGACGAAGCTTCGAAATCGAGGGCGGGCTGATCGCGCTGACAGGTGGTTGGTCTCGAGGCGCTCAGATCGACATCGAGCGACGTTGGCAAGCCGAAGAGCTCGATGCCGCAGTCACTCAACTCATCGATCAACAACCGGCTTCGGAACCCGTTTACGGAACCTGAGGCGGCGCCGGCGAGTTCCCTGCATAGTCTGTTCTGCGGTAATTTTGATGGCAGCTGAAGCAGCCATCGCCGCCGGCAGCGGGCTCCTGAGGCTGCCCCTCATCGTCGGGTACAATAGTCTCCCATCGCCAATTTCCTTGGGCCGTATCGCCTCCGGCCTCAAGGCGCGTCATCATCGTCCAACGCGTCAACGATGAGCAGGTCGAATTTGCATACTGCGCCTTGAGCAGCACGGCGCCGGGCTCAAACGAGATCATCTCGCCCGGCGGGAGCACGCCATTTCCGGAGGCTTCGACACGCTCTGCCCAATCGACCCAGGTCGGCTGAGCGGTCTGATTGACGAAAATCCGAATCGATTCACCGCCATGAACGGATCCTTCTGTGCAGGTCATGACCTCACGCCAGCTCGTCTGGTAATCTTCGGGGAAAGGGGGCTCATCGCCACAAGCGGCGAACGCAAAGAGACTTAAAATAATGAGTCGCATCAGGGGGTTCTCCGCGCTCAGCCTATAAGCGTTGGAGAAGAAGCGCCATCCCTTGACCACCGCCGACGCATAAAGTCGCAAGCCCGATCTCTAGATCTTGGTCTTCAAGAGTGTGCAGTAACGTGGTCACTAAACGTGCACCAGTCATGCCAAAAGGATGCCCTAAAGCGAGCGCTCCCCCGCGCACATTGAGTCGCTCGTGAGGAATATCAAGAGCCTCCATGCTCGGGATCACTTGGGCTGCAAAAGCCTCATTGAGTTCGACGCTGTCGACGTCCGCCATCGTCATGCCCGCAAGGGCTAACACACGACGCGTGGACTCGATCGGTCCGACCCCCATGAGCGTGGGATCAACAGCGCTCACAGCAGAGGCGATAATTCGAGCCCGTGGTTGGATCTCAAGCTCCTGGACTCGTCGCCCGCTCATGACCACCGTCGCCGCCGCTCCATCGTTGAGCGGGCAGGCGTTCCCTGCGGTCACCCGTCCTTGTTCCCGAAAAACAGTTCTCAGGCCCGCCAAGCCGTCTCGGGTTGTGCTTGGACGAGGCGATTCGTCGCGGTCGAAAACGCGGCCATCGGCGAGCGTAACGGGGACGATCTCACGCTCAAAAACCCCGTCCTTAATCGCTGCCCCGGCGCGACGCTGACTCTCGAGCGCATAGTCGTCCATCTGATCTCGACTGACCTCAAAGGTGTCCGCGACACGCTCAGCGGTTTCGCCCATCGCTAGATAGACGTCCGGAAGCTCCGTTTCGGCTTGGCTGAAGCGCTCATTTTTAGTGCCCTCCATACCGTCCGCTTTGCCGTGCGCATAGCGACTGATCGCTTCTACACCTGCAGCAACTTGCACATGAGCCTCACCCGCTCGAATCGCATGAAAAGCCATTCTAAGCGCCTGCAGAGACGACGCACAGTAGCGATTGACCGTGGTACCCGCGGCCTGATTTAGCCCCGCTAAAAGGGTCACCGGCCGCGCCATATTGTAACCTTGTTCACCGGCTGGCTGAGCGCAGCCTAAGATCAGGTCTTCGACCTGAGAAGGTTCAAGTCCTGGGACGTCAGCGAGCGCCGCTCGAATCGCCAAAGCTGCGAGATCATCGCCGCGGTGCCCCACTAAGCTCCCTTTAAAGGCACGACCAATAGCGGTCCGTTTAGCGGCAACAAGAACCGCATCGTTGGCTCGAAGATTCATGATTCAAGATCCCGAAGTTTAAATTTCTGCACTTTACCGCTCGCGTTCATGGGTAGCGCATCCAGCCAAACAAAGCTGCGAGGCACTTTAAAGTTAGCGATTCGAGCGCGGCAAAACTCGAACAGCTCATCACTCGATCCTTGGTAGCCCTCACGAGCGACGACAAAGGCTTTGCAGACCTCACCCAAGCGATCTTCCGAGACACCAATCACGGCAGCTTGGGCTACCCCTTCGTGGCGGCACAGCACCTGCTCGATCTCAGCTGGATACACATTAAACCCACCGACGATGACCATGTCTTTCTTACGATCGGTGATCCGAACGTAACCACGTCCGTCAAGGATTCCGATGTCGCCTGTGTGCAAATAACCTTCTTCGTTAACGGTCTGCGCAGTGTGCTCTGGCTCGTCCCAATAGGCACGCATCACGTTGTAGCCACGCACCAAAATCTCGCCCGCCTCGCCGCGAGCCGCCTCGCTGCCATCACGGCGCACGACCTTGACCTTGACCCCAGGAATAGCGCGCCCTGAGGTGGTGGCGATCGTCTCAGGGTCATCATCATGCCGACACATGGTCACCACGCCGGTGGTCTCCGTCAGACCATAGCCAGTGATCACCGTCTCAAAGCCCAAGCGATCATGCATTTCCTTGATCAAAGTCACCGGAATCACCGCCGCACCGGTCACCGCAAGCCGCAAGGGGGACAGATCAAAATCAGACAGATCAGCGCGCGCTAAAATCGACTGATAAAGCGCCGGAGGACCAGGCAGCACACTCACTGAGTCCCTACCTACTCGCCGCAACAAGCGCTCAGGATCAAAAACAGGCTCGGGTAAAACCGTGGCACCCATCATCAGACACGCCAGCCAACCCGCCTTGTAGCCGAAGGCGTGAAAGAAGGGCATCGCCACCAGATAACGATCGCTGGCGCACAAGCCGACCACCTCGGACCAGTCACGAAAGACGCGCAGAGTCTGGGCGTGCGTGCATTCAACACCTTTGGGTTGCCCTGTGGTGCCCGAGGTAAACAAGATATCGCAAAGATCACTCGGTTTCACTGCTTGGCGGCGCTCGGCAACCACCTGAGTCGAGACCGTCGAGCCGAGCTCGAGAAACTCAGCCCAACCTAAGGCCTGATCCGAGGCGCCCTCCAGCAAGACCCTGTGGCTTAACTCGGGTTGATCCTCAGCAGCCTCGAGCAGCGACAAATAATCGGTGTCTAAAAAGCCCTCGATGGTGATCACAATGCGAGCGCCGCTTTTGGCGAGGATATAGCTCGCTTCATCGCCTCGGTAGCGAGTGTTGATCGGAACCAGGGCAGCGCCGACACTTTGAATAGCGAGCGCTGCGATAATCCATTGCGGGTGATTTGGCGCCCAAATAGCTACTCGATCACCGTGCTCGACCCCGAGCGCGATCAGCGATGCGCTAGCGGCGTCGACCAAGGCTGGCAATTCGCTAAAATGAATCGTGGTTTGACCGTCTTCAATAAACACTCGGTCCGCATGAAAATCGGCGGCTAAATGGACGAGGTTTGGCAGACTCTGATAAGCCTGATCACCACGGCATCCCGAGCGATCAAAATCGTTCATTATGCGCTCCCTTGACGACAAACTGAAACACGTTTCATTCTGCAGAAGCAAGCCGCAGAGGATCACCACTTTTATGACCATTAATACGCTCATCGATGGAGCCATTGCTGAGGTGATCGTCGATCGCCCGCCGGTCAACGCTTTGGACAGCAAAGGCTGGTTTGAATTGGCTCGTGCGATCGAAGCAGCAGGGCAAGTTTCGAGCGTTTGTGCCGTGATTCTGCGCGCTGAAGGGCGAGGGTTTAATGCGGGCGTCGACTTGAAAGCCTGCCAAAACTCGCCCGGGCATGACGAGCTCTTGGCGGTGAACACAGCCTGCTTTGCTGCGTTTAAGGCGGTCTACGAATGTGAAGTGCCGGTCGTCGCTGCGGTGCATGGGTATTGCCTAGGCGGGGGTATCGGCTTGGTCGGCAACGCGGATCTGGTGATCGCATCGAGCGACGCCACCTTTGGCTTGCCCGAAGTGGATCGAGGCGCTTTAGGAGGAGCGACCCAGCTCGCTCGCTTGGTGCCGACGCCGCAGCGCCTTCGCAGCCTGGTCTTTACCGGAGAGCGAATTGGGGCTGAAGAGCTTTCCCGCTATGGTTCAGTCCAATCGGTGGTCGAGCCCGGAGCGCTTCGAGAGGAAGCGATGCGTTGGGCAGCTAAGCTCGCCAGCAAAGACCCGAAGGTCTTACGCGCCGCTAAATCCTGTCTCAACGGAATCGATCCCGTCGATGTCCATCGCAGTTATCGCTATGAGCAAGGGTACACCTTTGAATTGAACCTAAGCGGGCATGGCGACGAAGCACGCGACGCATTTGTGAGCAGCAAAGAATGAGCCGTCCGGACAAATGCATGAGCGCTCATGAAGCGATCGCCGAGCTTGAAGACGGTATGACGGTTGGAATCGGCGGTTGGGGCTCGAGACGTAAGCCGATGGCGCTCGTTCGAGCGCTGCTTGAGAGCCCACTCAAAGATCTGACCATCGTGAGCTATGGCGGGCCTGATGTGGGCCTGCTCGCCAGAGCGCGAAAGATCAAAAGGTTGCTCTACGGTTTTGTCTCGCTCGACTCGATCCCCTTAGAGCCGTATTTTCGTGCGGCGCGTCAACGGGGCGAGTTCGAGGCGCTTGAGATGGATGAGGGGATGTTGTGGTGGGGGCTCTATGCTGCGGCGCTTCACCTCCCATTTTTGCCAACCCGAGCGGGTTTAGGGTCGGACATCTTAAACCACCTCCCCCAAGTCAAAAAGGTGCGCTCACCCTACGCGGACTGCGAAGATTTAGTGGCGGTTCCAGCGATCAAACTCGACGCCGCTTTAATCCACGTTCATCGCGCTGACGCTGCGGGTAATGGTGTGATTCTCGGACCCGACCCGTACTTTGATCAACTCTACGCTCAAGCCGCTAAACACACCTATATGAGCTGTGAAAAGGTGGTCGAAACCGACCAACTCTTTGGTGAGGCTACCTACCAAAGCGAGTCCATCGCTCGGCTCCATGTTCACGCGGTGATCGAGGCGCCCGGCGGAGCAGGCTTCACCGAATGTCCGCCCGATTATGAGCGCGACGAAGCCTTACAAAAGCTCTACGCACAAGGCGCTAAAGACGAGGCTGCCTGGGCTGCCTTTGAGGCGCGCTTCTTTGGGAGCCAGCCATGACCGTGCACCGAGCGGACGTCTGCGTCGCTGCGGTCGCTGATGCTTTTGCGACCGAGGACGAGATCGTAGCGAGCCCGATGGGTTGGATTCCATCGATTGGGGCTCGGCTCGCGCGCAGGACCACCTCTCCTCAGCTGATGCTCAGTGATGGCGTGGCGACGCTGACCACCGACGAAGGGTTCGCCGAGGCGCACCTGCCCTACCGAGAGGTCTTTCATCTGCTCTGGTCGACCAAGCGTCACGTCATGATGGGCGCCAGCCAAATCGATGCCTTTGGCAACCAAAACATCAGCTGTATTGGACCCTTCGAGGCGCCCAAAGCCATGCTGATCGGTGCGCGAGGAGCGCCCGGTAATACGCTGTATCATCGCACCTCATATTGGGTGCCCAAACAATCTGCGCGCATCTTCTGCGACGCCGTCGACTTGGTCTGCGGTGTCGGGAACGACCGAGCTAAAGCGCTCGGCTCACGGCTCGCCCGCCATCATGATCTGCATCGGGTCGTTACCAATCTCGGCGTTTTCGGCTTTGGACCCGATGGGAAGATGATCGTCTTGAGTCTCCATCCGGGCGTCGAAGCCGAGGAACTGCAAACGGCCAGCAGCTTTAAACTAGAGGCCTCAAATGCTCCTCAAACGCGGCTTCCGACCGCCCAAGAATTGAAATGGATTGCGGAGCTCGACCCTGAGGAGAAGCGCTACATTGAGGTTCCAAAATGATGGGCATCCGAAGCGCATTTTGTGAGCTGACCGGGTGCCAGGTTCCGATCGTTCAAACCGGCATGGGGTGGGTCGCTACTCCACCTTTAGTGGCTGCGGTCAGCGAGGCTGGCGCCTTTGGTATTTTAGCCGGAGCGACCCTGAGCTTAGAGGAGCTAAAGGCTAGCATCGACGCCGTCCAAGCCGCGACCGATCGCCCCTTTGGAGTCAACCTGCGCGCTGACGCTCCAGACGCTCGAGAGCGGGTCGATCTGCTGATCCAAAAGAGGGTCTGTTTAGCGAGCTTTGCGGCAGCCCCTAAGCGGGACCTTATCGCCCGACTCAAAGATGAAAATGTCTTGGTGATGCCGACCGTGGGCAAGCGAAGGCACGCCGAAAAGGTGGCTGAATGGGGCGTCGATGCGCTGATCGCTCAAGGTCATGAAGGGGGCGGGCATACAGGGCCTGTCCCCACCAGCTTATTGCTCCCCGATGTGGTCGAGGCGGTCGACATCCCAGTCCTCGCAGCGGGCGGCTTTCGCTGCGGCCGTGGCCTGGTGGCTGCGCTTGGGTTTGGCGCCGCCGGGATCGCCATGGGTACCCGCTTCTTGCTCACCCAAGAAAGCCCGGTTCCGGACGCGATTAAAGCACGCTATCTTGAGGCTTCGGTAACCGATACGACCGTCTCGACGAGGATCGATGGACACCCGCAGCGGGTGATTCGAACCCCGTTTGTTAACCATCTTGAGCGCCGCAGCGCGCTCGGGCGTCTCTGGCTCGCCATGCGCTCGGGTTTAGCTTTTAAACGAGCGACGGGCGTTGGCTTCTTTGGGTTGCTGTCCGCAGGTCTTGTGATGCGCAAGAATCAAGGGATGAGTATGGCGCAAGCCCTCTCGGCAGCGAACGCCCCCATGCTCACCGAGCAAACCATGGTCCAAGGACAAATTGGTGCAGGCATCTTGCCCACCGGCCAAGTCGCCGGTTTGATCGGCGAGCTCCCCGAAGCATGTGATTTAATCGAGCGGGTCATGAGCGAAGCGAACCAGACGCTCAACCATCTCTCTGGAGTGCGACATGACTGAACCGATCGTGTATTCATCCGATGACGGCATCGCTCGAATCACCCTTAACCGACCCGATGTTCGAAATGCGCAAAATGTCGCTTTGCTCCAAGCGCTTGACCAGGCGATGGGGCGCGCAGCAGCCGATGACGAGGTCAAGGTCATCATTCTTTGTGCTGCGGGTGATCATTTCAGCGCCGGACACGACATCGGAACTGACGAGCGCGACATCCCCGATGCCTTTGAGCGTATCGCCACGCAGTGGTGGGATCATTCGGACAAGAGTGAATCGGAGAGCACCTTCGTGCGCGAACGAGAAGCATACCTTGGACTGTGCCAGCGCCTACGCGCCGTCCCCAAACCAACCATTGCGCAGGTTCAAGGAGCCTGCGTCGCAGGTGGTTTGATGCTCGCCTGGTGCTGCGATTTGATCGTTGCGAGCGAGGATGCCTTCTTCGCCGACCCGGTCGTTCGTATGGGGATCCCCGGTGTGGAATGGTTCGCTCACGCCCATCAGCTCAACCCGAGGCTCGCCAAGGAGTTCTTATTTACCGGGGCGCGCCTGTCTGCGCAGCGAGCCGAAAAAGCAGGCATGATCAACCGCTGCGTCGCCAACGAGGCGCTCGATGACGAGGTCCAAGACCTTGCCCGGCGGATCGCCCGGATGCCGCGCATGGGGCTCGCTTTGACCAAGATGGTGATCAATCAAGCGGAAGACCGCATGGGGCTGCGCGACACCATCGAGCATGCCTACGGTCTTCATCATTTCGCTCACGCCCACAACGCAGCCGCTACGGATTATCTGGGCGGCGAGGACGTCAAGAGCATCAAGACCAGCCTAAAGGACGAGTGATTGGACCTACGCGAAAACCTACATGATGCTGCCTTTCGTGCCGAAGCTCGAGCTTGGCTTAGCGAGCACGTCCCCAAGGACCTTGCGAGCGGAGACACCGCCGAGGGCTTCGCTCAGCATTTAGTCTGGGAGCGTAAGCTGTTCGAAGCGGGCTGGGCGGTCGTGAGCTGGCCTAAGGCTTATGGCGGGCGAGAAGCCTCGATCCGGCAATGGCTCATCTTTGAAGAAGAATATTATCGAGCCAACGGCCCGCAGCGAGTGACCCAAAACGGGATCTTCTTGCTCGCACCAACGCTTTTTGAATTTGGCACGCCCTCGCAAAAGGACTGCATCTTACCGGCGATGGCTTCGGCGCAAACCCTCTGGGCTCAAGCCTGGTCAGAGCCCGGAGCAGGTTCTGATTTAGCGGCGGTGCGCAGCAAGGCGGTTCGTGTCGACGGCGGATGGCGACTTTATGGTCAAAAAACTTGGTGCACGCGCGCCGCGTTTTGCGACGCGTGCTTTGGGCTCTTTCGATCCGACCCCGACTCTGAGCGCCATCAAGGGCTGACCTACATGATGGCGCCGCTCACCGGCGAAGGTGTTGAAGTGCGTGGCTTTGGTCGGCTCGATGGCGATGAGGGCTTCGCCGAGGTCTTCTTCGACGGACTCTTTGTTACTGATGAAGCAGTCATTGGGGGCGTGGGAGAAGGATGGCGCGTGGCGATGGCGACCACCTCATCGGAGCGAGGGCTGACGCTGAGAAGCCCTGGACGCTTCGTTGCAGCAGCCGAGCGTCTCAACGCGCTGAGGATCAGCCGAGATACAGATCCCTATCTCGACCAACGATGTTTGGACTCAGCGCTTAAGGCAGAGGCTTATCGACTGTTCACTGATGCGGCGGTGACGGCCATGAGTCAGGGCGAAGAGCTTGGGTCAAGGTCGAGCCTAATGAAGGTCTTTTGGTCTGAACTTGATATTGAATTGCACGAAACAGCCCTTGCGATTTTAGGTGAAGATTCAGCGCTCGAGAGTGAGTGGCTTAAAGGTTACCAATTCAGCTTGGCTGGACCCATCTACGCTGGAACCAACGAGATTCAGCGTAAGATCATAGCCGAGCGAGTGCTCGGGCTGCCGAGGCGGTAAGTCATGCGATTTAGCTTCACCGAAGACCAGCGCGCCTGGGCAGAGGCGCTGTCGGAGCTCGCCGCACGTCACTGGACCAGTGATCATCGTGAGTTGACCTGGGCCGGCGATCTAAGCGCTGAGATCAGCTTAGCGAAGACCATGGCCGAAGCCGGTGTGATGGGCTTGGCGATAGACGAATCCTGGGGTGGGCTCGGTCAAGGGTTGCTCGACCTCGCGCCAGCTCTGGAGCAAGCAGGCTATCACTGCTTCCCTGATTGGATCGGGCAGCACCTGATCGCAACCACTCTGCTCGAAGGCGAGGCTGAACTATCGGCTCAAGCGGCACGCGGTGAGCTGACCTTTGCTTTGAGTCTAGATGGGCAGAAAATCCCCCACCCTGAGCGCATCAGTTCGGTCCTCTTGGTCAACGAAGAGGGCGCCCAGGTGCATGGTAACTGCCAGTTCGAGCTGAGCGAAACCATCGATCGAGCCCGACCGCTAGGGCGTTTAGTGGGTTCAAAGTATAGTCGTCCTTTGCGCCATCACGACCCGACAAACTCGCTCTACGCTCGATCTCGTCACCTGCTCGCTTTAGCCGACGCTTTGCAGCTCTTAGGGTTGAGCCAAGCCGCGCTGGATGTGAGCGTCGCCTACGTCAGTGAGCGTCGGCAATTTGGAAAACCCGTGGGCGCACAACAAGCGGTTAAGCATCAGCTCGCCAATGCCTTGATCGGGCTTGAGTTCGCACGGCCCATGGTTCAGCGAGCCTGCTACACGCTTGACCAGGGTGATCGTGAGACGGATGGCCGTGTCAGCGGCGCCTGGATTTTGGCGACCAAAGCAGCGCGCGAGGTTGAGCGCGTGGCGTTACAGGTGCACGGTGCTATGGGGTATTCGTTTGAGTACCCTTTGCACCATCTGCTCAAACGCAGCTGGGCGCTTCGCTATGCTCATGGTCCCGAAACTGAGCACCGTCAGCGCGCTCAATCGTGGCTCTTGGAGGAGTAAACATGCCTGAGGCATTTCTGATCGATGCGGTCCGCACGCCGGTGGGGCGACGACGAGGAGGTCTTGCCCAAGTCCACCCTGCAGATCTGGGCGCCCATGTTCTGCAAGCCTTGATCGCTCGGGCCGGGGTGCCGGATGAAGCCATTGATGACGT
>JBDQPD010000127.1:0-8711 GCA_040260805.1 Myxococcota bacterium | reverse complement strand
CGTCGCCGCAGCGCGCTGGGGCGCACACGTTGGTGCAGGCGTCCGCGTCGATGCGGTTGCCGTCGTCGCATTGCTCGACGCCGAGTGCCGCCGAGAGGTCTGCGGTAACGGGCGGATCGACGCGGACGAAGCCTGCGATGACGGCAACCGAGTCGAGACCGATGGCTGCACCAGCGGCTGCGTGATCGCCACCTGCGGCGACGGGATCCGGCGCCAGGATCGCCAATTGGGCGAAGAGGGTTACGAGGCCTGCGACGATGGGAACCGAGTCGACAACGACGGCTGCCGCAACAGCTGTGAGGTCTTACGCTGCGGCGACGGTGTCGTCGCTCAAGGTCTCGAGGCCTGCGACGACGGCAACCGCGTACAGAGCGACGGCTGCCTCAACGACTGCACGGTCGCTCGCTGCGGCGACAACTTTGTTCAAGACGGCGTCGAGCAATGCGACGACGGCAACCGCATCGACGCGGACGCCTGCACCAACGTGTGCGCCCCAGCGCGCTGCGGCGACGGCATCCAGCGCACCGACTTGGCCAATGGCGAGGACGGCTACGAGGCTTGTGATGACGGCAACGCCGAGCAGACCGACGCTTGCCTTGACGACTGCCGCTTAGCCGCCTGCGGCGATGGTTTGGTTCGCGCCGGAGTGGAAGCCTGCGACGACGCCAACAACAGCCAGACCGATGCGTGCCTCAACGACTGCAGCGTCGCGGCTTGCGGCGATGGGCACGTCCAAGCGGGCGTTGAAGCCTGCGATGACGGCAACAACAGCCAGACCGACGCCTGCCTAAACTCATGTGTGGCGGCGTCTTGCGGGGACGGTCACGTCCAAGCGGGCGCTGAAGCCTGTGACGACGCCAACAACAGCCAGACCGATGCCTGCCTGAACTCGTGCGTGGTCGCGTCATGCGGCGACGGTCACGTCCAAGCCGGGGTCGAGGCATGCGATGACAACAACCAAGTCGACGATGACGGCTGCCGGAACAACTGCACGGCGTCCTCGATCCACAACACGATCGACTTTACCGGAGCGAACACCGCTGGTGGTTGTTCTTATGGGAACGCACACGCCTTTCGCTGGTCGAATATTGGCAGCATGACCTGGACCGAGTGCGCGATCGAGGCGTCCAAGCGTGGCGCCTCGATGACCGCATCGAACTACAGCGTGAGCACCGGTTGGTACGGTCACCGCAAAGGGAACAACGCGATGACCGGGCGCTGGTCGACCTATCAGCAATCGGCGATCAACAGTGATCAGGCCTGCGTCTTAGGCCGAGATAGCCGCTCCAACACCCGCAACACAGCACTCAGTGATTCGGTAGATTATGACGGTCACCGCTGGCGCTATGAGGACTACGGCACGCTGCACTTCGATGAATGTTTTCTGCGCGCAGCCAACGCCGGCGCTAACATCATCACGCCTTATACGATCGGCCGTAACACCGGCGATAACTATTGGGTCATGAGCACCCACATGTGCAACACCTACGCATGGATCACCAACAACGGAACCAACATCAGTCACGATAACATTGGCGGAAATCAACGCTCAAGCCGCCGCTCTTGTATGGTCGGTTACATCGATTATTAGCTCGCTCTCAGCCACGCTTGAAATGTTTTCGCAGCTTGGGCGTCAGCCAAGGGTGGGACCCACCACTCGGAGTACACTGTGATGCGATTGATCGTTTTGAGCGCCGCCCTTTTTGTCCCCGCCTGGGCCAGCGCCTCGAGCGGCGCGACCCAGCGACAGATCCGCGTGACCGCCCAAGCCACCACCAAGGTCGTGCCTGATCTGATCATCTGGACCGTCTCGGTTAGCGCAAGGCACAAGAACCTAGTGCGCGCTAAGCAAGGGACCGATCGTCAGGTCAAAGACATCCTAAAGACGGCGAGAGGGCTAGGGGTCAAGGCGACCGATCTACAGACCGGGCAACTCAGCGTGGATAAGGAATACACTCGACCGGGGTACGAGTCCGGCGCGGCGCGCAAGTTCAAGCATTACGCGCTGTCTCGAGAGGTTCGGATCAAGCAGCGTGGCACCGACAAGTTCGACGCCTTTTTGACCGGCTTGATCAAGGATCGAGACATGTCGGTGAGCTATCGTCTCACCTCATCCAAGATGGGCACGCTGCGCGCCAAGACGCGGATTGAGGCGGTCAAAAAGGCAAAGGTCAAGGCGGCGGCGATGGCGGCGGCGGCGGGTGCTAAGCTGGGACACGTGCTGACCATCGACGAGAACAGCGGCGGCATGGGTACGCTTCGTGGCCGGCTCGACAACAACGTACGCCTCGGCGGCGTAGGGGCTGATCAAGGCACCTTCGCGCCAGGATCCATGACCATCTCGGTCTCCGTAGGAGCGAGCTTCGAGCTGCACTAAAGGGGACGCTGCAACTTATTTAGCTGCTGAGCTTGACCGCTCCACCTTCGACGCGAGAAGGCGCCGTGCATGAGCGCAACCGATCCAGCCGCTGAGCCGGTCACTGATACCCAAGACACGCCAGCGCCTCGGCGCGGGCTGGACTTCGCTCGGGTCGCCGGGCTGGCTCGCTCCGAGTGGAAACGCTTGAGCCTAGGCACGCTGGCGCTGCTGATCGCAACAGGCGCCACGCTCGCTGCGCCGATGTGGGTCGGTGATCTCGTTGATGGGGTGACTCAGACCGGCGATCGCAACCAGCTCAACCAAGCGGTCTTAGGTCTGCTCGCCTTGTTTGTGGTCAGCGGTGTCGCCGCAGCGGCGCGCAGTTACTGGTTTACCGTCGCGGGTGAGCGGATCGTCTTTCAGCTCAGGAGTCAGCTCTTTGAAGCGTTGATCTGCCGCAGTATTGCGTTCTTTGATCAGCGCCGCACCGGTGAGCTGATCAACCGGCTAGCGTCCGACACCACCGTTTTGCAAAATACGGTGACGGTCAATGTCTCCATGGCGCTGCGCTTTGCGCTGCAAGGCGCCGGCTCGATCACCATCTTGCTGTGGACCTCGTGGCGCTTAGCCATCGTGATGTTGGCTGTGGTCCCGGTAGTCGCTCTGGGCGCGACGCTCTACGGCCGCTCGCTGCGCAAGCTCAGCCACCGGGTTCAGGACGCGCTGGCGCGCGCCTCGGAGGTCGCCGAGGAGTCGTTGTCGGGGATCCGCACCGTGCGCTCCTTTGATCGAGAGGCGATGGAGTCGAGCCGCTACACCCAAGCCGTGGAGGATAGTTTTGAGCTCGCTCGCCAGCGCGCTCGAGTGGGCGCTATTTTCACCGGCTTTGTTGGTATCCTCGGCTACGGAGCGATCGCCGCGGTGCTCTGGTACGGAGGCGTGTTGTTGCTCGATGGTCGGCTCAGCTTTGGTGAGTTGACGAGCTTTTTGCTCTACACCTTTACCGTCGCGTTTAGCATCGCAGCCCTTGGCGGGTTGTGGTCCGATTTTGCGCGCGCAGCGGGCGCCAGCCAGCGAGTGTTTGAGCTGATTGATGCGGCGCCGGCGCCGGACTCAAGCGGTCAACGGCTGGACAAGCCCAAAGGTTTGATCCGCTTTAACGGGGTGCAGTTTGCGTACCCGACACGCCCGGACGCGATGATCCTCGATGGCTTCGAGTTGACGCTCGAGCCCGGTCAGGTCGTGGCGATGGTTGGACCCTCCGGCGGCGGCAAATCGACCGTCGCTCACCTCATCTCTAAGCTCTATGAGCCACTCACCGGGCAGGTGAGTTTGGACGGCGTGGGCTACGCCGAGCTCGACTCAGGCTGGTTGCGCGAACAGATCGGTGTGGTCAGCCAGGAGCCGCTGCTCTTTGCCTCGAGCATCGAGGACAATATCCGCTTTGGTGACCCGGACGCCTCAGACGCAGCGGTTCAAGAGGCTGCACGGGCAGCAAACGCTGCTGAATTTATTGAAGCCTTCGATGAGGGCTACCAGACCTTGGTCGGGGAGCGCGGAGTCCAGCTCTCTGGAGGGCAAAAGCAACGCATCGCCATTGCTCGCGCAGTGCTTAAAGACCCGCGTGTGCTGGTGCTTGATGAGGCGACCAGCGCGCTCGACGCCGAGAGCGAGCACTTGGTCCAAGAGGCGCTTGAGCGCTTGATGGTCGGGCGCACGACCTTAGTGATTGCGCATCGACTCAGCACCGTGCGCTCAGCTGACGTGGTCGTGGCTCTTGAGGGGGGACGCATCGCAGAGCGTGGAAGTCACGACGAGTTGATGGCGAACGAGGGTTTGTACTACCGTTTGGTGTCGCGCCAGTTCAGCTGACGCAGCGCTCAGCGGATTAAGCCGCTCTCGATCATGCTCTTGGCGGTGTCGACGACGCTGCTGTCCACGTCACGATAGCTAATGCCCAGCGCATCGACCGCGTGGCTGCCGTCATAATGAGGCACTCGCCCGAGCAGGTCCGACAAGACATGAGGGTCGAGGCGCTGATCAAAGCGAGCCCCGATACGCATCAGCAAGTTGGGTAGGGTTCGAGTCTTTAATCGCCGCTCCGGAAAGACGCCATCGAGCAGCACCGCGATGTCGCGCATCCAGCGTGTGCCTGCAGCCAGGACATGCCTGCCTTGAGCGTCTGGTCGCTGATAGGCTGCTAAATGCGCCTGGGCGACGTCACGAGCGTCGACGATACCAAAGCAGATGCGAGGGTTGGCGGGAAAGGCGCGCTTGAGGATATCGCCAACGGTCGCCGGGCTCGCAGCGCAGTGGCGCTTGTTGAAGACAGGTCCTAAGACCAGCGATGGGTTGCAGACCACCAGATCCCAGCCGGCTTCTTCGCTCATCGACCAGGCCAGCCGCTCAGCTTGGCACTTAGCGAGCCCGTAAGGGTCGGTCTGAAGAGTGGCTGCGTCGTTCCAGTCCGCCTCGCTCAACGGGTGGTCTTGGCTTGCGCGGTAGTTGCCGAGCGCCGCCACCGACGAGGTCATCACCACCCGGCGAATGCCCGCGTTGGTGCACGCCGTTAGGACGTTGCGGGTGCCGTTGATCGAAGGGTCGACGATCTGTTTTTGTGGGTCGGGCGCCGCGAGACGCACCGACGCTGCGGTGTGGATCACGCCCTCGCAGCCTTGGATGGCTTGGTCAAAGCTCCCGGGCTCTGCCAGGTTGGCGCCGTGAAAGGTCAGCTCGGTGCCGTGGCGCTGAGCCATCTCGATCAGGTGTCCGGTCTTATCGGGGTCATCTGGGCTACGCACCGCCGCTCGAACGGGGACGCCGGCTTGGAGAAAGGCGTCGACGATGTGGCTACCGACAAATCCGGTAGCGCCGGTGATGCAGACGGGAGCGGCCATGGGTTCTCCGTTTAGAGCCAGGCGGCTCACGCCGTCGATTAGCGCTGACTGCTGTAAAAATGAAGGTGGTTTTATGCCATAAATCGCTGCTTGGCAGAGTTGACGGGGCGTGGCGCCACGAGCATGCCAAGGCTGGAGGAGCTTCTTTATGAGCACGAGCAAAGGGATCGCTTTGGTCACCGGCGCCACGTCTGGGTTTGGCGAAGCCAGCGCCAGGCAGCTGCACGGTCTAGGTTGGGAAGTCATCGGCACCGGCCGCCGCACCGAGCGGCTCGAGGCGCTCGCGAGCGAGCTCGGCGAGGGCTTTGTTCCGCTCGCCTTTGATGTGAGCCAAAAAGGGGCGTGCGAGGCTGCGCTTGAGCGCCTGCCCGAGCGTCTTCAGGTGATTGATTTATTGGTCAACAACGCGGGACTAGCGCTCGGTCTTGAGCCCGCGCACGAGTGTGAGATGAGCAACTGGGAGCGGATGATCGACACCAACATCCGAGGCTTGATCACGCTGACGCGTTTGATCAGCCCGGGGATGGTGGCGCGTCAGCGCGGGACCATCATCAATCTGTCCTCAATCGCTGCGATCTACCCGTACCCTGGCGCCAACGTCTACGGCGCCACCAAAGCCTTTGTGACACAATTTAGCCTCAACCTGCGCGCCGATCTGCACGGCAGCGGCGTGCGCGTGACCTCGATTGAGCCTGGCTTATGCGAGACCGAGTTTAGCCTGGTTCGATTTGGCGGGGACGCCGAGCGGGCAAAGGCTGCCTACGCTAATACGGATTACCTCACCGCCCAGGATGTCGCCGAGGCGATCTGCTGGGTTGCCGAGCAGCCTAGGCATGTCAACATCAACAGGCTCGAGTTGATGCCGGTGAGCCAGTCGTTTGGTGCCTTTCCGATTCATCGAACGGACGCTGAGTAGTCGGCGAGGAGGTGCCCTTGTTTAAGCGTATTGAGATGACCTTTGCAGCATTGGTCGGCTGTATGCTCTTTGCGGCATGCGGAACCGCTATCGAGGCACCGTGGATCACGGTCGATGGCGGCGGAGTGGTGACATCAAGCGGCGATGCTTCGGTGGCGTTTGATGCGGGCGAGCCAGCTCAGCTTGACGCTGGCTTTGTCCCCTCTAGCTGCTCGGACAACGACGAGTGCTGGTTTGGCGCTGGCTGTTTTCGCGGGACCTGTATGGACCCAGCGGTGCTCGAAGGTCGCTATGAGCGAACACCGATGACGAACGACTGGCATCTGGTCAGCGTGTCCGTCGATGAGGGGCAGCTGCTCTGGAGCAACGAGGCAGGCGCAGGTTGGGACCTTGAGTTTCGAGAGGGCGAGATCTGGGCGGGTGAAGATTGTCCTTATGGGGCGCAAGCGCTTGGGCTGGTCGGCACCCGTGATGCCATCGAGGGCTTAGTGTTCTTGGGCGAGACCTACTACCGCATGGACTAGGGGGCGAGCGGCTCGCCGGTGAGCAAGCGCTGGGTCTGGATCGGGTAACTCGTCAAAAATAACCGCACGCCTTGGTCTCGAAGCGCCTCGGCTTCGGCGCGCGCTCGCTCCTCTTGGTCGAGCGCGCCGCTGTCGACATAAGCCCACAGATAGGGGTCGAGCGTAGTGAGCGTTGAGATCATCACCCGGACCTGTTGAGCGGCTGCTGCCGCTTGGACGGCGTCGAGGTCGGGGGGCTCAACTTGGACGAATAAAGGGCTTCGGTGCTCGATCGAGTCGAGCGCACCGGCTTGGGTGTCGCGCCAGTCCATCGTCAATAAGCCCGGCAGCCGGTGGGTCAGGGCGCTGAGAAAATCAAGGTCCTTGCTGCGCACCACGCTCGTCGACAAGCCGTCATGGGCGTTGAGCACAGCGACCAACCGCTCTAGATCCAGGTCTTTGATATCGAGCAGTAAAACAATGCGCCCCTTGGCGGTATCAAGGGCGTCAGCCAGGGTCGGGATTCGGCAGCGGCTGGGCTCGGTGTCCGGGGTTGGGCAGCGGTCGTCTTTGAGCGCGTAAGCCTGCACCTCGGCGAGCGTGAGCGACGAGACGGTAAGGTTCTCATCGGCGCTCGTGGTGCGCTTGATGCCCTCATCATGCATCAAGACGAAGTGACCGTCGCTGGTGAGCCTTGGGTCGACCTCAACGGCGTGCACGCCGGCGTCGGCGAGCGCTGCGATGGCGGCGAGGGAGTTCTCGGGTTCGTCCACGCCGTCCGCTTTGTGGCTGACGACCAGCTCGACGGCGCAGCTCCGGTCAGCCCAACACACCTCAGTGCTTCGGACCGGCGGGTCCGCAGGCGGTTCGGACTCGCCACAGCCGATAACCAAGAGTGAAGCGATCGTAAGCAGGCGCATGAGACGGTACCGGCTCCTCATTGAGCGTCGCGGTTTTGACTTAATCCGCTCGCTTTGACGAGGGCAGGCATGTGCTTTGGTGCTAATGCCTGCGTCAAAGCGCGCCGATATCCCGTTTAGCTGTTTGTTGGGCTAAAATTTCAGGCAAAGAAGCGCTGCTGAAGCGCTGCTCATACCGCAGTAAGGGACACCTCATGCGCCACCTAAGTATTCTGTGGGCTCTTCTCGTTGTGCTGACTCCGCTCACGGCGCACGCGCAGTCCAAGCTCGCCAAACCTGACGCCGTCTGGGCTGCAGGGATCGGCGGCGGCAACCTGATCAGCGGCTTCTCGATCAAGAAGATGTTGACTAAAAAGACAGCCGTTCAGGGCGTCTTGGGCTCGGCAGTTTATGGGATGTTCGGGGTGGCGGGCGGTGCAGATTACATGGTCTCGCAGCCGGAGCTGTGGCGCGGCGACGGGGCGCGACTTCGTTGGGGCGTTGGCGCGGGCGCTGCGGTCGTCATGCATCAGAGCGGTTCGTGGGTCGACGCCTCCGCGGTGATTGAGCTGGTGCTCCGCTTTGACGAGATCCCGCTTGAGCTCGTCAGCGACTACCGGCCGGGTTATATCTTATGGATGGGATCATCGAGCGCCTTTGGTGGTCTGCATTTAGGCACCGGCGGCGGCGCGGTGCGCTGGTATTTTTAGTCGCTCGCGTCTCTTGAACATTTGGGTGCGGTCCGTCATCTTGGCGCTCTGATGAGGAGCGCTTATGACCGACGCCAAGTTTACCCTTCGCCATGTTCTAGCCCTTGGAATCATGCTCAGCCTGTCGTGCGGCGACCAGGTCGTGGTCCGAGAGACTGAAGCGTCTTGCGGTAACGCAGAGGTCGAAGCCGGCGAGGCTTGCGATGACGGCAACAGCGAGAACGCAGACGGCTGCAGCAACGCGTGTGAGATCGCTCGATGCGGTGATGCGGTCACCCGGACCGACCTGACCGTGGACCAAGAAGGCTACGAGGTCTGTGATGACGGCAACGGCGACGACGACGACGCCTGCACCAACGCGTGCACCCCGGCGACCTGCGGCGACGGGGTCTTGCGCACGGATCTGTCCGAGGGCGCTGGTGATTTT
>JBDQPD010000186.1:0-3566 GCA_040260805.1 Myxococcota bacterium | reverse complement strand
CTGCAGCAAGACACCCCCGATGATTATGTGCTCGCAACGGGTGAAGCCTATTCCGTGCGTCAGTTCGTTGAGCTGAGCTTTGCCGAGTTGGGCATGACCATCGCCTGGAAAGGCAGCGGCTTGGACGAGGAGGGTGTGTGCGAAGAGAGCGGCAAGACCGTGGTGCGTATCGACCCTCGCTACTTCCGGCCCACCGAGGTCGAGTTCTTGCTCGGTGACGCATCCAAGGCGCGAAAGCAGCTCGGGTGGGTCCCTCAGCACAGCTTCGCCGATTTGGTTCACGATATGATTGAGGCCGATTTGGCTCAGGCGAAAGCGGAGCAAGGCTGATGGAAGCTGGCGCTAAGATTTATGTTGCCGGTCACCGTGGGCTGGTCGGCAGCGGGTTGCTGCGTGCGCTCAACGCTGCTGGTCACCAAAACATTATCACTCGAACCAGCTCCGAGTTGGATCTTCGAGATGGCCGCGCGACCGCCGAATTCTTTGCCGCCGAGCGGCCTGATTATGTCATCGTTGCAGCCGCCAAGGTTGGCGGTATCCATGCCAACAACACCTACCCAGCTCAGTTCATTTACGACAACCTCCTGATCGCGGCGAACACCGTTCATCAGGCTTATGTTCATGATGTCAAGAAGCTCCTGTTTCTGGGGAGCTCCTGTATTTATCCAAAGTTTGCCCCGCAACCGATGCCGGAAGACTGCTTGTTGACGGGCACGCTTGAGCCGACGAACGAGCCTTATGCCATCGCCAAAATAGCGGGTATTAAACTGTGCGAGTCGTATCGCCGCGAGTATGGCTGCAATTTCATCTCGGCGATGCCAACGAATCTGTATGGACCGGGCGATAATTTTGACCTCGCCAACAGTCACGTCTTGCCCGCTTTACTGCGCAAAGCGCATGAGGCGGTTCAAGCTGGGCAGCCGACCTTGCCGGTGTGGGGTAGCGGAAACGTGAAGCGCGAGTTTTTGCACGTGGACGATTTATCGGCCGCTTGTCTTTACTTGATGGAGACGTACGACGGGCTCGAGACGGTTAATATCGGGACGGGCGTGGATCTGAGTATTCGCGAGCTCGCCGAGACCATTGTTGAGGTGGTCGGGGGCGGCTTGGATCTTCAGTTTGATGCAAGTAAGCCCGACGGGACCCCGCGCAAGCTGCTCGACGTGAGCCGGCTGGCAGGTCTTGGATGGCGATCATCGATCGATCTGCGGTCTGGCATTGAAAGCACGTACGAATGGTATCTAAGCCAGAGCGCATAGATGTCCCCAAGGTGGAGTGCGCAGGCGTTCCCCTAGCGGCATTCACGATGGGCGATGCTCAGCAGCTCGCTGATCGATCGATCGCTGAGAAGAGGCCCTGTCTGTTCTCGACGGGGAACGCTTATACGATCGTTATGGCGCAATCGAACCCGGCGTTGATGGGACATTATCATCAAGCTGACGCCGTCTTACCCGATGGTATGATCCCGGTTTGGCTCACTAAGCTGTTACCTCATTCCGTTCCGGACAAGATCGCAGGCCCCGTCTTCTTTCAGGAGTTTGTTCGCCGCGCACCGAGCAAGGGTCATCGCATTTTCTTGTTGGGTTCGAGTGACGCCGTGCTCGCTAAAATGTGCGAGCAAATGAAGGCGATGGCGCCAGGGGTGATCATCGCTGGCACGCTGTCACCGCCTTTTGCCGAGCGGTTCAGTGAGGCGCAAAACACCGAGATGCTCAAAGCGATTGAAGAGGCTGCTCCCGACGCTCTTTTTGTGGGGCTGCAGGCGCCGAAACAAGAGTCCTGGTTGAGCGAGCACCATGACCGATTATCAGTTCCCTTTCGGATGGGCGTTGGTGCCGCATTCGACTTTACCGCCGGCACCAAAAAACAGGCACCACACTGGGTCTCAAAGATGGGGCTTGAGTGGTTTGTTCGCTGGGCTGATGAGCCGCGCCGTTTGACAGGTAGATACACTAAAAGTTTAGCCATTTTTGGTTTGTTTGTTTGGTTCCATGGTTTGGAATTCTTGCGTCTTAGACGCCAGAACATACCGAGGAAGTCGTTTTGAATGGCGAAGTGAGGCCGTTGCTTAGGAGGCGAGGTGGTCGTTCGCTGCCGAGCAGTCTTCGTTGGCTAGCGCTGTCTGCTTTTGGCGCCGCATTGTTTGGGTTGATTGTCTTTAACTACGGCTTTCAGATGATCCGCTTTCCACCGTCTGGTGCGGGTGTTCCTTTGATGGAGATTCTGATGTTCGTGGCGGCGCCGTTTGTGCTGAGCCGAACGGTTATGAGGGACTTCAGCCGCTCAAGCGTCTTTGTTCCGCTTTGCCTATGGATCATTATTGGGGGCGCTCGGGTGATGTCGAGCCTCCCTGAATTTGGGATGAAGGCGGTGCGAGACGGGCTCCCAGTATTGGAGAGCATCTTCTTGGTGTTCGGCTTTGCTATGGCGAGCCAAAAAGACGTCATAAAGTCTTATTTACGCTATCTGCCGATCCTTGTTTTCACGGTTTTTGGTTACGCACTCCTCGCTCCATTTTCGTCGCAGCTGGTGCCGCTGTCCCCGACGCTGCCAAGTACTCAGGGTATTCCTGTTCCGATCTTCTTTTTGTTTGGTAACTCGCCGACCATCTTAATCCCTGCGGCAGCGTTTCTTTGGGTGCGTGGTAATGCGGCTGAACAACAAGCGATTTGGTTGCCAGCTATCTTTGTTGGGGTGGCGCTGGTCTTGTTCCCTTCTCGGTCTTTGCTGCTTCAGATTGTCTCCATGCTCGCAGTGCTCTCGATTGTTGGGGGTAAAGATCAGGTGCGATCCTTTGTCTCAGTGATCGGTGTTGGGTTCCTCGCGCTGGCTGGCATTTTTCTGCTGAGTTACTTCGGTGTTAAGATCGTCGGCCGCCTCGGGGCGATGTCTCCAGAGGATTACTTTCGATTGATTCGAGAGATTATGATTTGGGAGAATTTTGAGCGAGGAACGACGCTGTCGAGCGGTGGCTCTGAACGCATTGATTGGTGGTTAGATATTATCAACACCGGTCTCTCGAGCGTGCAGAATTTTGTCTTTGGTGTCGGTTACGGTGAACCGTTGATGGAAGGCGTTTTCCACGGCGGAAAGATCACTCGAGAGCCGCATAACTCATGGATTTCTGTCTTCGGCCGTTCGGGTATTTTCGGGTTGTTTGCCTTTACCTACTTATGCTTTGCGATCGTCCGTTTGGGTTTGTCTCAATTGAGACAGCGCGTTGATTCGGTGCTGTTTGGGCCCTTTGTTGTCTTTTGCTTTATGGTCGTCGTTTGTACCCTTGTCCTTGGGCTTGGCGAGACGCCGTTTGTGATGCCTTTCACCACGATTCCATTTTATTTCTGTGCCGGAATTCTAGCGAGGATGGCGCAGGTTCGACCTTCTAAAGTACCCTCTATCCGCGATACAGCTTCGCCGAGGGGTGGTTAGTATGAGGTCGTTTTGGTTGATCGCTTATTACGGTCTCGCTCGTTGGCTGCCGGCGTCTTCGATGCCCTTCGGGACTTTAGCCAATCGCTTGCGCACGGCGATCGCGCGACGATTGTTCTTAAGCTGCGGTGAGCGAG
>JBDQPD010000065.1:0-19350 GCA_040260805.1 Myxococcota bacterium | reverse complement strand
TCGCCATCGACCATCGCCGGCTCGAACCGTGCGGAACGAAGCGCACGCACTGCCGCCGCACCTAAACCAGCGCCAGGGTCCTTCAAGACACGCGCTTTGACCACCTTGCCCTTGAAGTTGATATCGAGGAGCAGGACGACACGGCCCTCCATCTCCTCATCCCGTGCACGGTCTGGGTAGGGTAGGCGCTCAAGCCGGGCGCGCTCAGCCGCTGACAGCCGCGGATACTGCGTGAGCTTGTGACCAGCAACTGGCGCATAGGGGCGGACGTCCTTGGGTTTGGTGAACTCTTTCTCGGGAGCCTTCATCAAGGTATTGCCGACCCGCATGGTGATCCCTGGACCGGTCTTCGAGGTGGACTTCATATTGACCCCAAAGACTGGCTTCGGCGGCTCCGGCGGCGGCTGCTCCGGCGGCTTGTTCGGCTTGGGAACCCGCTTTTTAGTCAGGTCGACTTTCTTGCGCTTTTTCGGTTTCGGCTTGGGCTTTGGTTTGGGCTTTGGTTTCGGTTTGGGCTTTGGTTTGGGCTTTTTAATGACGACGTCGACGAGCGACTTGAGACCCATCTCCTCAGCCGCGGCACGCAGTTGACCACCAGCATAGCCTAGAACCCCGTGAAACAGCACAGCGAGAGCTGCCGCCACAGCCAGAAACTGTCTCCGCCGGCGACGCTCTGCGTAGATTTGTTCCTCGGGGCTCCTCTGTTCCATTACTTCGCCTCAGGATTAAACTCAGGGTCAGAGTCGATATTCAGGGCGTAACGATCCACGCCGTCGACACGAATCGCGTCAATCAAGCGCATCACCCGCCCGTAGCTAAGCTCCTTCGCCGCCGAGATCACAGCCTGGACCTTATCATTTTCCGCCTTGCGTTTACGGACGTCCGCCCTGAACGCTTCCCACGTCATCGCATCGCCGTTGACGTAGATCTGTTCTTTCGCATCGTACACGATCGCAAAGGTAGGCGGCTCCTCGAGCGTACGCCCGCTGCTCGCCTTCGGCAGGTCGACCTCGATCGCCTTAGGTGCCGCGACCACCAGCGCCGCAGCGATCATGAAGATCACCATCAGACACAGCATGATATCAACGAGCGGAGTTACGTTGATGTCCTCAATCGAACCGCCGCCACCGCCACCGCCAGCCATCTAAGCCTCCCGCTCCGGGTGAGGGAGGTTTGCGTAGGAGATCAGCTCGTGACCAATCGCCTGAGAAGCGGTCTCCATGCTCTGCAGACGCCGCCGGAAATAGTTGTTCGCAGCCACAGCTGGCAGAGCCACTAAAAGGCCCACGGCGGTCGCTGCAAGCGCCGTCGAGAGATCCGCCATCATCTGAGGAATCTTTTCAGCCGACATCCCGCCAGAGTTGCTCAGCGTGTGGATGATCTCCACCACAGTACCCAGCAATCCGATAAAGGGCGCATTGGCGCCAAGGGTTCCGAGCACCGATAAAAAGCGCTCGCCTTTGTGGCGTTCGAGCAAGGTGACCGCAGCCATCGACTCTTGAACCGCCTGCCGGCCATGATGCAGACGATCCAAGCCAGCCCGAGCCACGCGAGCGACCATCGTCGGATCGTCCTTGAGCTCAGCCAGCGCCTCAGTAAACTCTTCATTGCGGAGGTGGGCGCTCAAGCGGGCGTACTGGATCTCGATGTCGCCGCCAGCCTTGCGGAAATGCATGACGCGCTCGATGATCAGCAAGATCGAGACCACCGACAAGACGACCATGGACCACATGATCACGTTGCCTGCGCCCGCGTTGGCGATTTTGACTGTTATTTCAGTAATCAAACCGAGACTCTCCGATTCTTTGCACGCATTTAATGGCATACTTCTGTTATCAAGCAAGTGATTCTTGTCACAAAAACGCACAAACCGTCCACGGCTTGTTCTTTACTGCCTGAACGGCTTACCAACAGGGGGGAGAGGCCAGCACATCATGTTTTCAATCTTGTTTTACAAAGTCATGCATCTAGCGGGTTTGTTTGTCGCCTTTATGGGCTTAGCGGGCCTCGTTTGGGCTGCGCTGACCAAGGCGGATAAATCGGCTAAACGCCCCGCATTAATCTTTCATGGAGTCGGGCTTTTCTTCGGATTAGTTGGTGGATTCGGGCTGGCTGCCCGGCTCGGGCTGGTGTCTGGCCTGCCCGGATGGGTCCATGCTAAAATTGCAGTCTGGCTGCTGATCGGCTTGCTGCCGATTGTGGTCAAAAGAAAGCCTGAGCTTGCGACAGCCGTATGGTTTACTGCACCGGCTTTGGGGCTGTTGGCTGCTTATCTGGGTGTGTATAAGCCATTTTAGGACCATTTTCAGACCAGCCTCTACGCGCCTGCTCTCGTTTTAAACCGACGAAATCGTTTATTCGACCGATAAAGCGACTATAAAAATGGTGGGGCTGCTGTTTCAATCCGGCTGCCGTCGCATCGCTCGATGCTCACCTTTGTGTTCGCTGCAAAGGGTAGGTCTTTTGGCCGCAGAATCAGAATCGGCTCGAGCTCAGCGCACATCGCCCGCTGCAGCCGACGAATAAACCCGGCGTCAGGCGGGTACGTCACACCCAGCTCTTTCATAATCTGAGGCGGGTACGCTACGTCTTGGAGTCCTTCAACCGCACCGAGTTGAGGCTGTAAGAAGCGATAGGTCGCCCTGACGATATGCGGCGGGAAAGGCACAACCGCCCGCTCAAGCTCTGGACTCGTGGCGCCGTAAGTCGCCGCTAGAAAGCCGACGTCGTAATTGCCTGCATACAATGCCCAGCTCAGATTGGCTGGAGCGAGACGGACCACATGAAGCGCAGGCATCAGCAGGACAAGGCTTGCGAGGGCTAAGGTCGGCCGTGCCTTGACGCGCAAGACCTTGATCAAGGGCACGCTCGAGCCCCCTTTGTACAACAGCAAGCCCAGCAGGACCGCCTGGCTGAGGTTCCAAGTCCAGACATTCGGATCATAGTTCTGTCCAGCGGGACCCAAGAGGGCGATCACGCCCAAGTGCAAAGCCACACCAAAGCGCAGCGCATAGCGGTCCATCGATTGTGCTCGCCAGAGGAAGTAGGCGAGCGCCAGCTCGGATCCAATGATCATCACGCCTGCGACACCACGTAAAACGGTCGAGGGATCATTGAAGCCAAATGGCTCGAGGAAGAAGGGCACCGTTTGAGCAAAAAATCCTGAGTTGATCTTATGCAGAGCTGCCCAGAGATACAGCCCGACGAGCAGCAGGCGCATATGTTGAGCTAAGAAGACGTCGCCGAGGCGACCGTCACGACGACGAGCTTCGAACAACAACACCCCCGCGAGCATAAACAGCCATGCCCACGGCTGCAGGCGCAATTCGTCAAGAGCACACAGCACAATGATTAAGCCGACCACCCAGAGTGACGCTTGTCGATGCCGAGGCCGAATCACCAACGCAAACGCTGCTCCGGCGAGCAAGCCTGAAAGGACGAGATGCAGCCAGCCCGGCGCCGCGACCACCATGGGCACAAAGACAGGGCGGTCTGGAGGCATGACAAACCAAAGCCGTGGGGTCGTGAGCATCTGCGCTAGGACCGCAATCCCTAACCAGGCTTGGATCCGCTGAGTGAACAAACTCGCAGTCATGAGGGCTTCTTTTTGAGCGATATCGTCAACTCAAAGCGAGCCGCAGGTCCTTGCGCCTCTTTGCCTTCAACCACACAGTAAAGGGGCGCTGTGACATTCACGCGCTCGTTGGTCTCGTGCGCTTCTCGAACCGCCTCGGCGATCGCTGGCCCGGCGTCACAGACAAATCGGGCGTGACCGTCAACTCGACTCAAAAACTCAGCCTTAAAGTCCTTGAAGATCAAAACCACATCGGGGCTCATCTGCCGAATGTGGCGAAGCGCGAGAAAGCCCGCTGCGGTGTCCGCACCAGCCGCCAAAACGCCAAAGTACATACTGCCCAAGTGGTTCTTTGATCTTCTCGCTAAGGGGATCCGCACATCGACCGTCTCATCGTCGATGCGCATCACTTTAGGTCGAACAAACCCAAGCGAGGGGATTAGAGTCCCACCGAGAACCTTCAACAAGAAGTTGTCACCGCGCGGTGAGCCAAGCTTATCAGCTGCTGCAAATGCTGTTTTCATCATAGGCAAAGCGCTTCGCGGCTCGGCGAAGAAAAGAAAAGCAGTCCGTGCTTAGTTGCAATCTGAGCGGAACCGACAGACTCGGTCGATGGGCATGAAAGGGCCCGCATCGACGCCCGGCTCTAGCGGGACACAGCAGCCGATCTCGTCGCAAGGGTCGGGGTGGGGATGCCAGCCAATATCAACGCCCCCATGATGGCCATCGAGCGGCTCTTCGACAGTACAAGCTTTGGTGCAGTAGGCACCGTTTCCATCGAGCCGCTCAAGGCAGTAAAGGTTCGGGTCCGAAAATCCACAAGGGTCCATCTCGCCCAAGGAGAAATCAGGGACGACGCATTCTGAACCGAGTCCCGAGGCAGGAACAGCGCCCGAATCAATGACCTGTGCGGCGTCGGGGGGGCGCCCAGCGTCGACGTCTGGCGTGACGCCGCTATCCACCGAAGAGGCGTCTCGTTGTGGCGTTACCGGGGCGGTATCCATCGATTGACCGCCTGCGTCCACTCGCGTTGAAGCGTCAGCTCCGGGCGGCGCGGGATCAGCGCAGACCGAATCAATACATACCTTGCCGGCTGAGCATGTGCCTGGCCCGCTGCATGGCTGCGACGAGTCACACGACACCGTGCCGACGAGAATGAGCGTTAACGCAGCTCGCTGGATCAGTTGCAATCCGGCGCGAAGCGACACAGCGCGTCAACGGGCTCACCAGGAGCAGGCTGAGCGTTCGGATCCTGCGGCACGCAGCAACCGTTACCGCAGTTGTTATCAACAAAGCCCGCATCGCCCTCTTCTTCTTCTTCTTCATGATCATTGAGGGTGCAGCTCTGGGTGCAGTAACCGCTTTGACCGTCTAGGGTCGCGAGGCAGTAATAGTTGGGGTTGTCGATGCTGCACGGGTCGGTCTCGCCTTGATCAAAGTCCGGAACGTCGCAGGTGTCACCCAAGGTGAGCACGTTGACCACTGGCACATCCATCATCGGAGGCATCACATCCGCAGGCGAATCCTGTACATCACGCGGAGGCACCGAGGACGCAGCGTCGAGATCGAAACCTACGTCGGGGAACAGGACGCTAGCGTCGATGGGAGGTCTCGCCGGCCCGTTGTCAGCGATCGGGCCGGCGTCGTAAACGCCACCCGTGTCAGGGCGAGGAGCGACGTCCGGGCTAGGTGTCAGGACCCCTTCGCACACACCGCCAGAGCAGATCGAACCGGCTGGGCAATCACCCGCACCATCGCATGTTTCTTCCGACGACGAGCAAGCGGCCACTGCAAAGGACAGCGACAAAACCAAAGATAGTACGAAACGGCTCATAATTCCCCCAGATCGGTACTTGCGACGCCCTCGTGTTTCAGTTGATGGGTGTCACAACAGGAAAGTAGCTACCCGTGAAACGAACCGAAAAAGCAAGGATAATCCTCAGCAAGTTAGCGGAACTATACCCCAAACCAGGCGTTCCGCTAGACCATAAGGATCCTTTTACTCTGCTCATCGCAGTGCTTTTGTCGGCCCAAAGCACCGATAAAAAGGTCAATGAAATCACACCAAATCTCTTTGCTTTGGCGGATAACCCGTCAGCGATGGGTGAACTCGATTTTGAGACGATACGCCACGCTATTCGACAAATCGGCCTGGCCAACAACAAAGCCAGGGCGATCAAAGGCCTAAGTCAGATCCTGATGGAACGGTTTGACGGCGAAGTCCCGCAAAGCTTTGAGTCGCTCGAGAGTCTCCCTGGCGTCGGACACAAAACCGCCTCCGTGGTGATGGCGCAAGCGTTTGGGGTGCCTGCGTTTCCAGTCGATACCCATATCCACAGACTGGCTGCCCGGTGGGGCTTGAGCGCCGCGCGAAATGTTGAGCAGACGGAGCGAGACCTCAAAGCGCTTTTTCCCAGAGGCGACTGGAACAAGCTGCACCTCCAGATCATCTTCTTTGGTCGCGAATATTGCCCCGCTCGGTTTCACGACCTCACGACGTGTCCGATCTGCTCCTGGGCTTCGACGAAGAAGCGCCAAGCAGAAGAGCGCCGCCTTAATTCGGCGACGAAGCGACGATCTTAAGCGCTGCACCTTGCGCAAAGTCGAGCACGTACAATGTGCCATCATCGGCTTGCCCGAACGAAGAAATAAGTCGTTCAAACTGACCGAGCTGGCGGTGCGTGCTCACCGGTGATTTTGTCGAGGGGAGGGGCGCCGACCAGATCCTTCCTGTGACGAAGTCGGCAAAGACATAGAGCCCCTTCAAGGCTGGGATCTTTGCTCCACGGTAGACGTAGCCTCCCGTGATCGACTTGCCCTCATCTCGTCCATACTGAACGAAAGCTCCTTGGTAGTCGCTCAGCGAACAAGGTCCGTGCTTTTCAAAGCAGCTGTTGGCTTCGGTGCGGCTCCAGCCCAAGTTCGCTCCAGCTCTTGCGATGGAGACCTCTTCGAATGTGTTTTGACCCACGTCCGCAACGATCAGCTCGCCCGCTGGCGAGAAGCTAAAGCGCCATGGGTTACGGACTCCCCAAACATACGCCTCGGGCAAGACGCCAGGTTGACCCACAAATGGATTCGATTTGGGGACGCCATAGGTTTTGCCTGCGGGCACGTCGTTCACATCAATACGAACGATTGAGCCCAGCAGCGTGCCGAGGTTCTGCCCGTGCTTCGCCGGGTCGTCTCGCCATCCGCCATCGCCAAAGCCAATGTATAGATAGCCATCAGGACCAAAGCTCAACTGACCTGCGTTGTGGTTTGGATAGGGCTGTGCGACCTCTAACAGGACCACCTCACCGCTGAGGCTTTTGAGCTCAGCGTCCAGAACAAAGCTGGCGATACGAGTTGTCGTCGCTGAACCTTTAGCCTTTGATTGAACTTCGATGGTCCGGTTGAGAAAGATACGAGGATCTTTCGGGAAGCGAGGATGAAAGGCGAGCCCCAGCAAACCGAGCTCGGAGTCGGTCAAGACTTTGAACTGATGAATCCGCCTGGATTGGCGCTGCTCAAGATGGAAGCGATGAACCCCGCCACCCTTTTCAAGAACCAAACCTTGCTCCGAGCTCCCAGGCAGAAACTGCATGTCGGTTGGCTGCGCAAAACCGCTTAGAACTTCGCTCAGCTCGATCTGGAGTTGAGGTGTCGCTTGGCTCGAGGAGTCCACTTGAGGCGCTTCGTAGGCTGGACTGAACAGCGCCACTAAGGAGCTGCGGCACCCGGAGCAACCGGCGAGGGTCAGAATCAGTCCTGCGGTGAACGCTCTCACTTGTTGAGGACTATGTAGAGCGTTCGCTCAGCCCGTTGAATCAACAACAAGGTTCGTTTGCCGCTGCGACGATAGCGTTGCTTGAACGCTGCGATACTACGAACCGATTTCTGATTCACCTCGACCAAGACATCGCCGACCCTAAGACCCGCTCGATCTGCCGCTGAGTTGGATTCGATCGAGGTGATCACCACGCCGGCTTTGATCCGAGAAGGGATGCTGTATTTTGTACGCATCGACCCGGTGATGTTCTCGACGACAAGCCCCGCGAGTTGACCGCTTTTGGCTTTCGCGGGTTGCTCCATTTTTGCGCGGCCCTGGGCGCCGTCGAGCTCGCCCAACTTGATTCGTATGCTCCGCTTCTTGCCCTGACGAACGATCGCCATCTTTACCGTGGAGCCTGATCCAGAGGCGGCAATCCGGTTTCGAAGATGAGAGGGGTCCTTCATCGTTTCACCGGCTAACGAGACGATCACGTCGCCGCGTTTGAGGCCCCCTCGAGCTGCCGGGCTGTCTTGCATCACGTCCGAGATCAACACGCCCTGCTTGGTCCTAAGGTTCATGGCGCGCTGTAGGTCTCGAGTGACCGGCTGAATGGCGACCCCAAGCCAACCGCGAATCACTCGTCCATGTTTGAGCAGGCTGTTCATCACACTGCGCGCCATATTCGAAGGCACGGCGAAGCCGATCCCTTGGTAGCCGCCGCTGCGCGAGGCGATCGCAGTATTGATCCCCACCAAGTTACCGTGAAGATCGATCAGAGCCCCGCCGCTGTTACCCGGATTGATTGCGGCGTCAGTCTGGATGAAGTCTTCGTAATCGACGATGCCCACGTTGGCTCTGCCTTTGGCGGACACAATACCCATCGTCACGGTGTGACCAAGCCCAAAGGGGTTGCCGATCGCTACCACCATTTCGCCAAGCCGAAGGCGCTCGGAGTTCCCGAGCGGGATGGGGCGAAGGTCGCGCGGCGGTTTGGTCATGCGAATCACGGCGATATCGGACTTCGGATCAGCCCCTACAACCTCAGCCGCAAAGTCGCGCCCGTCGCTCAGCGTCACTCGGATCGATTCAGCTTTTTCAATGACGTGATTGTTGGTCAAAATGATCCCGTCTTTGCGGACGATCACTCCGCTCCCTAAGCTGTTCTCACGTGGCTGCCTCTGTTGACCTCGCGGGGGACCACCCGGACCAAAAAATCGTCTAAAAAACGGGTCCTGCATGAGCGGATGGCTCGTACCGGCGACCGCTTTTTTCGTCGTCGAGATGTTGACCACAGCCAACACGCGCTTCTCAGCGACGTTAGCGATCGCATCGCTCGTGACCGCTGCCGGAGCGTTCAGGAAATGATTACTCGCAGCCCCTGCTACAGGGGCTCCAACAGCCACGAGGGTGACGATGACTAAGGTCTTTTTCCGCATAGGATACTCCCGCCTCACACACGAAGACGATCCAGCGCTCTAGGTATTTCCTTTTGTGCCTGAAAATCTAATCTAGGCAGTGGCCCCGGTCGAACAGGCTCACACCCTGAGACGCTGCAACGCAAGCGCTCGAGTAGGTCTTCTGATCGCAACCGCAGACGGGCTGAGGATACAATTCCATGGGGCAGATCGGCACGCCCAAATCATCGGCGTCGACATTCGGGACACAAAATCCAGCGCCGCCGCAAGTCCACAGTTCGGGCTGGCGACACCACTGACCTTCCGCACAGGGGTTGTCCGCATCGCAGGCTAGCTTACCCAAGCTGAGCGCCTTCAAGGTCGACTTGAAGGAGCGGTACTGCGACTGTTGCGCCAGCTCGACGCGCTCGGCGGCTGAGTAATAAGCGGCTAAACGACCGTCGGCTCGGTAGACGTAGATTTCGTCTTTGGCGCCGCTGTCGTGATGATTCTCCCACGCATTCAGCGCCACGGTATCCTGGAAGATGGGATAGGCGACCGAAACGTTACTGCTGCTCTCCGTACCGTCACAATTGGCAGACTCAAACGACATCAGGCGGGGTAGGGCACACGCTCCCCACGAGTTACGAGACGCCGCCATCTCCTTTTGCTGGGCGGAGTGGCAGAACCCTTGCTCGCAAGTCTGGCCCTCAGCGCAATCTGCCGCCGCCTCACACGTGGTACCCACCTCGCCGGTGTTTTTGAGAATCGTGGCGAACTCAACCTCGAAGCCTTCACTCGCTAGCTGGTCCTGCATCACCTGCAGATAACCCATCTGTTGCTCGCAAAAGTCGCAGTTGATTTTAAAGAAACTCAGCACAGTGACTTTGCCGTCAAAGGCGTCAAGACCGAAGGTTTCCATGAACCGTTCGCTGTTTTGGTTCACGTTTTGAAGCTGCCAATCCGGTCGCTCCGCGCACAGGCAGTGCGAGGGCGCACCGCCCTGACAGGCAGGCGGGGTGTCGCACGAGAGCTCGGACTGAGCCCAGCCTGCGACGCGGCTCTGTGGGTCAATGCTCCTGTAGTCAGAGCAACCGACTAGCAGCACGCACGCTGCGAGGTACCGCATCGCTAAACGTTCCGACGCCGACGCCGCAGAGCGGCTAGAGGCAGCATCCACAGCAGGGAAGCGGCGCCACCCGCCGAGCAGCCAAAGCCCCCCTCATCGGGAGGAGTCGCTGCGCCTGCATCCAGAGGTGGACGTCGTCGACGGGCGCCAGTGTCCACCGGACCTGCATCAAATGCGGAAGCGTCCCAGTCGGGCAATACGATGCAACACACCCCATCCGGGCACCCGCTGTCCGGGTATGCCCCGGTGTCGCCGACCGCTCCGCCTGCGTCGTCTGATGCCGGCTCGTTCACGCCTGCGTCTGCCGAAGTTCCAGCGTCCGGCGGAGGCTGTAGCGCCAGCGCCGGAGACGACAGAAGAACAAGGGCTAAGCCGAGATGTCGAAAGCTAACCATCATCGATTAATCGTCCAGAAGTTCGTCGATCGCTGCCGTGTAGCCGGTCTGAGCGCGTGGGTCATCTGGGCAACGCGACGCAAAGTTATGGCTCATGTCGTCGCCGTCGAGGACGATGTAGTTCGGGAGACCGCTATCGCAGGTATCTGCCCAGCCACGGCGGAAGGTCTCGTTGAAGCCAGCATGACCGTTGCCATCATCGAGAAGAACTCGAGCCGGGTCGATGCTCTTAGCCTGGGCATCGCTGAAGCACTCTTGAAGGGTCGCCGGGGCGCCACGAGTGTTGCCGTTGCCCAAGATGTAGTACGCTTCGACAGGCTGGCCTTGCGACTTGTACTGCGTGATCAGCTGTTCGGTCTGGGGGAGGCGAGTACGGCAGGCGGAGCACCAGCTCGCAGTCAGGACCATCACCTGAGCCTTCACGTGACCGCAGTTATCATGAACCGAGACGGTGTCGCCGTAGCAGTTCTTTAACACGAGGTCGCGGAGCTTGTCGCCCACGGCGCTGCCTTCGCCCTCTGCGCTGCAGTCACCCATCACGTTGGTCTCGATCGCCGAGTCCCAGCGTACGTTGCTTCCACAAAAGGTCGTCCCACGACGCTTCGGCTCAGCGCCGCCTTCATCCATCTCTTCAAAGCTGACGTTGTTGAGACGAGCCCGGAAGGTCTCGCCGACGACACCGCTCGACTCGATCACGAGCACGCCCGTCGCTTGATAGACCTCGTTGCAATTGGCGCCATCGGCGTCGCAGTCCCGATACGCACGGACCATAGGCTCAGCGTCGTTGCCGTCCTCAGCATCAAGAACGTACGAGCCAGCCGGCAGCGGCTCCGTCTCGTCGGCGAGCAAGAACGAGGTGAACTCGAGCTTGTCGTAGCCATCAGCGCCCACTGCGCTGTATCCTAAGAACTCTTTACCCTGCTTACGGCCGAAGACGGCGGTGCCAGTCTCGACACTGTAGTCAGCTTGATTGCACTCACCCTCGTGGACGATCGTTTCCCACGTCGGGGTCGAATCACCGTCCTCAGTTGCACCGCAACCGACGATAAGAGCAAAGCTTGAAAGACACACGGCGAAACGCTTCATTAGGCGACTCCTGTATAACGCGGTGGTCATGCCTCAGATTTTTCAAGGTCACAAGCCCGCCACGAAAAGACATTAGCAGCATTTGCTCTCATGCGCCCGTTGAACCCATGATATACCAGCGAGGCGTTTGTCATGAATACGATCACAAGCCACCGATGGATCGCCGGTCCCAAGCAGGACCTGCTGCTTTTGATTGGCTTACCACTCGTGATCATACCCGTAGTTGCGCTATTTTTAGGATCGGGTTTGGCGGACGAGCGCTCGCTCAATGCCTGGGTGTTCGCGCTCGGTGCTCAGGGGCATCATCTGCCGGGCTGGCTGCGAGCGTACGGTGATCGTGACGTCTTTACTGCGCATCGCTCCCGGTTGATCGGCGGTCCGCTCATCATCATCAGTCTTGCGCTGGTCTTCTCACTGGCTGATCTCTCCGTCCTTATCCTCGCAGCTTATGCCTGGGGGATCTGGCATGGGCTCATGCAAACCTACGGGATCGCTCGTATTTACGGTCGGTTTCAAGGGGCTAGCGAATGGGTCGCTCGTTGGGATCTGATCGTGTGCCAGGTCGGTTTTATTGGGGGTGTCCTCGCGTCGCCGCTGAGGCAGCATTATCTCCTCGACTTTGCGCTTCGGATGGGATTCCCAATCCCCGGAGCGCCGGCTCTAGAAGTCCTGCGGACCCTAGCGATCCTGGCCATGGTTCTCGTTGGCTTGGTCTGGCTGACTGTCCAATGGAGACAGGGCCTAAAAGGTGTTCATCCAGGTCGGCTCTTGTTGATCCCGAGCAGCATTGCGTTTTGGTGGTTTTGCAATCTGACGGTCACGCACATGCTCGTCGGCTTAGCGCTCTTTGAGATCTTCCATGACCTCCAGTATTTGAGTTTGGTTTGGTGGGTGGGGCGCACCCGGCTTAACCAAGGCGCAGGCGGACCGAGCGCGGCGTGGCTCTACGGCAGGGGGCTCGGCTCAATAGCGCTCTACTTCGCTGCGTGCATGCTCTACGGCGCAGTGGGAGCGCCAGGCGAGGCAGGCTCTGACTTCCACCGTTTAGGGGTCGGACTCCTGGCCGCATCGCAGCTCTTACATTTCTATTTTGACGGATTCATCTGGCGACTCAGTCGTCCCGAGAATGCGACCTGGGTCGAGCGCTCAAGTGGGGAGAACGCCCACGAGGCGAGGCGAGCCCCATGGGGCGTGATCGTGGCGCTTTGCGTGCTCGCGTTTGCGACTCAGCGTGAGATCACCACGCATTCGCAGCTAGAGGACCGCATCCCCAAACTGGCCTCATCCATACCAAGCAGTCCGATCCTGCAAACTCAACTCGCAGCGTGGCATCGACAGCAACTCCGGCCGGTCGAGTCGATTAAATCCTACGAGCGAGCCTTGATTTTGATCCCTGATTACGACCTCGCCAGAGCGGGGATAACTGCAGTCTTTGACGATGTACTACGCCAGGGATCCTTGGATAAAGCCGGCGACCAGGACTGCCTGGCGCTCGATCGCCCCGACCTAGCCACGCGGGCATTTGAGACCGGCAAAAGAGCCTTGATCGATGGGCAGCACCGCCGCGCAGAGCGATTCTGGCGAACAGCAGCCTGTCTAAACCCCAAAGACGCGATGACGTTTCACAGCTTAGCGGTCTACTATGGGCAACGAGGCGAGCTTCAAGAGGCTAAAAGCATCTTGAAACGAGGGCTCCGTTATCAACCGCTATCCAAACCCCTCAATGAGCTTCTCGGCGCGATCACTTCCCGCCGCGACTGATGAACTCCCACGCCTTGCGCAGCGACGCAGCGCTGATCGCCGACTCTTTGTCACGCAGGTAGTCGTAGACCGGAGCGCGCCACGGGATGCCAAGCATTAAGGGCTTAGGGTCGTATTCTCTAAAACGGTAGCCGTCGCCGCCGCCGAGCATGAAGTCGTTGATCAACACCCGGACGGTAACCCCATCCTTGAGCTCCTTGCCACGCACGTACATCTTGCCATCACGCAACTCAGCACCAGCGGCGATCGTTTGCGGGTTGGCAAAGACCTCGGTCAGCTGCGCCTTGTTCAAGTTCACCCGAACCACGGTGTTGTTGAACGGTAGCAAACCAATCACTGATTGCACGGTGATGTCGCCGGGCTCAAACGACGAGCGCAGCGCGCCGCGGTTGTTGATGGCGATTTCAGCGTCGGGAATTTGTTCGAGCCACGCCAGGGTGACCAACTGCCCCAGAGAGTTCTTCTGGCTGCCGCCTTTTCGCCCCAATGGTCCAACGGTCTTCGCAAGGACCTCTTTGCCGCGCTGGGCGACCTCTTCTTTAGCGTCCTCGTAGATCTTCTTGAGCACCGGATCGTTGATGTCATTGTCCCGGCTGCCCATCGGGTCTCGCTGGACCAACTCAACCTTGCCGGTCTTTTTATTGATCTCGACCTGGCAGACCTCGCGAAGTTTATCGTAGGGCACGCAAAATGCGATCCCATCAGACTCCATCTCGAAGGGCTGATAGATGTGTCCGCCGAGTACAGCGCGCACGCCGAGCGCATGAAGCGGCTTGGCGACAGGAGCCAGCTCGGCAGCGTTGTCGTGCATCAGAATGATCGAGGCTTGAGCGCCCGCATCTTTTGCCTTTTGAGCCTCTGCTAGAGCGCTCTCAGCATAATCACTAAAGACGATGCCCTCGACATTCGTCGCAAGCGTCACCTTCTCGGTTTCACGATAGATCAGCCCAATGATCGCTAACTTAAACCCACCCGTGTCGACGATGATATGCCCTTTGACCGGCAGCGGTTTATCTTCCGGGAGCTGCATATTAGCTGCGAGATAGGTGTAAGAGCTTGCCTTTGCGTTGCGAGTGAACGTCTCGAGCCCAAAATCGAACTCATGATTACCCATCGCCACGCCACGATAGCCCAGATGATTCATCGCCTGGACCATCGGCTCGCCCTGAAGCAGCGTGCTCATCGCAGGACCTGTCCATGAATCGCCACCTGATACCAAGACGTCGAGATCTCGATCAAAGCCGTGCTCTTTGAGGTATCGGCTCAACAGCTCAAAGCCGCCCGTGCGGACATCGTGGGACTTACTGTAGCGGCCAGCAAACCATCCATGCTCATCGCTGGTGTGGAAAATCCTCAAAATATCGCCATCGACCTTGCGTGCAGCCTCGGCTGCTGGCGCTTCCGGCTTCGCCTCAGGCGCCTTGGGTGCGGTCGAGCAGGCCAATACAAACAGCGTACAAAGTGCCAAAGGACGCATGACATCTCCTTTTCCGGATCCGGTCATACGGGCAAGATTACATCGTGGAAAGGGGAGACGCCTCGGTGAACAATCCGATATCGAGCCCGACATTGCACGCCGACGCCCTAAAAAGCTGGCGCGCCGGGATGCGTGGTCTGGAGCAGGCTAGCGAGTTGACCGAGTTAGCTTACGCCGAATCAGGCGCTTTGACATGGCGCCAACACCCCCTGTTTTATCGGGTAAACAGACTCCATGTGCTCGCGCTAGGCAAGACTGCACCCCAGCTTGCTCGTGCTGCGACGCTCCGTCTTGGGGGTCGAATCGAAACGGGTTTCGCCGTCACCCTGACTGGAAAATCGTTGGGGAGACCTTGGTCTGTTTTTCGTGGAGGCCATCCCTCGATCACGCGCGACAGCCTCATCGCTGGCGCCGCGCTTCAGCAGTGGCTTGCTGACCTGGGTCCAAACGATCATCTGCTGGTTTTGATGAGCGGTGGCGCCTCAGCGATGGTCGAAATTCCTTCGCCTGGTTGGTCCCTGGAGCGCCTCGCTCAGGCGCGGGCGCAGGATCTGAGTGCTGGACTGTCGATTGAGCATGTAAACCAGCGGGCAGCGCAACGCAGTCTTATTAAAGATGGCCGTTTAGCTCACCAAACACCTTGTGCGTGGACACAGCTGACGCTCAACGACGTTGGTGATGCCGTCAACGGCTGCGTGTCCTCGGGACCCTTTCTGGGTTTAAGCGGTGACGGACTAACCATCGCCAATCATCGCACCGCAGCGCGTGCAGCGACGCATCAACTGACCGCTCTAGGTTATCGAGTCTTTCAGGCTCCGACGCTCAAGGGGGAGGCTCGATCTGTGGGCGCAGGGTTGAATATTCCCAAGGGTTACAATGCGCTCGTCGCGAGCGGCGAGACCACAGTAGCCGGGCCTTACCAAGGGGTTGGCGGGCGAAACCTCGAGTTAGTGGGCGGATGGATTCTTGATGGCCAACCGCCACCATCGTGGTCGCTCGTGAGCGGAGCTGCCGACGGTTGCGACGGGAACAGCGGCGCAGCGGGCGCCTACTATTCAAGCGACGACCAGCCTGAGTTAGGTGCTCTAAAAGCTGCAATGGAGCGCCACGATTCCGGAACATGGTTCGCTCAGAGCGGTCGCTTACTCACCTTATCTGAGCCGGTATCGCACACCGGAGATCTACTGGTTCTGGTCAGTTCTAAGGGTCTATAACCCGTTCGCTTCAGGTTCCTGTAAACGCCTCATGACAACTTTTGGTAAGCAGGGCTGGACCGTTGTGCTGGCTTTCCCTAGGTTCTGCGCCGTCAAACCGATCGATCGCGAGGACTCAAATGCGTGTCGGGATCCCCAAAGAGACTCTTGCTGGCGAACGTCGAGTAGCGGCGACTCCAGCATCCGTAAAAAAACTGATCAAGCTCGGCTACGAAGTCTGTATCGAAACCGGAGCGGGGGCTTTAGCGAGCTTCGCCGATTCGGCGTTCGAGCAGGCCGGAGCGAGCCTAGCCGACGATGTCTGGGCTGCCTCAGACATCATCTTGAAGGTCAATCCGCCCACCGATGCTGAAGTCGGTCGATTGGATTCAAGCAAGACGCTGATCTCGTATGTGCTCCCTTCTAAGAACACAGAGCTTGCAGGCCAGCTCGGCGCAACCGGCGCAACGGTGCTGGGCATCTGTTGCATCCCGCGCATCAGCCGGGCTCAGAAAATGGACGCTAGAAGTTCGATGGCGAACATCGCCGGTTACCGTGGGGTGATCGAAGCGGCTAACCATTTCGGGAGCTTCTTCACCGGTCAAATCACCGCAGCGGGCAAGGTTCCGCCGGCTAAGGTCTTGGTGGTCGGCGCTGGAGTCGCCGGCCTCGCGAGCATCGGCGCAGCGCGTGGCTTGGGTGCGATTGTTCGCAGCTTTGACGTGCGTCCAGCGGTCAAGGACCAAGTCGGCAGCTTAGGCGCCGAGTTTTTGGAAGTCGAGATCGAAGAGGACGGCGAGACCGCAGGCGGCTACGCAAAAGAAATGTCCGACGCCTACAAAGAGGCTCAAAACCAACTCTTCCTCGATCAAGCTCGTGAGGTCGATATCGTCATCACGACGGCGCTCGTTGCCGGGAGCAAAGCGCCCATCTTGTGGAACGATGAGATGGTCGCTGCCATGAAACCAGGCTCTGTAGTGGTTGATCTCGCGGCGGAGCAGGGGGGTAACTGCTCTCAGACGGTTCCGGGCGAAGTGGTCGATATCAACGGAGTAACGATCGTCGGTCATCGCGACCTGACCAGCCGCCTACCGGTCACCGCCAGCCAGCTGTACGCTCAGAACCTAGTTCATCTACTGAGCGATATGACCAAAGAGGGTGAGTTCACGGTCGATCACGAAGATGAGGTCGTTCGAGGTGCTCTGGTTTGCCAAAATGGAGATGTACTCTGGCCGCCTCCCAAACCCGCAGCACCGCCCCCGCAGCCTAAACCCGCTGCGGCGCCCGAAGCGGACCTGATGGTGGTCAAAGAAGAAGCGCCCGCTAAGCCATGGCTGTTATGGTCCACGGTGCCGCTCGCTGCCCTTTGGATTTATCTCAAACTTAGCGCAGGCGCCGAAGCCGGCGATGCGAGCTCAGCGTTCTTGCAACACTTCACCGTGTTTGTGCTCGCGTGCTTCATCGGTTGGCAGGTGGTCTGGAATGTGACCCATGCGCTGCACACGCCGCTCATGTCGGTGACCAACGCCATCAGTGGGATTATTATCGTCGGCGGCTTATTGCAGGCTTCTGGCTCGATTGAATCGGCTGCCACCCTCTTGGGTGTCGCAGCGATCTTCTTTGCAACGATCAACATCAGTGGCGGCTTCTTGGTGACCAAGCGCATGCTGCAGATGTTCCGGAAATAGGGGGGCTACGTCATGGAACAGATGCTTCTTACTGCCGCCTATCTCTTCGCTTCGGTCTTCTTCATCCTGAGTTTGCGCGGTCTTAGCAGCCAGGAGACGGCTCAGACCGGCAACTGGTATGGGATCGTCGGAATGCTCGTCGCCATCGGCGCGACCGTGATGTCCGACCAAGTCACCGGCTACGTACCGATTCTCGCTGCGATCGCCGCGGCCGCGCTGATCGGCGCAGTGCTTGCCGCACGCGTCGAGATGACCGCCATGCCTGAGCTCGTGGCGATTCTGCACAGCTTCGTGGGTCTGGCTGCTGTCTTTGTCGGCTTCGCCTTGTACTTAGATGAATCCGGCGCAGATCACGGCAGCCGCACGGTCATGCTGATCGAAATTGCGGTCGATGTGTTCTTGGCGGCGATCACCTTCACCGGGTCTGTTCTGGCGTTCTTGAAGCTGCGCGGCTCGGTCAGCGGATCGCCGCTCTTACTGCCCGGCCGTCACCTCCTGAACCTCGCTATGGTGGTGTCTTGCGTCGTTCTGAGTGTTCAGTTCTGCCAAGCAGAGGGAACCAGCGGCCTGACCTATCTCTTGATCATGGCGGCGGTCGCATCGGTGCTCGGCGTCCACCTGGTGGCTGCTATCGGCGGTGCCGATATGCCGGTCGTGGTCAGCATGCTCAACAGCTACTCAGGTTGGACGGCAGCGGCAGCCGGCTTCATGCTCGGTAATGATCTCTTGATCATCACCGGCGCGCTGGTCGGCTCCTCCGGCGCCATCTTGTCGTACATTATGTGCAAAGCCATGAACCGCTCGATCGTTAATGTGATCTTTGGCGGCTTTGGAACCTCAAGCGGGTCGTCAAAGGGACCCGCTCAAGCGGTTGAAGGCGAGATCCAAGAGTTTGACGTCGATGATGTCGTTGACGAGCTCAGGGACGCAGAGTCTGTGATCATCGTACCTGGCTACGGAATGGCGGTCGCTCAAGCGCAGCACGCTGTTCGGTCGATGACCGATATTCTTCGAGACAGCGGCACCAAAGTTCGCTTCGGGATTCACCCGGTTGCGGGTCGGCTGCCGGGTCACATGAACGTGCTGCTCGCTGAGGCGAACGTGCCCTACGACATCGTGCTCGAAATGGATGAGCTCAACGATGACTTCCCGGACACCGATATCGTCTTGATCATCGGAGCCAACGACATCGTGAACCCCAGCGCTCAAACCGATCCGAACAGCCCGATCGCTGGCATGCCGGTGCTCGAGGTTTGGAAAGCGCGCCGTGCGGTGATGATGAAGCGCAGTCGACGGACAGGCTACGCAGGCGTGGACAACCCGCTCTTTTACGAACCCAATACGCGGATGCTCTTTGGCGACGCCAAGGATTCGATGGACGCCATCGTCTCGGCGCTCAAGAAGTAGCCTTTGGGGCTCAGCCTCTCAGCACGGCGCCACCGCGCATGACGAGGGATGGCTGAAAGTCTTCAGCGACCGCGTGGAAGTCTTCCGTCCGCAGCGCGATCAGATCAGCCCGTCGCCCCGCAACGAGTTGCCCTCGATCGTCTAAGCCCATGGCGTTTGCGCCATTGCTCGTGCCCGCTCGCCAGCAGTCGCCGGCGCTTAGACCATGATCATGCAGCCCCGCTAACTCGACGCCGATGTTGCCGTGAGGGTTTCCAGGTGTTCCGGCATCGGTCCCTGTTGCGATGCAACAACCTGCAGCATGAGCCCGACGAATACTGTCGGCGTGGGGGACCGCGCACTCCTCAAGCTTGGCGAGAATCTCTGCCGGTAAAACATCGCCCATGCGGCGCATGCAGATCAACGCAGCCAGCGTGGGGACCAGCGCTCGTCCGGGTTGACCTAGAACCTCCAGGGCATAATCGCTGAGCCAGAACCCATGCTCAATGGTGT
>JBDQPD010000063.1:0-19951 GCA_040260805.1 Myxococcota bacterium | reverse complement strand
TGTTGGCGGCGTCATGCGGTGACCAAGTGGTGGTGCGCGAGACCGAGGCGAGCTGCGGCAACGGCTCGCTCGAAGTGGGCGAGGCTTGTGACGACGGCAACGAGGTCAGCACCGATGGGTGCACCACAGGCTGCACGATCGCTCGCTGCGGCGACGGGACCACCCGAACCGACCTGACTGCGGATCAAGACGGCTTTGAAGCCTGCGATGATGGCAACGACGTCGACAGCGACGCCTGCACAAGCAGCTGCCTAGCGGCGGTGTGCGGTGACGGCGTCGTACGCGCTGACCTCTCGGAGGGAGCCGTTGATTATGAAGCCTGCGACGATGGCAACGCGGTCGATACGGACAGCTGTCGGGACGCCTGTATGTTAGCGGCCTGCGGTGATGGTGTCGTGCGCACCGATCTTGGCGAGGGCGAGCTCGGCTATGAAGCCTGCGATGACGGCAATGAGGTCGACACCGACTCGTGTCTAAGCTCATGCGTTGCGGCGCGCTGCGGTGACGGGGTGATGGGCCCGGGTGAAGGTTGTGATGACGGCAACGAAGACCCGACGGATGATTGCAACGCCTGCCAGCCTGCGAGCTGCGGCGATGGTGTCGCTCAGCCGGGCGAGCGCTGCGACGATGGCAACGACGATGAGACCGATGACTGTCTGTCGAATTGCGCGCCCGCAAGCTGCGGTGATGGTCAGGTCTGGCTTGATCAAGAAGCTTGCGACGATGGCAACGCAGACCCGACGGACGCGTGCACCAACCTGTGTGCGCTCGCTCGATGCGGTGACGACATTCGACGCGGCGATCTGCAGCCCGAAGATGAAGGGTTCGAAGAGTGCGATGATGGCAACGACGACGCCGGCGATGGCTGCGACGCCTCGTGTGGGCGCGAGGTCTGCGGCAACGGTCGCCTGGACGCTGGTGAAGGCTGTGACGACGGCAATGAGGACGTCGGCGATGGCTGCGATGCGGTGTGCAGGGTTGAAGCCTGCGGTAACGCTCGAGTCGACGCTGGCGAAGCGTGCGATGACGGCGCGCAGGTCGCTGGAGATGGCTGCGATGATCAGTGTCGCCTCGAGGCTTGCGGTAACGGCCGAGTCGACGCCGGCGAAACCTGTGATGACGGCAACCGAGAGGCGCGTGATGGCTGCACCAACGCCTGTGAGCCCGCCCGCTGCGGCGATGGAATTTTAGCGCTTCAAGGCGAGCAATGTGACGACGCAAACGCTCAAGATGACGACGCCTGTTTGACCAACTGTCAGGTCGCTCGCTGCGGTGATGGAGAGATTTTTGTCGGCGTGGAGTCCTGTGACGACGGCAACAACGACGCCAACGACGGCTGCACCAACAGCTGCCGTGAGGCGGTCTGCGGCGACGGTATCATCGCACGCGGTGAGGAGGTGTGTGACGATGGAAACCGTATCGACACCGACGCCTGCACCAACGCCTGTGCGCAGGCTGTTTGCGGTGATGGGTTGGTTCAAGATGGCGTCGAGGTCTGCGACGATGGCAACCTTGAGCAAACCGACGCTTGCCTCACTGACTGCACCGCAGCCGCTTGTGGTGACGGCCACGTGCAAGCGGGTGTCGAGGCTTGTGATGACGCCAACCAAGAGCAAACGGATGCCTGTCTAAACGACTGCACCGCAGCCTCCTGCGGCGATGGTCTGATTCAGGCCGGTGTTGAGGCTTGCGATGACGCCAACGCCGAGCAGACCGATGCCTGTCTCAACGATTGCAGCCTGGCGTCGTGCGGCGACGGTCAGATCCAAGCGGGCGTCGAAGCCTGCGATGACGGCAACGCAGACCAGACGGATGCTTGCCTCAACGATTGCACATCAGCCTCCTGCGGTGACGGCTTTGTCGGACCTGGAGAGGCCTGCGATGATGGCAACCAGGTGCAAACTGATGCCTGCTTAAATACCTGCGCTCAAGCCTCCTGTGGCGACGGTTTTGTGGGGCCTGGTGAGGCTTGTGATGACGGCAACCAGGTGGCTAATGACGGCTGCAACAACAGCTGCCAAGCGAGCGGTCAGGTCCCGAACTTTAGCGGCGAAACAGGCCCTGTATTTGGCGATGGTTGGCTGCAGTGCGAAGGCTATCTTGATCGGCCTGGTGGTGACGACGTGCCAGCGAACTGGGGTTCGGCCTGTGCGCTAGCGAACTACAATCAAATCAAGATCGTCTGCGGCGCCAGCACCAACGCGTACCGCTACCTTGATGTCAGTAAAAACGTCTTTCGAGAGGGCCTGACCGGCTACTCCGAAAATGGTCTGATCTCGGGCGCGAATTACAACGGGTATCAGAACATCATCTACGCCGACGGCAACCACCCACGCAACCGTGCGTCCTGGTGGGGCGGAGGGTCGGGTTGTGATGAGCGCGCAACCAACGTGACCATCAACAACAGCTGCGGCTGGGAAGTGAGCAACTGCATGGGTCAGGGGCTTAATGGTAACCGCTACTTGTGGGTGTATATCAGGCCTTAGCTGGCAATGATGGGGATTAGCGTGAGTATTGTGATGCGTTCTTTGAGTGGTGTTGTGTTGTCCGCGTGTTTCTTCGCCGCCTCGTGCAGCGACCAAGTGGTGGTACGCGAGGTCGAAGCGAAATGCGGTAACGGCACCATCGAAGCGGGCGAGGTCTGTGACGACGGCAACGCCGTCGAGACCGATGCCTGCACTGGGAGCTGTAAACTGAACCGCTGCGGGGACGGCATCTTGCGCACCGATTTGGGCGAGACAGATGAGGGCTATGAAGCCTGTGATGATGGCAACCTCGTTGATGAAGATGGGTGCACTGCTGCTTGCCTCGAGGCGCGCTGCGGCGACGGTATTTTGCGGATGGACCTGGACGAAGGTGAGGACGGTTTTGAGTCCTGTGATGACGGCAACAGCGCCGATGATGATGCGTGCCGAACCTCTTGCGCAGTGGCGCGCTGCGGTGACGGCATCACGCGCACCGATCTGACGCCAGAGGACCGCCGCTTTGAAGCCTGTGATGACGGCAATGATGTGGACACGGACGCGTGCTTGAGTTCGTGCCAAGCCGCCCGCTGCGGTGATGGAATTGTAGGCCCCGGTGAGGGTTGCGATGACGGCAATGAAAACCCGGGCGATGACTGCATGGATTGTCAGCCAGCCTCCTGCGGCGATGGCCGAATTCAGCCCGGCGAGCGCTGCGATGATGGTAATCAAGTGGACGGGGATGCCTGCACCAACGCCTGCGCGCCCGCGACCTGCGGCGATGGAGTGGTTCGAGAAGGCGCAGAAGCCTGCGACGATGGCAACGGCAACAACCAAGACGCTTGCACCAACCGGTGCGCCGTTGCGCGCTGCGGTGACGGTCTGACCCGAACCGATGTTGAAGCGGGCAACGAGGGCTTCGAAGCTTGCGATGACGGCAACCAACTCGACACCGATGAGTGCACCAACGTCTGCGCTGCGGCTCGCTGCGGCGATGGCATTGTGGCGCTCTGGGAGGATTGCGATGACGGCAACCTCATCGACTCGGACGCCTGCTCCAACACATGCGCCGCCCCGCGCTGCGGTGATTCGATCATTCAAGGGCTAGAACGCTGCGATGACGGCAATCAAATCAACAGCGATGCCTGCACCAACGCCTGCCTTGAGGCGCGCTGCGGTGACGGGATCGTCGAAGCAGGAGTTGAAGCCTGCGACGACGGCAATGCGAGCGATCTTGATCTGTGCACTAACGCCTGTCTTGAGGCGCGCTGCGGCGATGGAATCCAGGCGCTCTGGGAAGCCTGCGATGACGGCAACGTGGTCGACGAGGACGACTGCTCAAACGCCTGCCAAGCCGCACAGTGCGGTGATGGTATCCTCCAAGGCGGTGAGGTCTGTGATGACGGCAACCGAAGCAATGTTGATGGCTGCACCAACGCCTGTCTTGAGGCAGCCTGCGGCGACGGCATCGTGCGCCAAGATGTTGAAGTCTGCGATGACGGTAACAACGTCGATGGCGATGCCTGCACCAACGCTTGTCTTGAGGCTCGCTGCGGCGACGGGGTGGTTCAAGTTGGCGTCGAAGCCTGTGACGATGGCAACGGGGTGGACACCGACGACTGCCGCAACCTGTGCGAGGCGGCTCGCTGCGGCGATGGCGTGGTCCAAGAAGGCGTTGAGGCTTGCGATGATGGCAACCGAACCGACACCGACGGGTGCACCAACGTGTGCGCCGAGGCTCGCTGCGGCGACAGCTTGGTTCAAGATGGTGTCGAAACCTGCGACGATGGCAACGAAGTTGATGGCGATGCCTGCACCAACGCGTGCGTCGATGCGATCTGCGGTGATGGCATTGTCCGGGTTGGTGTTGAGGCTTGCGATGACGGCAACGAGGTCGACACGGACGCGTGCCGAGATTCCTGCGTTGTGGCTCGCTGCGGCGACGGGGTAACCCAAGCTGGCGTTGAGGCGTGCGATGACGGCAACAACAACAATGATGACGCGTGCCGCAACGACTGCAGCGCAGGCGTTGGGTCTTACTTAGGCACTATTTCCGTGGGTAATTTGTATCAAAGCCGTGACGCGCTTGAGCAGCATAACCAGCGCTGTAATGACCGGTTTGGGGGGAACGCGCATCAATGCACTCGAGCCGAGCTCGACGCGCACAACAATTGGGGTCAAGTCTGCGCTGACGGTAACAATGGGCATGTGATCGTCAACGACAGCCCGCGGTGGAATGATGGCTACGGCTATCTCTACATGTGCCGAGCATGCGGTGGGGGTAGTTGGGGTAATATTTGCAATGGGCAACCGGTGCCGTGCTGCGGTTAGGGGGGATCCTAAACCTGAGCCGCTCAAGGTGACTGCTCTCGCAACTCGGTCATGATGTACGGGTGTGCCGAGGTTGCGTTGCCATGGTTCAAGAATCGCTTGAGCCGCCAAAATCGCCGACGGACAAACCCTTCGCTGATGCGATCAGAACTATGCCAATCACCGGACTCGTGGCAACTCTAGGCTAGGCGTACAGCGCGTGGAGTCTAGTACAGTGAATCCTTACGCAACGGCACTAGATGGTCTGCTTATCGAGGACCCCGTCGCTGCGTTCTTTGAATTTTGCCAAGCGCGAGAGGCGGTTCGATTGAGCCGTGAACGCGGGGATCCTGCGCCGTGGTCTTTGGATCCTATTTTACAGCGCGGGCGCTTCCTGAATGTCTTTCGTGAGGACGACCGCAGCACGCGCGCATTGATGCAGTTCGTTGCCCCAGTCGCCGATGATCTACCCCGTTTAGTCCAGGCGGTTTTCTTTGCGCGTTGGTGCAACCGCTCCGAGACCTTGAACGCCTTGTCGGTTGAGCTGCTTGAGCAGCCCGAAGTCTTACGTGAGCGACTGCTCACTTTACCCGTTCAGCCTTGGTGTAATGTGACCGCCTACCCTGTGGGTTCGATCCAGGTCGGGGGGCAGACGCTGAGCCGCTTTGACGCGGCGACGCGCGGGTTCGATGAGTTAAAAAATCAGCTTGTTGAGGTGATCTGCGCAGCGGATCGCCAGGTGACCAAGGCTACTCAAGCCGTGAACTCCATGTTCGGTATGGACAATGACTTTCCGATCTTTATGGCGGTTATGGACATCGCTTGGTTTCGCCCCGAGGTGATCGACCCTGCGAGTCCGGTTCCAACCGGCATGGGTGCTGAACCCTATATGGAGCGCCTCGCTGATCATTTGGGTCTGCCGAGCCATCAGAAGGTGGCGGAGCGGATGATCGCGCTCCAGCCGGAGTATTGGCCCAATGCAAAACGCGCCCTGCAGCCCATTGATGTGGAGTATTTGACCTGCGAATGCCGCAAGTATTTTAGCTACCAAAACGGCACCAAAGCCTTTGAGGGTAAAAACGTTTTTCGACCCGGTAAAACCCCTGCGCTAGCCTTTGATGTTGGCGATCATTTAGCGCTCGCTGAGCCGGTAAAGAGTGGAGTCCATGTGCTCGCAGGGGGCCCTTGCTCGGGAAAGACGACTTTACTCGAAGCCCTAGCGGCTTCTGGATATTCGACCTGTCTAGAGACAGCGAGCGTCTTGCTAAACGACGCTCCGGATCACGCAGTTGAGTCGATGCGAAGTGATCCGGTCGCATGGCAACGACGAATTCTTGAGGCGGACCTCGAGGTCTTCAGTGCGATGGCTTCAGCGGAGACGATATTTTGCGACACCTCCTTTATTGAGAACTTAATTTTTGGTGAGCGAGCGGGGCTTGAGTTTGGCCCCAACACGGACGCGTGGCTACGCCGGCAGCGCTATCAGGCGGTCTTCTTTTGTGAGCCTCTTCGGGATTATGAATCGACGGCGATTCGTCAGGAGTCTCGCGCCGTAGCGCTTGAGATTAGTCGCCAAATTGCAGTTCGTTATGAGGAGTTTGGCTACGCGTTGATTCGCTTGCCTGCGGCGCCTGTTGAGGATCGAATAGCGCTGATCGAGAAGACGCTCAAAGAACGTCTCGAATCGCCACCGCCGCGCTGATTTAGCGCTCGGTTTGAAGGCAGCAGCTAAAGCCGGCTCGACAAGCCTTCGATTTGTGTTCAAGGGGCGCTCATAAGGAGCGTTACCATGTCCGATCACAAGACCGCTCAACCCCCGACCGATCCCGTTGAACGTCTCGCTACGCTGCGCCATGAGTTTGGCGAGCATGGTGGGGTTAACATGTCCATTGAGGCATCCACGACCTTTACGGTGATGGAAGCTGGGACGATGCCAGAGATCTTCCAAGGGCAGCTCGGCCCGGACGAGGGCGGCTGCTATCTTTATGGTCGCCACTTTAACCCGACGGTTTATGTCCTTGGGCGACAGCTCGCCGCGATGGAGGGCGCCCAAGCGGGCTACTGCACGGGTAGCGGTTTGGGTGCCATCTCGAGCGCTTTGCTCGGTTTACTCAATCAGGGTGACCACGTGGTTGCGTCGGATACACTCTATGGCGGAACCTGGGCGATGTTGGCTGAGTTCTTTCCTCAGAAGTGTGGGATCACGACGACCTTTGTCGACGTTAACGACCCGGTTGCGGTCGCTGCTGCCTGCACCGAACGCACCAAGGTAGTTTACTGTGAGTCGCTCTCGAACCCCACCTTGCGCGTGACCAATATCCCTCAACTCGCGCAGATCGCTCATGCCCACGGCGCTCAATTGATGGTCGACAATACCTTCACCCCGCTGGCGATGACCCCCTTGGATCATGGCGCTGATGTGGTGGTTCATTCCCTCACCAAGTTTGTGAACGGCGCGAGCGATTTTATCGCCGGAGCTGTTTGTGGAACCACGGATTTTGTCGGCTCATTAATGGATCTTCATGTGGGTCCTCTAATGATCTTGGGTCCGACGATGGATCCTCAAGTCGCCCACGCGATCAGTCTGCGCGTGCCGCATTTGCCGATCCGAATGATCGAGCACGCTCGCCGCGCGCAGTTGTTTGCCGAGCGCCTTGATGCAGCGGGCGTGGAGGTGACTTATCCTGGGCTCTCTAGCCACCCTGACTATGAGCTGTTCAAGCGCATCGGTCGGTCTGAATACGGATGCGGAGGCTTGCTCACGATTAACGCAGGGAGTCGTCAGCGGGCCGAAGCCCTGATGGATGATCTGCAAAATACCGAAGGTTTTGGGTTTATGGCGGTTAGCCTGGGCTATTTTGACACGCTGATGTCGTGCTCGGCGAGCTCGACGTCGAGCGAGCTCACCGACGATGCTCTGGAAGCGGCGGGTATTTCGCCTGGGCTGCTCAGGATGTCGATCGGCTTTACGGGGAGCGCAGAACAGCGTTGGTCGCAGCTAGAGCGTGCGCTGCATCGAGTCGGGCTGCTCGGGAGCGATTAGCTTCGCGCTTGGATAAATTCCGCCAAGCCTTCGACAAACTGTGGCTCGGCGTTGCAGCTCTCGACGAGTTGAATTTTTTCGCCGCCATGCTCTTCGAAGATCTCTTGGTATTCCGAGCCGATCTCGATCAGCGTCTCGAGGCAATCCGCAACAAAGGCGGGTGAGAACACCAGCAGCCTCTTTTTGCCCTCTTTGGCGAACTGTTCGATGACCTCATCGCTGAAGGGTGTGAGCCATTGATCATCGAGCCGCGACTGGAAAGCGACGGTGTAGTCAGCGTCTTTTAAGCCCATCTTTTGAGCTAAGAGCCGTGACGTTGCGTAGGACGTCGCCTTGTAGCAGTACTTGTTGTCGCGATCGATCAGCTCATCACAGTGATGATCTTTGCACAGGTTCTCAGAGCCTTCGTAGACCTTATCGACGTGTCGATCGGGGAGCCCGTGATAGCTCATGACGACGTGATCAAAGCTTGAGATGTCGTGCTTGTGAGCCTGCGCTACCAGGGTGTCGAGATAAAAGTCTTCTTCGTAGAACTGATTCACGACCTCGATCTCTGGAATGACCCACCACTTCGAGATGATCTCCATCGCCTTTTGGATCGCGGTTCCGCTGCTCGATGAGGCATAGTGAGGAAACATCGGCAGGATCAGAATCTTGTCGTAATTCTCAAGACGCATGGCCTCGAGCACGTCGGTCATCGAAGGGTTTTGATAACGCATGGCCATATGCACGGTGATCTGTTCATCGCTCAGCCGAGCGTTGAGCGCATCAACCAAGGCTTCGGTATGCATCATGATGGGTGATACGCCGTCGCCGACTTCCCAAAGCTCTTCGTAAATCTTGGTTGATTTAGGAGTGCGAAAGGGAACGATAATCAGATTAACCAAAAGTTTTCGAGCGATGGCCGAGATGTCGATGACGCGCGGATCGGATAAAAACTCCCGTAAGAATGGGCGCACAGCGCTTTGAGTCGCTGCTTTGGGTGTGCCGAGCTGCGTGAGCAAGACCCCGGTTCGTTTTGAGTTCATGGTCCGCTTCCTTCGCTCGTCACGCTGCGTAGGTTACGCCGTCGTAAGCGTCGATATGATACCCTTGATTAGGTACCCACTGAAGCGGTCAACGCAACCCACAATGTTGAGATTTTCACGCTGCACTGTCAGACGCTTAGAGCGCTCAGTTCACCTCGTCGAGCCTTGCAATTTGTAAGCGCGCAGAAGAAATCCATAGTATGGGTTCTGACACATCGCTGTTTGCTGGTCGTTACAAACTAATTAAAACGCTCGGCAAAGGCGGCATGGGCGAGATCTGTCTTGCCGAGCAGGTCGGTCACCGCGGCTTTCGTCGTCGAGCGGTCATCAAGCGTATTGTAGCCCACCGCGTCGATGATGCTGAGTTTCGAGCCGGCTTTGAGCTTGAAGCGAAACTCGCCGCGCAGCTCGATCATCCGAACATCGCTCGCGTCGAAGATTTTGGTGAGCACGAAGGTACGCCCTTTATTGTGATGGAGTACATCAAGGGTTGGGACCTGAGCAGTCTGCAAAAACGTGCCCGAGCGCTGAACCGAACCTTGCCGGTCCGTCTGGTGCTCTCGGTGGTGATCGATGTCGGTTACGCGCTTGAGCACGCGCACAACGCGGAGGGCTGGGACAGCAAACCGCTGCGGATCGTCCATCGCGATATTAGTCCACACAACATCATGGTCACGCCAAACGGCAGGACCAAGCTCTTAGATTTTGGCGTTGCGTCGTCGGTGATCGCTGAAGAGCCCACGCAGACCGGTCAAATCAAAGGAAAGTTACGTTACCTGAGCCCAGAGCAGGTTTTGACCCACGCGCTCGATGGACGAAGTGATCAGTTCTCCTTAGCGACGGTTCTGGCCGAGTGCCTCACGGGGGCGCGCGTTTTTCCTGGCGAATCCGAGTACGAAATTATGCGCTCCATCGTTCAGGCTCGTCTCCCTGATTTGGACCCAAAGGGCGACTGGCCCCCGGGGTTGCTCTCGATCGTGAAGCGCGGGCTCAGTCGTCAGCCGAATGATCGTTACCCAGATTGCGGTGCCTTCGCTTATGAGCTTGAGCGGATCTTAGATGATGTCGGCGGTAAGCCGCACTCAACAGAGCTGCACCGCTGGCTGCGCGAACTCGCAGCCGTCGGCGTTGAAGACCAGCGCTTGAGCGCCGCAACCGCGCCCGAGCCGGGACACGCAACGGTTCCTGCCTTGCAGCCAGCAGCGCCTTTGGAAGAACAAGATATTGAACTTGCCTGGAGCAAGCCGACTCGCCCTGTGGACGCCTGGACGGAGGAGATATCGGTCGAGACCAGTTGGGCTTCGGCTCGCCCGCTACGTCACCACCCAACCTACGCGTCGCGCTTCGTGGGACGAGTCGATGAGATGGTTAACCTCGCGGAATGGATCGAAGGTGATGAGTCGTTGGTTACCGTTTTAGGACCCGGCGGCATGGGCAAAAGCCGGCTGGTGGCTGAGGTGCTAGAGCGGCAAGTTAGTGGTCGGCCGGGAGGAGTTTTCTTTGTCGATCTGAGCGCATCCCATGATCTAGACGCGATGCTTGGTGTGACCAGTCGAGCGCTCAATACCCCATTGGCGGGTGCACAAAGTCAGTCCGAAGCGATCACGCGAATAGGCCGAGTGATCTCGAGCCTAGGTCGAGCCGTCGTTGTGCTTGATGGCATGGAGCATCTGGTCGAGGAGGCTGGGAGCGTCTTGAGCGTCTGGGCGCGCTTAGCGCCGCAGGTTTGCTTTGTGGTCACGTCACAGCGCCGATTAGGTCTTCAGGTGGAAACCGTCATGGATCTGAAGCCGATGGGCTCAGAGCAAGGGTTAAAGCTTTTTGTCGCCGCCGCTGCGCAGGCTCAGCGTTATTTCGAATTGGCTGAATCGGACCGCTTGGTCGTTCATGAGATCGTTGAACGCCTGGACGGGATCCCCTTGGCGATCGAGCTAGCGGCTGCGCGCGTCGCAGTGCTCTCGCCGCGTAAAATCTTAGATCGTCTCGAGCATCGGTTTAACGTGCTTCGCAGCCGGAACTCTGAAGCTCACGATCGACAGCAGACCTTGCGTGCCGCGGTTGAGTGGTCTTGGAATCTGTTGGGCGATGCCGAAAAAGCGACCTTGGCTCAATGCTCGGTCTTTGCGGGCAGCTTTACCCTTGAAGGGGCTGAGGCTGTGGTGAACTTGGCAGGGATGGAGAACCCACCTTTTGTCATGGATGTGATCCTTAACCTCAAGGACCGGTCCTTACTGCGCAGCGAGCCCTTGCCCTCCCAGCCCGATGAGCTGCGGTTTAGCATGTATGAGACGGTGCGGATCTTCGCGCAGCAGCAGCTCGCTGCCGGCGTTAAGCCCGCCCAAGATCGGCACGCGGGTTGGATTTTAGAGTATTGCTCAGGGTTGCGTACTCATCGTGAAAATAGAGAAGAAATACGACAGTTTGACCTCCTCGCTGCGGAGGTCGGCAACCTCAGGGCGGTCGCTGATCGTTACGAGGACCGCCGCGGTTTACGCGCCTTAGTTTTGTCGCTCGCGGTTTTGGTCCAGCGTTCGACGCCGCGTCTACGAACAGCTTTGGAGCGCGTGCGCCCCTGGGCTGATGCACTTGAAGACGACGAAGCATGGCTCGAGGCCATGTACCGTCAGATCGAATGCATTGAACTTCGTCGTGAGATTACGACTGAACAGCTCGAAGATGCCATCACTCGATTGCGCGCCCTGCCTGATGCTCAGCGCTCCACACAAGAGCGTTTGCGGCTCTTTTGGGTCGATATTTTTGCGCATTACAACCAATTCAAAAAAGATGACCGCCTTGAGGACTGGGCAGCCTTTCTTGAGCAGTACCGTGACAAGATGAGCCCGAGTCAAAACATGGTTTGGCATTTCTTTCATGGGGTCGGTCATGTCCGCGCAAAACGCTATAAAGAGGCAGCAAGTTATTATGAAAAGGCGTGTCAGATAGCCGAGGCCGAGAGCTTACAGAGGTCTTGGATTCGCTATGCTAGCAACCGAGCGCTGATGTTGAGTATGGTCGGCTCAAGCGAGGATGCCGAGCGATTATGGCGAGATGTTGCGAGCCGAGCGAAGGCGTTTGATGACCGTATTGAGCAAGCATTAGCTCTCGCTAATATTGCGAGCGAATGCATTTGCAGCGCTCGCTTTGAAGAGGTCGACGCCCTGTTGGATGAGAGCGAGCGCGTGGCTCGTGGAATGGGCAATCCTTTCTTATTGGTTCAGTCGATCAGCACGCGCGCTTTGTTTGCCATCGCTCAGGATCGGATCGCTGATGCTGATGCGGCGCTGACTTCTGACCCTGAGTTGATGAATTTTAGTGCAATTGGATGTTTGCGCACGCTGATCAGCGAGCAGTCTTCGAGTGATTTCGATCCTGCTGCGATGCTGCAACATGCTCGGAATTGTGATGACGCCGATGAAGAGTTCGTTGCCTTAGCCTCTGCGGGTGTCGAGCTGTTCGAAGCCAGCGCAGCGCTTGCGAGCGGAGATCAAGCTAAGAGCATGACCTATGTCCATCAGGTGATGCAGCGGATCGAGCGGGTCATGAGTCCGCAGCGAGATATTCACGACCAAATCGTACCCGCTTTGGTTGAACTTAACGCCGAATATGCTGTGTATGTCGCGTACCTCGAGCGACGTTTGAAGGCGATCCAGAGCAAGCGCTAAAACCCAGAAAACGCTCTAAATATTAATGGTTGTTATCGTCGATGGAGAGCGCTCATCAGGTTCTTTTTGGTGATGGATCCATCCATAAAACGATAGCCCCCCTCATGAGCTTCTGTACTCTTAGACGAACTCCAGATAGGAGCGCCGCCTTACGCAAAGGAAGTCCGCTCATGAATTACCAACAAGCACGTGTTGCTCTACTTTTCACCACCATGATTTCAACCTTTGCAGGTTGCACAGGCGACGACGGAAAAGTTGGCGCAGCGGGGACGAGTGGCGCTGATGGCGCTGATGGTTACGACGTTCTAGTTGCGGTGACGAACGTTGAGGCGAACCCAGACGCTACCGATGGCGTGGATGGCTGCAATTTCGGTGGTCAACTGTTCAAGACCGGTTTGGATGACGGTGAAGGGACGGCGAATAACGGCGTTCTCGACGCGGATGAAGTCGATGAGAGCACGTTCCTTTGTAACGGTAGAGACGGTCGTGCCATGCTCGCCGCCTCAGGCCGCATTGAACCGGGCGCGTACCTGTCGCTTGACCTCACACAAGCATCAGAAAATCTTAGTTATTACGCACAGGTGGTGGTTAACGGCCAAGTCATCGACCACGCGGAGTACAGCCAACTCTTCAGTCCGTTTATCTCGCAGATCACCGTTGTCGATTCAGTGAGTATTGACGGTGATTTGAATGTCACAGAGCTCAACGACGGAAACTTTGCGCTTCTCTTTTGCGGGGCACCTTTGGGCGTCGATCGGCAAGACACAAGCACAGCCCTTTATTACACCGTTATTGACCTTGCTGGAGCGACCACGGTCGCTCCGAGAGTCCTTACCGGTATTGATTGCGATGACGGTTGGCGAGAGCGAACCCCACTGGTAACCCTTGCGAATGGCGATATTTTGATGGCTGTCGACCGAGATTCTGTCGCTGAGAGCCAGGACCCAGAAACAGGTGAACTAATCCCTGCAGTCCCCGCGCAAGTGGACCTTCGGCGCTATGATGCCGCTGGTGATTTGATCTCCTCAACCCGATTTGATGACGCGGTGAGTGTTTTGGATGGCACATACTTTGGTCTCGCCGCTATCGGCGATGGCTTTGCCTTGCTGCACAGCACAGCCACCGAGATTCCTGCCGATCCTCCAGCCCAGGGCGAAGAACCGACCTATGAGTATGCTCTGCAGCTCGACATCTACAACGCGGCTAATACCATTACGGCAAGTCAAACTTGGGCAGGATTAGGGCTTGGGTCTGAACCGGCGATGAGCGTCAACGCAGATGGAAATCTCAACATCTTGCTGGAAGCGGTGAGTGCGCTCGGAGGAGACCGCTGGAATAATTACAACTCTGAGACTCGCGCCATGGTTGTGGCTCCGACCGGGGATGTCGTTGCTGATGTTTTGCTGTCAAACACCTACAGTTACCTCAACAGCATCTCACAGTCAGCTAACGGAAATTGGCTCTGTAGCTTTGAGTATGGTGGCCCAGACAGCACCGCCTATGCGGTGTTGAACTCTGCAGGAGAGCTTGTCAGCGCTTCTCAGGTTTACACCGAGCATGAGCCAACAGAGATCGCTTCACTGGCCTTTCCGGACGGCTCTTTTGGTAGCATCTTTTTCGAAGACGAAAGCCTGGTGGGGAACCTTCAGTGCGTGAGCAATGAAGGTCAAAGAGTCGCCCCTTACACACAGTTCACGGGTCCGATTGGACCGGGTTATGATCGCCACTTCGTGAAGGCCATCTCCAACCACGAGTTGATGATGCTGTTCGTCCCTTATGAGGAGCAAAGCGGCGTTCAGATGCTGCGGTCAGCTCGCGGCTATCTTGAGCTTCGAGTGGAGAGCGCCACAGAGGTCCGGCTCTACAACTGGGCAGCCTCGGCTGTCGATGCGGTTCTTTCGGCGAACTAACTGCCGAATAGAGCATCATGAGGAGGGAGGTGCATCGGTACCTTCCTCCTTTATCTGCATCTTTGATGCCCTCACCGTCGCGGCTAATGCTTTCCTACGCCGCGTAACCGGAAAGGCGCCCACCAACAAAAGGGTACTGAACTGACATGCTCTGGGGAGCTCATCGGCGAGTTCGCTGCTGCTGCGCAAAAAAAAGAATCGCCCCGTTTCCGGGACGACCCTCCTTGCTGCGAAGCCTGTGCCCTTAGGGGTTCGACACAAGCACCGCATCAATCACATGGACGACACCATTCGTTGCACCGATGTCGGTCGCCACGATGTTCGCTGTAGAGCCCTCGACGAGTGAGACCGTCGGGGGCGTAGCGCTTGAGTCAAAGGTCAGGTTTCCGACCAGCGCTGGGACCTGAGCGGTTGCGTCCGCAGGAATGCCCGCTGCCAATACTGGAGCTGCGCCTGCCAGAACGTGACCGGCTAAGACCCCAAGAATCGCTCCACCGTCTGCCGGCAGGCCATCCGGGAAGGCTGCGCCGAACGCATCATCCGACGGAGCAAAGACAGTCAAAGCGCTGAGCGTCGAGAGCGCATCGAGGACCGGTACGGCTTGGTCGCCGCCAGCGATCTGTGCAGGGATAGGATCCGATGCACCGACGGCTGCCACGAGCTGGGTAAATCCTCCGACGACGGCGACTTGAGCGACGTTCAGCGGGAGCAGAACGCCATCGATGACATGCACGATCCCGTTGGTCGCCCGGACGTCGGCGATGACGACGTTCGCCGTATCGTTGATGCGGACGCCATTTGAGGTGTCGATCAAGGCGCTCAAGTTGATGCTCGTTGCGCCATCACCTTCGCCAAAGGATTGGGTGGCGAGGGTGGTGACCGGACCAGCGGTCACGTCCGACGAGGCGACGGATCCTGACAGCACGTGGTAGGTCAGGATCTGGGTCACGTCGAGTCCGGTGACGTCGTCCGGGAAGGCGTCATTGGTTGGTGCAAACACCGTGAACGGGCCCTCACCCGAGAGGGTGTCGGCGAGGCCGGCTGCTGCGACCGCTGCGCCGAGTTCGGTCAATCCTGCGTAGCGAGTCAGGTCAGCGACCGTCGGGGGCAGCAAGACACGATCGATCACGTGAACCATGCCGTTGTCGGCAGGTACGTCGGCGGTCACCACGTTGGCGCCACCAGTGACTGCGTTTCCGCCGTTGAGCGTCACGCCGCCTTCGGTGCCGACGACCAGCGAGAGCTGTGCGACGGTCGTCACGATACCGGCGGAGAGATCAGTCGAAGCGATCGTTCCGGGAACCGCATGGTAGGACAGAATACCTCGCGCCTGCTCAGCGGTCAGCGCCTCGACAGCAGCGGCGTCGAGCCCTGACGCTGCGAAGGCGTCGTTGGTCGGCGCAAAGACGGTCACCGGTTCAGCGCCCGACAACACACCGACCAGGTCCGCTTTGACCGCAGCCGCCAGCAGCAGCGAGAACTGAGGATCTGCAGAGGCGATGTCGGCGAGGGTGTTGGTGGTGGGTGCGGTTCCAGCGTCCGTCTCAGGGGTTGCCACGGGGCCTGCGTCTGCCGGAGTGTCTGCCTCTTCTGAGCAGCCGGTCGCCATAACCAGCCCAGTGAAGGCAAGCCCTAGGAATAAAGTTCGGTTCAAAATAAGTGAGTTCAACGGAAGGTCCTTTCAGCACTTGAAGTGTGCCACTTGGTGAACGTTTTAGACGGTTATTGGGTATTTGCAACAAAAAAACGTACAAAGCGGTCATAAAAAACAAAAAATAAGGCCAAAACGGCCACTGCGTGAACGGATTTTGGTGAGTAACCGTTTCCAGCCTTTGATCATGGCTCGGCAGTTTGACAAATTTGCACTAGCTTGGATGCGTAAGCGATTGGGTGATTGCCATGCCGCACAAAGCGTACACGATGGATAACGCTCAAAGAGCAGCGGTGCTGAGATGGCTCGTTGGGCTCTCATTCATTGCAGTGGGCGTCGAACATTTCAGAGACCCGAACCTGTTTGTAGGGATCGTGCCGAGCTATCTGCCATCGCCGCTAGCGCTGGTGTACCTCAGCGGTGTCTTTGAGATTCTCGGCGGCGCAGGCTTACTTATTCCTCGATTCCGACGGCTCGCAGGGATCGGTTTGTTGGCGTTGTTGGTCGCTGTGTATCCTGCGAATATTCATATGTTGGTCAATGATGTGTACTTGGATGGAATGGCTAAAGAGCGATGGATTTTATGGGTTCGAATGCCTCTGCAATTCGTCTTCGCCGCAGGGGTTTTAGTCGCTAGCGAATTGTGGGTCCCAGCTCGATTCAGGGGGAGCGAAGCGGACAAACATCAGCAGCGCCCAGACGATCTCAGCGCAAGCCTCTAGGAGCTTGTGGTGACTACGCCGTCTGACCTTGAAGTCCTCGAGTAGGCGATGCCCAAGCTGATGATCAGCCCGTAGACCCCCAGAAGATGGATCCCATTAATCGTGCCGCCGTGAAGGCTGATCAGTGTACAGAAAAGCGCCCAAGGGACCAGCGTCGCAAAAGCGATTAGATACCCTCTGGATTGATGGGTTTTGGACCATGGCTTGGTGGTGATCATGACCCAAAGAAATTCTATCAATGTCCATCGGGTATACATCGATAAATCGCCGGTTTGGTTGTGCCCGTACGTCTCGGTCCCGACCAAGGCAGGGTCAGGTGGCGAGCTGTTGTGGTTGGTGATCATCCAAGTGACCACCGCAATCGCCCACCAAACCGGCCATGAGGTGATCAACGCCTTGCCGAGCGCACGGGCTTTAGGTTCGCGATCAGATGGCGCAAGAGGCATATGCTGGTGGCACCCGAATGATGAATCGATTAGGGTGATTATGGAACCGCAACGCGTGTTTGTCACGCCAGGCTGCGCGAGTTCTGAGCGATAGCAGTCGATGATGAGGGGGGCTCACCAGTGCGCTGTTCATACATCGTGACGCTGACCCTTTGGGTTCTGGGTGGTGCGGGTTCGGCGTCTGCAGATGGGCTGCGAGGCCCTGATCGCCCGCTCGATGGCCCGAGCGTGATCATCACCAAAGACGCCATTGCGATCAACGAAAGCAGGCGCCTGAACTGGAAGCGTTTCTGGGCAAAACGTAGGGGTTATCGCGTCGTACGATTCAAGAAATCCAGGCTCGCCACTTTGGACCTGGCTGCCAACAGGCAACTCAAGACCAAGTTTCGAGCGGTACACGACCGGTTGATGGGATCCCAGGCGAGGTCAAAGGGCGCGATGAACATCATGGTGGGCGCCGACGTCCCCGCTCGAACAGTGGCACAGGTGATCGTCGCTGCCGCCCAACAGGAATTTTCCAGCTTCGTTTTGCTTGCGCCAGATTCCTCGCCGCCCCACGGTTTACGTTTTGACGTGCCAACCTTCGGGGGCGGTCATCTTCCTCGCCCCTTGGATGAGGTGCGCAAGGGTGAGGGTTTTGCGGTCACCCTTTGGTGGCGCTCCGAGGCGTTCCAGGTCCTGATTCAAGGCCGGTACGGCGATCGGTGGCGTATGAATCACGAGGAGTATGACCCCATGTGCTCTGTAGCCGCGCTTCGCTTTGATGGAAAATGTCCTGCGCTTCCACATCGAGCCAGGCGAGTTGATCAGGAGCGGTTAAGTCAGTTCGCACAGTCGATATGCGCCGGCAATCAACCTTACGAATGGCTGGCGACTCTCTCGGTGGATGGACCTTTTGAGGATCTGTTCCAGGCGGGTTTGATTGTCCATGAAGCCTGTGGCTCGAGAATCGTATGGACAGCAGCCAATCCGTCATGGCCGACACGTTGCGACGATTCGATTGACTTGGCTCGGGCTCGCCAAAGGCTGAGCGAGGGCTGGTGCGAGCCCAAGGCTCCGGCGCCTAGTGGTGCGAAGCCTTCGATCTTTGACTGAGGTGGATATCTTCCGCCATGGTCACGCCACTCGACCAGGCGGCATCTAGCCCCGAACCGGCTAATCCATCACCGCACAATCCTAGCTGCCACTGGCTGTCCGCCATGGCGAGACGGATGCCCCGAAGCTGGCTTTGAGCGTAGAGCCAACGATGAGCCGACACAAAGCTTGGAGAGGCGCCAGTCCAGGATGAAAAAGATTCACTCAGCGCAGCGCCGACCCAGTGTTGAGAGCGCTCCTGGTGGATTGCGCTCCACTGACTGTCTGCATGGAGAACCCAGCGCTCTTGCGCTCCTCGTTCGGGTTTGCTTGAGTTTCGATACGCAGCTCCGAGCGTCCCTCTGATAAACCGTATAGCGTCCCATTCGAGATCGAGTGGATCCTCGAACTCAAGCATGGCGACCCACGTCGTCGAGTACCTCATGTGGCTGGCTTCTTCCGCAAGTGGGCACGCCTCAGGCAGCAGCGTACGAGCTTGTGGCCCCGGACAGCTCAGCACCACCCAATCAAAGGGTCCGTGTTCGGTCCCTGCGCCATCAGTCAGCACCCAAGCGCCAGGGTCGCCACTCAGGCTGATGATGCGGGTGCTCACGTGAAGGTTCAGACCGCTCGCAAGATACCGACCGATTGAGCTCATTTTCGGTTGTCCGACCCAGCGCTCGTCCGAATGGTGTTCCCTCTGAATTCCGCCGCCTCGGGCGACGCCAAAGTCGCCGTCCCATTGAACCACAATACCGTGAAGATGCCAGCGGCGGACGGCGCCCGTAAAGGCAGGGCTTCGCACTTCGAAGAAGGGTGCACCGTGATCGAAACTTCCCCCTTCACGACGCCTAGAGCATGACCGCCCGCCTGGCCCCCGAGACTTCTCAAACACCACCACTTCATAACCCCGCTTGGCTAGCTCGCCAGCGGCGCTAAGACCTGCCATGCCGGCGCCCACAATGGCTATGCGCTGACGACTGCTCATCGGTGCACGCTCGGTCAAGAAGCGCTTAGCAGCGAGTTGAACTCAGTCAGAAAGAGGGGGCGAGTGTCGCTAGCCCCCTCGTTGAGATGACCCATTCGATGTTGTTTGGTTCTCACGTAGCGCTGAGCCAGATCACCCACAGGCTGGAGATGAGGCTCGCGCTCGGCTAAAAGACCCGCTTCTCGCACGCTGCGCAACTTATCTGGGTTGTTGGTCATCAGCCGAACGCTCTTGACGCCGAGCAGGTTGAGGATGGCGTTGGCTGAGTCATACGAACGCAAATCGTCTGGCAATCCGAGCGCTCGATTCGCACCTCCGCAGCGATGCGTTTGGCAGTGTTCAAGCAACGCGTCGCCCGGTCCATGGCGCGACGGATTCTCGTTCGCACCTCCAGACTGGAGTTGGGCGGCGAGAAGTAGATGCCTGTGAGCGTGAGCATATCGATGGCCTTGTACGTGATCATCAGGTAGTGCTCCAGCACGTTGGCGTTGTACGGGTCGTACCTCGTGTACACTGCCTCGCACACGACGTTCGACCCCTGAGTAGACTGCAGGGTGCCTGGAGTGCCGGCAGGGTAGTAGGGTAGCGATTCCACCTGCGCAGGGGTGCCGTGTGCACTCCTACGTGTCCCATCCCTCAAATCGATCGTAACCCC
>JBDQPD010000099.1:0-13262 GCA_040260805.1 Myxococcota bacterium | reverse complement strand
TGCAATCGGCGGGTCCATTGGACCAAGGGTGGCACCGGGAGGTCTTCGGTCACGACGAGGGCAGCGCGCTGAGCGAGCGTGATCAAGTGCGCGCCGCGATGCCCCGGGCGCTCGAGGTGAAAGGCGGTGCCGATGCCGCGGTCCTTAAGCTCAACTTGAACGTCGCGCGCACCCTCGAGGATGAAGGTGTGGTGACGGTCGGATGCGTGGGGGTAGCGTTCGCTCAGCGCGTGATAGACGAACACAGGCAATCCGAGGAGATCAGCAGCTGCCAGCGCAGTATCAAGCGCCGGATTGTCGTGGGCTCGCTGAGCTGTGCGCAGCCAATAGAGAACGAACGCACCTGATGGGTTGTGGTTCGAGAGTACACGCGTCCGCTCCGCAAGGTGCCGAGGTAGCTGATCATGCAGTTTAGGTGCTGGTTGTAACTCAGTCATAAGGGGGGTCTGTTGGCTTGATCGCGTGAGCGTCAGGATGATCGCTGAACCACTGTGGCGCCGGTCTCCGTATGGATAATCAAACCCTCGCTGAGTCGATTAAAGACGATTACGGATTCTCGCGAGCCGTCCGCAAAGTCCATCACGGTATGCTCGATCATGACCTCATGGTTTTCATAGAGACAGCTTTGGCTTTGTACGACGACTGCAGTGTCGCTCATGAAGCTGCGCAACATCGCCGCCATTTCTGATTTGTTCATGGTGGTGCCGGTTTGGTGACGCACAAACTTAAATTCATCGTGTAAGCAGGCGATCAACGCCTCAGCGTCACGCAATAACGTGCCCTCATGCCATTTTTCGTAGATCGACATCGATCATCTCCGTCGGTTAGATGTGAACTCTATGCACCGTTTACATTGCCTTAAGGCAAGTTGCAGCCACGCCGGCAGTTTTTGTTCTCCGGCCGAGCAGCGCAGCAGAAGTTGTCTCGACGAGCCAGTGGATCACTGTAAGCTAGCCAATCGAGCAACCTCGAAGGTGTCTGCTGGAGGGCGAGCCTGGCGCTACGTCACACTGACTCGACGACAAACCGAGTCAACTCGTCGTGACCACTCTAGGTTGGCGCACGGTGCCCCATGATACGAAAGACGGCGACAGGTTCGGTGATATTTTTTAGTTCGTGATCACCAATATGCACTAAATCGAAGTGCTCGCTTAAGTGGTGTGCGGTCGTTGCCGAGCAGACGATCGTGTTCGTTTCAGCGATACCTTCGAGACGCGCTGCAACGTTAACCCCGTTACCCACAGCGGTGTAGTCGAGGCGCGTCTGGGAGCCAAAATTGCCTACCGCACAGGTCGCCGAATGCATCCCCATTCGCAGTTTGAGCGGCTCGAAACCGTGGGTCGTTCGCCACGTTCTGTTGATGCCCTTGACCGACTCAATCATATCGAGCCCCATCGACGCACAACGCTCGGCGTCGGCTTTGACACCGGCTGAGCTTGGGTCACCAAAAAACACCATGATGCAATCGCCGATGTACTTGTCAACTGTGCCACCATGCCGCTCCGCAATTTGCGTCATCTCTGACAGATAACCGAAGAGTAACTCGCTGAGATCGTCCAACGAGAGGTCCTCGGCAAGCTGCGAAAACCCGACGAGGTCTGCGAAGAAAACAGTGAGCATCTTGCGCGATGTTTGAACTCTAATCTCACCCTCATGCGATACAATACTAGCTGCGACGCGGGGTGAGAAGAAGCGGGCGAGATTGCTCAGAATAAGTTTGTTTTTTCTGTCCGAGGTGATGTCGGTCAGATACAATAGAAAGCAGATGAGATGATTCGACCAAACCGGGCGAACGGAGTACCAGCGATCGCCGCACTCAATCTCAAAGTCGTGGAGCGCCTCCTTATTGAGGTGGGGGATAAATCCGTCTGGCAGCTGGTTGGTGTGATTGAGCGACTCTGGCATGCAGCTCCTCGCTGCGGGGTTTGCGTACAGTAGCTCACCTGATTCTGTCGCACGTATGACCGGGTTCGGGTTACTCTCCGGAAACTGTTTGAGTTCTTTTGACAACGCTTCGACGCGCATCAGGTAGTGGTCTGTCGAAGCCCGGACCTCGCTCGCTGCGGCTGCAGGATAGACTTCGATTCGTACAACACCAGGTTCGACTGATGCAGCCGTCAACTCATAGACTCCGCTCGCAACGGATGTCTCAAGTAGCTGAGAAAAGGCACGGTTCTTGTCCATCAGACGGCTGAGACGACGATCATTAATCTCCGGGTACACCTCGGCTAGCGGAAGCCCGATAGCCGCCCCATGCTGCTCGGCGACGTCATTGTGCCTGGTGATGACGCCTCCGGGCCACGCACATTCGATCAGCGCAACCATTCGGCTTGTGAGCATGGTCACTGTTGAACAATCAAGACAGCTGTCGAAGCAACCGTCTCCATGACCTGTCGGATATCGTCGGCTTCGACTTGGTGATCTTCAAGTGTGTTCTGGAGTAACGTCGCTGCCTCAGCGAAGAGTTCTGCGTTGATCTTCAAGCCCATGTGCGCCGTTCGAAGCCGATCCAAATCAAAGCTGCACGGACCACCCATAACAAAGCAAAACAGATCGACCTGATGCCCTATGAGGACTTCTAGATCAGTGTTTTTAAAATAGGGCGACAACGTCGGCGAGACGATCACGTCCTGGTAAAAGTCTCTTACCAAGTTTTGAACTGTGGTGATTCCACCGTATTTTTCAAACAAACTCATACGGCGATTATGAGGTCTCGCTGTAGCTTTGCCAAGTGGACCATACTGCAATCGCCGGTAGATACTTTTTGAGGAGCGTTCGGTTCACGCGCGCACTCGCGAGGCACGGCAAAACCAGCCGAACGACCCGTTCATGAGCGCAGGTAATTGTGACGTTTGTTGATGCTTCGAGCGCACACTCGGCGGGGCGTATCGAGCCTTTTGTTGTTGGCTTAGATTGTCAGGAGTCTTGGACTGAGCGCGACCCGTTTGGGTTGTCCCTCGGTCTGCGTAATAGCGTACGCTTGGTGACCTGGGCTTGCGCAAACAATGTCCACAAGCTCCGTGCCCTGATAGCGAACGGCGCAGTGATCGTCGATTGCGACACCAGGCGCTAATTGACCTCGAGCGACCAAGTCTTCATAGATGGCTGGACGGTCGGGCTCGGCGTCATAGTGAGGGCAATGGCTCCCGGGCAATAAGCCGAGCCCGTCGTCTAGACGTTGGTAGGGATGACCCCATGAATCGGTGATCGAACCATGGAACCAACAGATCGAACCTGCGCTGAGCCCGGTCATGACGCAGCCATTTTCCCAAGCTCTTTTGAGGGTTTTATCGACCTCGTGGGCGCGCCACACGAGCAGCATTTGAAAGGAGTTACCGCCGCCGACATAGATCAGATCTTGGTCGAGCAAGTGTTGGTGAAGATTGGGTTGATTGTAGCGCGTCAGACTCAGGTGAGAGGTATGCGGTGTAAACGCTCCAAAATGCTCATAGAAGTTCTCGATATAGCCTTCGGCATCGCCGCTTGCGGTCGGTAAAAAGCACACCTTAGGTTGAGATTTGCCTGTAAAGCTGAGGCTGTATTGATCGATGAGCGATGAAAAGCCGCCTCCGCCAATAGCGACAATAGTTCGCTGGTGTGTTGGTGTATTTTCCATAGTTTAACTGCCGGATCAGAGTATTGATTCAGGGGCGGTAATTCGATCCAAACTCATGGCGCTCTTGACGTAGATATCACCGCGAGCGCTTTGAAAAACTGCATCAGGCATGATGCCCTCAAGTCGGCCCGCATAGGCGCTGTGTTTGCCAGGCACATGGTTGATCATACGAACGGTGCCGGTTGTGCGCTGGCGGCAAAATATCAGCGAGCTGCCGTCGTTGAGAATCGTTGAACACAGATAATGCATCCCAATCCAGCGACCGATAACCTCAAAGCAGGCTTGTTCGCGCGTCCAGCGCATGAGCGCGCACTCTTTGGGGTCCGTGTAGCCGTAGTTGCCAAACACGAGCAAAGCGCGCTGGCTATCGGCTCCTAGGCATTTGACGTCGTACCCATGAGACAGGCGAAATTCGAAGTCGTGCTTTGAGCGGTCAACATGGCTGAAGTCTCGCCGCATCAGATCGATGAAGTAATTGGCTCGCCCATAGCCAAAGACTAGGGTCTCACTCTTGTTTTGAACGATGAGATGGCGCGCCTCGGTATCTTCGACGCCATGAAAGGGTGTTGAGAACTGCCCGGTTTTGATGTCGAAAATACCATAGTTCGTTTGATCCATCACGTAGTCAAAACCACATGAGACATCGGCGAATCGATTGTTGGAGAGCAGATGGATCTGATCGCCGACTTGGTCGGTAGTCATCGTCGTTGCACTGGGTGCCTTGCCCTCGACGTCTCGAGTGGTTTGAGTAACTGGGTTCCACAGCGCAAAGCATCCTGCTTGTTTCCGCTCATGATCGTCAGGTTGAGCGACTAAGATCCAATCTGTTGATACTCGGATCATCCATGAAGGTTCGGGCAGGGGGGATTGAACGTAGTCCACCTGTCCGGTTTGAGGGTCGATGCGTAAGATGGTCATCGTTTGGTGAGGAAACTTTGACCAATAAAGGATCGTTCTATCAGAAAGAGTGAGGAGATGACCGGAACCATCGACCTGCGGGAGCTCGGCGACCTGTTGACTCGACCAAAGGGTCTCATCGGTATCGATGACTGTCTCAGTCGACCATGTTTCATCAGCAGCGAGGGTGTTCATGGGTTACTCGAAGGGTAGTGAGAGGTAGTGCTCGCCTAGAGCGGTGAGTTGCCCGGGTCCGGCGAGCAGGCTGGTATGACGTGTGTCGTCGTCCCAGCGGCCGGTAAACCAGGCGTAGCGATGAACGTCTGATCGTTGCTCGCAGACAGCGACCATCTCAGTCATCTGCGCGATCTGCTTTTCAACCGTATCGATTTCAGCGCCATCCGGCGCTGTCCATAAGCCATGCCAGTTGGCGAATTCGGTCACCCAGAACGGCTTGCCGTAGCGGGTTAATCGCTCCAACTGCCCGTTGAGCCCATAGTCGTACCAATGAAAAGCCAGGGCATCGATTTGGGGCTCTGCGCCATCGTTTTGCGCCGCATAGGTGGCATAAAATGCATCGAGCCACACCACAGGGTCTTCGTACCCCGCAAAGGTTCCCCAAGTGATCGCCGGGCCGATGATTTTAACCCCTGTGTTTCGCGCAATCGCCTCATATTTAGGCCACAGCTCGGCTGCTGCTTGCGGGGTCATGTTCGCTTGATCGACCAGATTGGGCTCATTGAGCACGAGCAGATATTCGATGTGCGGAGCCGCCTCCAGCATCGCCTCGATGTCCTCGCTTTGGTAGTTGCCGTTCCACATCATCGGGATGAAATCCATGCCGAGTCTTTGGCGGACATCGGCGGGGGTTTGGTCGCTTGGGTAGGGGCTCCAGTTGTACCACCAGCTGACGCCTGGCTCGAGCGCTTCAAAGTCTTCTGAGGACGACAGGTTGTAGGCAATTCCGCGTTTGTGACTCTTAGTCCGAGCGTGAGGAGCTTGGGCATCGACAAGCTGAGTATCGGAAAGACCAGAGTCCGGAATCTTGGAGCCGCTATCTTGCGCTCTTTGTCCTGTATCTTTGATCTCCAACAAAGAGGCGTCAGGGACTGTCTCGTCCACAGCGACGTCGGCGCAGGCTAGCGCTGAGATCCAGGCAGCGGTGATGCATAATTTCAGACCCACAGTGTGCGCCTGCGATTCATGGCTCGATCGATAAACTCACGCCTCATAGAGGCGTCGATCGAGCCCAAAAGCTTGGAGCCAAGCGCATACAAACAAAGCAGATACCTAAACCCGTGCGGCATATGGTCTGGCTTCGCTCGACGCCTTAAGCGCCTTGGGTTTGTGCGCTAAAATCACAAAACCCAGCGGGTTAGCTGAGTCACGATCAAAGATCTTGTCCCAAAACATAGCGAGCCAGCTGATCATATTCACTGGAACCAAGGTTAGCGTCATCAGAGCTTGGAGCAATTTGGTGTGTGAACTCTTAGTCCTCCATTGCCTCTGACGCGACGCCACGCTGTCGTGCACGTAGTTTACGAAGAGCCGAGACATTGCGAGTCCTGTCCCTCCACGTTTGCGCAAAGCTTTGATCGCCAGACCATGCCGCTCAAAAATCTGATGCAAACCCTTCTCGGTCCAGCGATGGAAATCTTGGAAGTCGTGTCGGCCGTAGATGAAAGGCAGGGTGAAAAGAACATCGCCTTCAGCCGTCAGTACACGCGCCGTCTCCGAGATGAAGGCTTCGGGATCAGGGATGTGCTCCATCACTTCAAAAGAGATAATCAAATCAAACGACTGGTCCTCAAACGGCATGTCCTGCGCATCACACACAACGTCTGCGGTGTCGCTCTCATCAACGTCCGACGTGATGTAGGTTTCGATCTGCGCATGCGATTTGACCAGCTGGGTTAGCGTCGCAATACCAGCGCCAACTTCCAGAGCTTTGCGGTATTGACGACGTGAATCTAAGAGTTCGCGCAGGGCACTTCGAACCAAGAACTTGTCGGGTGATGCGTAGTAATTATACGCCCGGTATAGGCGAGTGATTTGTGCTAGCATCGGGAGCCTCGGCGCCAAGTTCAGCCGCATTGGTAGTCTAAATCCCGATACATCAAAACCGGTTTTGGGCGGAGCTTTGGGCTGCGTGGGCTTGCTGTGCTCGCGCTTCCAATTGTTGATCTGAAGTTCGTGATCGACGAACTAACCGTTATCGACCGACTCGACCGATGCGGAGACTGCGCGATCGATCTGTCTTTGGTGATCAGCGCTTGATCGAACAAGTCCTGGGGTTCATGGTTCACGCCCATTGAACGATCAAAGAGACGTCTATGACTGAGCCAGTATTTGATTCGAAAGCGCCAGCAGAAGAGGTAACCCAAGGGTTGGACCTCACCGGTCGACGTTACGTGGTGACCGGATGCAACTCAGGTCTTGGCTACGAAACTTGCAGGGTGTTGGCTCTGCGCGGCGCAACAATTGTCGGGTTGGCGCGTACGCTCGAGAAAGCGCAAAATGCTCTGGACGATTTATCGATTGAGGGCACCGCAGTAGCGTGCGAGTTGAGCGATTTACACTCGGTTCAAGCTGCTGTTGAGACGATCAGTGGGTTAGGAACGATCGACGGATTGATCGCTAACGCTGGGATCATGGCGCTGCAGGACCTGCAGCAGATCGAAGGCTTTGAGCGGCAGTTCTTTACCAACCACATCGGTCACTTTGCCTTAGTCACTGGGTTGATTGACCAGCTGAGCTCAGATGCTAGGGTCGTGATGTTGTCGAGCGGAGCCCACCGCATGGCACCCGATGAAGGTATTGAGTTTGACAACCTCTCGGGTGCGAGCGGTTATGAGCCCTGGAAAGCCTACGGGCAAAGTAAGCTCGCCAATCTGATGTTTGCCCGCTCGCTCGCAAAACGCTTTGAGGGCTCCCAACGAACAGCCAACTCTGTTCATCCAGGCGTCATCGATACGAATCTAGGTCGGCACGTACCGAATAAAGCGGCGATGTATGAGCGGCTCAAACCGTACCTTAAAACCACGGAGCAAGGGGCGTCGACGCAGTGCTTGGTCGCAACGCATCCTTCGCTTGCTTCGGTGACGGGAACCTATTTTTCGGACAATCGAGCGGTTGAACCTGTGCATCCCAAGGCGCATGACGACGCGATTGCAGAGCGTCTGTGGACCGAGAGTGAGACGATCGTGGCTAAGGTTTTAGGAAGCTCGCTCCCGAGGCCGACTTCAAGCCCTAATTGGGATCCCGTTTATCGTTTCAAGGGCGTTGATGATCCAGCTTTTTAGCTCAAACAACGGCTAGCGTAGCCCCTGGTGGCTGTGCGCCGAGACAAAGTCCCAGATCAACTGGTCCAGGTTCCGTCCTTCTAGATCGAGATCGAACCAGTCGTGATCACCATTGACCACCTTATAACGCACGACGCTGACGTCACCTTCGCCGCCTGAGTAGACTTTGCGTTCCACGGTCACCCGACCGCTCCTGAGCTCATCCGTTTGCGGCTGGGTGCTGGTTTGATTGTGCTCTGCCCAAAAGGTCGCCGCCTCATCGACGGGCACGAACCACTCGGGGTAGCCATCGTAAGGGCGAGCAAAGTCGTTGGTGCCGTTAAAAATCGCCACCGCGGTGGGGTGGCTGGCGGCGCAGTCGCGCTGCATCTGAACGTACATCGACCCAGAGACCGGTGCGATCGCTGTGATGCGATCGCTAAGATAACACGCCAAACCGTAAGCCATGCCTGCGCCGTTTGAGTAGCCCGTGGCGTAGACCCGCTCGGTGTCGATTCGGTAGTTGGCTTCGAGCGCATCGAGCAGGGCGCTAACAAAACCAAAGTCGTCGGCGTCGCTCTTGCCCTCAGAGCCTGGTGGTAGGGGGTTCCAGTGGCTCTCACCCGTCTCTAAAGGGCTGCCCTCGGGATACACGAGGATGAAGTTCTCGGCGTCTGCGAGGCTGCGCATATCCGAGGTAAAGAGCTGGCCGTTGGCATCCATGGAGCCACCGTGAAAGTTGAGCATCACCGGCGTCTCGGTGTCGTGAGTGTAGGAATCTGGGATGTAGAGCACATAGTCTCGGGTGTCTGATCCCACGTCGACGCTTTGGTCTGATAAGCCGTACTCTGGATCGGGGAGGTTGATCGCCGGCCCGGCGTCGGCACCTGCCCCTTGATTCGGTGTGCCCGGCGCTGGACTCGCCGCGCCGCAAGCCATCAGGCTCGAAATGACGGCGAAGAGCCCGAGATTTTGAGCGTTGTAATGGGTCACTGCGTCCTCCAATTGTCGCAAGTTTACCAGATCATTCGAGCTCTGCAGGCTTCTTCTTCTAGGGCGCAGATTCAACGCAACCGGGCGGCTCTTCTCCGCCGCAAGCGCAGTTGCAATCTCCAGCTTCATCACCATCAGGAACGCTCGTTCGTCCGTACCCTTTGCATCCGCAGTAACATTCACCCGTCACTACGGTGCATCCCTCGACTTCTTGACACGTCAGCCCATTGCGTAACTCGCATGGCCCTTCGGCATCACGGCATCGATAGACACCATCGTTGGCTCGACGCTCTCCTTGATCGTCCGTCGTGTAGGTGAGCTCAAGGGTGCAATGGGCTTGTTGCAGACAATGGGAGCGAGTCATCTCAGAGCAGATGGTGGTCCCCGGCCCTGAGCCGGAGTCAGTTCCGCAGGCGATGAGTGTGACCGACAAAATCATGAGAAGTGGACGAAGTAGGCTCATTTTTGATCCTGTCTTAAGCTGCTGTTGGGCTTGATGTATAAGCGCTCTAATGCGCTCGTTCGTGGGGGGGTAAACATGTCACCGAAGTCCCTCCGATTCAATGATTTGTCGCGCGGCGCTCGAGTCGAAGGCGAGCCGAGCAAGGGCTGCTCCGAGCACCGTGTTGGTGGTTGAGCGATAGCGCTGCTGTAGGTTCTTCGCCCCTAGGCCACCGAGCACGGACAGAATCGCGTCGCTCACCTTCGCTCCGATTCGCTCACCCGGACGATCCTCATCTCGGCTGGGTCCGGTGATGAAGCAGGGGCGCCCAATGGTGTAGGGGAGCTTGCTTTGGATCAGCACCTGCTCAACGGCCCAGCGCGCTCCAAGGTAACTGCCCTCGCTGCCCGGCTTGGCGCCAGCAGACGACACGTAGACGAAGCGTGGTTCACTCGAGCAGCTCTGAGCAGCCTGGTGCAGCATCACGGTCATGCCGTAATCGACAATTTGATAGCTGGAGGTCTCGCCTTTGGCTGCGTCTTGAGCGATCCGCTTTTTAGTGGTGCCGAGGCACCCGAAGACTGCGTTTGGGTTAAGTTCAGAAAGGCGCTTCGTCATCGCCTCTTGATCCCATGGCGTCGTGTCGATTTGAGCGCCCCACTGAGTGAATTGCTCAGTCCATTCGGACAGGCGATTCGAGTCGGGGCGAACGTGCGCGTGGGTTTCGATACCGGCTTGGGCTAAAGCGTGAACGACCGCACGGCCGGTGTAACCCGTAGCTCCTGCGACAAAGGCAATCGACATGTTTCAGTTCCTCACAGGCACCAAATCAGCGCAACGCTGGATCAGCCTAGGACAGCGCCTGGAGCGCATCGTGGTATTCGCGTACTAAATCATCGACGATCTGTTCAATGGGTTGGACCGCCTTCACCTCAGCTACACCATGCCCCGCTGACCAGATATCCTTCCAGCGTTTAGCCTCTGAACCGCTCGTCTCTTCAAGGGGTAAGGTGTCGGCGATGAAGTTGGCGTTCACGCCGCTGACCTTGTCGGTGTAGACGATATCCTCGGGACCGCAGGCGACCACTTTATCCTTGTAGGCGTCGGCGGCACCGCACTCATCGCTCGCGATGAACCGAGTCCCCATATAAACCAGCTCAGCGCCGAGCGCGAGGGAGGCGACGATCTGTCGACCGGTGCTGATGCATCCGGCAGCGATCACGGGAACCTTGAGGTGCTCTGCGAGGTAGGGATAGAGGGCGTAGGGGCTGATCTTCCCCGCGTGACCGCCAGCCCCCGCAGACACGCCGATGATCGCGTCGACCCCAGCTGCTTCAGCTTTGAGGGCATGCTTTAAGTTCACGACATCATGGAAGACGGTCGACCCTTTGGCTTTGGCTCGCCGAACAAACTCGGTGGGGTTACCGTAGCTGGTGATCCAGACGGGGACCTCAAATTCTTCGCACAGCGCAACGTCCTCTTGCAGGCGGTCAGGGTCGGTCAAACCGATGGTCATATTGATGGCAAATGGCTTGTCCGTTTTGCTTCGGATCCACTCGAGATCGGCGCGCAGATCCTCGATCGTTCGTGCATTGAGCGAGGGCATCGACCCTAAGATGCCCGCTTCTGCGCAAGCGAGGAGCATCTCCTTGTTCGAGATGATAAACATCGGCGCGCAGACGATGGGATAACGTAAGCCTAGCTTCTTGGACAAAGGGGTCTCGAGAGGCATCAAGCCGCTCCGAACGGTTTGTTGATGGCGACAGTGTGAGCCAGCCGGGTCATACGCTCAAGCTGGCTTGACGATAAATCTTAAAGGGTCACCATTTCACCGCCGATCACAAGCCCTTCACGCCGCTTCTATTGGACGGGCGGGGCGTAGTTGGTGAGCTTGATGCCCTCGACTGCCGCCACGTATTCGTCGATATTCGGCGTGCGACCTAAGATGCTCGACAAGACAACGACCGGCGTAGAGGCGAGCAGTGATTCGCCCGTCTTTTCCTCAGAGTCAGCGACCACACGCCCTTGAAACAGGCGCGTTGAGGTCGCCATGACGGTATCACCCTTAGCCGCTTTTTCTTGGTTGCCCATGCAGAGATTACAGCCCGGTCGTTCAAGATACATCATGTTCTGGTACGTTGTCCGAGCGTTGTTTTTGGGTGCGTCATCGTCAAAGACAAAGCCCGAGTACTTCTGCAGGACATCCCAGTCGCCTTCGGCTTTGAGCTCGTCGACGATGTTGTAGGTGGGTGGGGCAACGACCAAGGGTGCGTTGAACTTAACGGTGCCTTGCTGCCGCTCGATGTTCTTGAGCATCTGCGCCAGGATCTTCATGTCCCCTTTGTGAATCATACAGGACCCGATGAAGCCAAGATCGACGGGTTTGGTTCCGCCATAGAAAGAGATCGGGCGGATGGTGTCGTGTGTATAGCGTTTCGAGACGTCGTCATTATGGACATCTGGATCGGCGATCATCGGCTCGTTGATCTGGTCGAGGTCGACGACGAACTCAGCAGAGTATTTGGCGTTTGAATCTGGCGTAAGCGCCGGCTTTGCGCCGGACTTCAACTCGGCGATGCGCCGCTCAGCTTTGTCGACCAAGCCTTGTAGAACGGCCTTGTCGTTGTCCATCCCCTTATCGATCATGATCTGGATACGGCTCTGAGCGATCTTGAGCGACTCGGCTAAGGTGTCGCTCTCTGAGATGCAGATCGAGGCCTTCGCCTTCATCTCTGCCGTCCAGTCGGTAAAAGTGAACGCCTGATCGGCGAGCAAGGTGCCGATGTGCACCTCGATGATCTTGCCCTGAAAAACGTTCTCGCCGTCGAAGGCTTTGAGCATCTGAGCTTGGGTCGCATGCACGACATCACGAAAGTCCATGTGGTCCTTCAGGGTTCCCTTAAAGGTGACCTTGACGGATTGCGGAATCGGCATGGTCGCTTCGCCGGTGGCGAGCGCAAGCGCCACCGTTCCCGAGTCCGCTCCAAAAGCCACTCCTTTGGACATGCGGGTGTGCGAGTCTCCGCCGATGGTCACATCCCAGTCGTCGACCGTGAGGTCATTGAGCACCTTGTGGATCACGTCCGTCATGGGGTGGTATGCGCCCTTCGGGTCGCGTGCGGTGATCAAGCCAAACTTGTTCATGAAGTTCATGAGCTTGGGGATGTTACGCTGCGCCTTGCGGTCCCAGACCGATGCGGTGTGACAACCCGATTGGTACGAGCCGTCGACCGTCGGCGAGATGACGGTCGCTGCCATCATCTCTAGCTCTTGTGAGGTCATCAAACCGGTCGTATCTTGCGAGCCTACGATGTTGACTTGGACCCGGACATCAGAGCCAGCATGGAGCACAGCACCCGGCGTCACGCCCACTGCGTTCTTGTTGAAAATCTTCTCAACCGCCGTGAGCCCTTGACCCTCATGAGAGATCTCTTTCGAGGTCGCAAAGACCTTAGGAACCTCGATCCCTAGGATGGCGGCGGCGGTGGATTGTAGCTTCTTACCAAAGACCACCGCATAGGAGCCTTGAGCCCTAATAAATTCGAGCTTTTGAGGGGTTAGCGCACTGGCGATGTCACACAGCTCCTGCGTACCGTCCTCGTTGTAGAGCTTCTTCGTCTGGGTGTTGATCGTTAGGACCGTCCCGGTATCGATTGAGAACAACTGCTCAAGCTCTGGTTCGCCGTCTTCATCCATGACCGGTTCACCCTCAGCGTCTAGCTTTTTGACCCAGTTCCCCAGGTCGACGCCGATGCCGCCCGTCACACCGACGGTCGTCAGAAAGATAGGGGAGATGCCGTTGGTTCCGCCGACAATGGGCGCAATGTTGATGAAGGGCACGTAGGGGCTCGACTGGATACCCGTCCAAAGCGCCACATTGTTTACACCAGACATCCGCGACGAACCCACGCCCATCGTGCCTTTTTCAGACACGAGCATAACCCGCTTGTCCGGATGCTTTGCTTTGAGATCCAAGAGGATTTGCTGCTTCTCTTTGTCGTGCTCAAAAAGGCATTGTCCGTGGAGCTCTCGA
>JBDQPD010000171.1:0-4857 GCA_040260805.1 Myxococcota bacterium | reverse complement strand
TACCGAGATGTGATCGCGAAAGATGTTTGGCGCTGCGCCTGTTCCACCGCCGCGTCCGTCGAGGATAATGTAGTCGGCGCTCGCCTCCAGGGCAAAGTCGATATCCGCCTCAATATGTTGAGCCGAGAGCTTGAAGCCAATGGGGATACCACCACTCGCCTGGCGTACGTCGTCGGCGAGAGCGCGGAAATCTGCGCTCGTCGAGAGCTGCGGGAAGCGCGGCGGGCTGATCGCCGCTTCGCCGACATTTAAGCCGCGCACCTTTGCAATTTTGCCGACAACCTTTTCGCCTGGCAGATGACCGCCGGTTCCTGTTTTGGCGCCCTGACCACCTTTGAAATGGAACGCTTGAACCTGTTCGACTTTATCGAGCGACCAACCGAACTGACCCGAGGCGAGCTCGTACAGGTACTTCGAGTTTGCCGCTTGTTCCTCCGGGAGCATACCGCCCTCGCCAGAACAGATACCGGTCCCTGCCGACTCAGCCCCTTTGGCGAGCGCGAGCTTCGCTTCTTCGGACAAGGCCCCAAAGCTCATGTCGCTGACGAAAATCGGAATGTCGAAAGTGAGAGGCCGCTTTGCGCGTGGTCCAAGGACAAACTCTGAGTGGACGGGGACGTCCTCCATCAGCGGTAACTTCCCGAGTTGTGCGGTCAGAATTTGGATGTTGTCCCAACTCGGGAGCTGTGAGCGGGCGACGCCCATAGCGCTCATTGGCCCATGATGTCCGACACCATGGACACCGCCTTTTGCTAGCTTTTCGATGTATTTGACTTTGTCCTCTTCGAGCTCGCCATGCGACGGGTCGGCGTAGAGACCCAGATATTCGTCGCGCTGGAACGGCTGCGGATTCTTAGCAGCCCAGGCGGCGATCTCATCCTCATCGACAAGAACCTGATCGTCCTCGACCCAAGCCGTGAACTTATGCAGGACCTCGTGATTGTTGTACTCAGAGACTCCAGAGTCGAGTCGGTAGTCCCAGTGGTGTACTCCGCACATCAAATTGTCACCGTCGACATAGCCGTCAGCCATCAGCGCTCCGCGGTGGAGGCAGCGACCGTAGAGGACGCTGAGGTCATCATCGTAACGAATGATCACGAGATCGACCTCGGCGACTAAGGCATAGGTGGGCTTGCGATCGGGCAGTGTGCTCCATGAGCAAAGACGTGTAGGGTTCATGGTTTAGCCTGTTTGGTGAGGCTGCCCATCTATCTGGGCTCATTCACTTGAACAACCCATCAGGTGGGGTTGTGGTCAGATTTTGACCATCATTCGATGAGGGGTTGGCGCTGCTACCGGCGAGCTTTATGGACAGGCAGGCTCGACCAATTGAGTGAGGATTTATCGTGGCGGTTCAGTCGTTATCCAAAGTGCCAGAAAGCTTTCGCAAGTGCCGAGTCATCGACAGGGCAGGCGAGGCAAAGTCGATCGCTGAGTTAATTCATGAGCGCGTGACGCTTTTGTTGTTTATGCGCCATTTTGGCTGCATCGGCTGCGCTGAGCACATCGCCACGTTAGCCCCGCGCTTTGTAGAGCTCGATCAACTGGGTGTACGAATCGTGATGATCGGATGCGGATCGCCGAGATTCATTGAACCCTTTATCGAGCGTCAGCGGTTGGTGGGCGAGCCGGTTGAGGTGTTCACCGACGAATCGCTAACGGTCCAGCGTCAGGCTGGTTTAGGTTACGGTCATTGGGGGGGATTTGGACCTCGCGGTGTGTTCGAGCAGGTGCGCGCCTTCGTCCGAGGTCATGTGTCCGGTGACGTCGAGGGCGACGCGAAACAGCAAGCGGGTGCTCTGCTTATCGATGCCCAGGGCATCGTGCGTCTCTACCATCAAAGCCGAAGCTTGGGTGATCACGTCGATCATGTTCGTCTTGTTGACGCAGCATTGTCTGTCTGTCTGAACGCTAACCCTGAGCTGATCTAGGAACGCCATGGACCTTTTATTGCACATCGCAAATCTGTTTCTGCTGATCTCGTTCTCGGTAAAGAGTATGCTCTGGCTGCGCGCCTTGAACATCCTCGCTGGAGGGTTCTTTATCGCTTGGGCGGTGTCTTATTCGCCTCCGATCTGGAGCTCGGTCGCCTGGAACATTCTGTTTGGTTTGGTCAACATGTGGCGTATCTACGTCGCCATTTTGGAGCGGCGCCCACCGCGCCTGAGCGCTGAGGAGCAGCGTCTACACAAGGCGGTGTTCTCTGAACTCACGGCGAGGGATGTGCGCTCACTCTTTGACCTGGGTCAGTGGGAGAATGGGCTCCCGCCGGAGATGCTGTGTGAGGTGGGGACTGTCTCGCCGCGTGTTTGGATGGTGGCGGATGGCGAGATCACTGTGCGCAAAGCTGACCGGATGATTCGCACGATCAAGCCCGGTGACTTTGTAGGGGAAGCCTCGTTTCTTGCCCGCAAGCCGCTTGCGGCGAGTGTGGTGATCGAGAGCCCGGTGCGCTTCTTGAGTTGGTCGACTCAAGACCTCGAGCGTTTCATGGATGAGCGTCCGGAGGTGGCGAGCGGTTTGCAGCGGATCTTGAGCGCGTGCCTCGTGCGCAAACTCGATCAGGTGAGTCAGGCGGCCTAGGCGTTCGCGTGAACGATCAGGACAAGCTCCAATCATTCAGCGGTTATCGCGAGGGGCGCGCGATGCGTCCGTCTGAGCCCGATCAAAGGATCCCGATGAAGAGGGTCAGCAGCATGGCGGTCAGCACGACCATGCTCAAAACAAAGACTCGGAAGCGTAGAGCGACCATATTCCCGCTCAGGTGGATGACGGTGTGGGCGAACCGCAAGGCAACGAAAGCCCAAGCTAGACTCAAGACTAGGATGCCCTGTTGCTTCGTCACGAGGGCGATGAGGCAGGCGACGTAGAAGAGCGGGGGGACCTCAAGGAGGTTGCTCAGATGCCTAGAGAGGACACGCAGGTGATCTGGCTCTTCACCTCGGTAGAGCTTGTAGTAATGGTGATCCACCTCTCGACGCACGACCGCTCGGTAGCGGGCGTATCCCAGGCGCATCATCACCGCGATCGTCAGGAAGAGCATGGCGAAGGTGGGGTAGAGGATGTTCATCGTCTCGTCCTAGCCGGTGCCTCCACTCGTGTATGATTGGTCCGCCTCTGTGATCAGCGCAAGCCACGAAAGCGTGACGCACAGGGATCTTTTTGCCCGGTGCCGTGAGGATCGATCAGCCGCGACGTTCCGCAGCCACTGTCGGTTGCGCCTTAAGCCTCTCGAGAAGGGCGTTCGCAGCTAATTTGCCGAGGTTGTCGGCGGCCGCTGGGCTTGCGCCCGTGATCAACTCTCGATCGATGCAGCAGGTGTCGTCGGCCTTATGATTGACCACCTTGGCGCCAAGGCTATCCAGCTTAGCGGCGAGCTGCCAGGGCATGTGCCCGGGAAGATAGCCAATCTTTGGAGTTTGCTTGTCGACTGAGTCGGGAAACACAGCCATCTCATACCCGCGGTAAGGGAACGCCTGCCCCTCAAGCGTGGTGGCGAGCAGCGCGCCGGGTCCATGGCATAAAGAGATCGTGTAGACGCCGTGCTCGTGAGTATAGCGAAGCAGCCTACCGACGTTTTTGTCCTCCGGGATTCCGAGCATGGCGCCATGCCCACCAGGGATGAACACGGCGGCATACGACGAGCCGTCGGCGTTGAGGTTGCCGACAATATCTTTGACGGACTTTGGCTCTTCAAAGCGAGACAGGAGTTCATCGTAGAGTCGCATGACCGCAACATCCTCGTTTGGCATCGCCCACATCTCAAAGACGACCCGCCGTCCAGTGGGGGTGGCGATGTCAAAATCAAAGCCAGCGTTTTGGAGATGGAGCATCGGAACGAGCGCTTCGACCGGGTGATTCCCAGTCGAAAAATCGAGGCCGTTTTGCATCGTCATGTTCTTTTGCTCGGTGAACACAACCAGCACCTTTTGGCGCGGGCTGGGCAGGTCATCATACGTTTCAGGCGCGTAGTCGGTGACCTTTGACGTCGCGAGTTTGAGCGCAAGCTTTGAGGGCTTAAATGAGCCGTCTTGTTCTTTTTGAGGAGCGAGACCGAGTAGGGATTTAAGCATGGGATGTTCCTAGTTGAACGGAAGGTAGCTTGCGTTGACGATGCTACGCGTTGGGATGCAGCATCACCTTGCCCTTGCGGCGTCCACCCATCGAGTGCGTGACCGCTTGCTTGATCTCATCAAGCGGGTAGGCGCGATCGACGGCTAAGGTGATGTCTGAATTGGCGATCATCGGGATCAGATGTCCGAAGAGGGCTTGTTTGTCTTTTAGGCTGGCTTCGCTAAACCAATGGGATAGCCAGAACCCGGTGACGGTAATCTGCTTGAAGATCAGATCGGCGGGGACCACCTCAGCTGGCTCATGGATGACTTGGCTGTAGCTGACCAAGGTACCGCCGACGCTGAGCGCGTCAACCAACTGCTTGAAGGTCGAACCGCCGACGGCGTCGAGCGCGAGCTTAATCTCGTCGCCTCGGGTCGCCTCACTGATCTGCTCCCCAAGATCGTCTGATGCCACGAGTACAACGTCAGCACCCAGCGCCTTGAGCTCGTCCACGACCTCAACTCGGCGGACGATATTAACCGTACGCAAGCCTCGGGCGTGCGCCATCTGGATCACCGCAGAGCCCACCGCCGAATTGGCTGCAGACTGAATGAGCCAATCCCCTTTTTGGAGCGGACCGTAGCCCTCGAGCAGTAAGTGAGCGGTCGCGGGGCTCGAGATCAGCATGGCGAGCTGATCAAGGTCGCCAGGAGGTAGGGGAATCAGAGCTGCGGCGGGACTGATCACCTGCTGCGCCCAGGTTGCGCCAGTCGAGATAAAGACCGTGGTACCGACGTCGAG
>JBDQPD010000049.1:0-24563 GCA_040260805.1 Myxococcota bacterium | reverse complement strand
GCCCGCCGAGGCAGCCTCCGAGCCGCCCGCCGACGCAGCCTCCAAGCCGCCGGCCGATGCAGCCTCCAAGCCGCCCGCTGAGGCAGCCTCTGAGCCGCTGGCTGATGCAGCCTCCGAGCCGCCGGCCGACGCAGCCTCTGAGCCGGCGGGCAGGGCCGACCCTTATGACGATGCCGAATTCAAAGTCCGTAAGCCAGCCTCGGAATCGGCCGAGGAAAAGAAGAGCGGCTTTTTCTCGAGCTCCAACTCAGGGATCATGCTGCTGTTCTTTACCGGCATCACTTTTGGCACGTTGGCGATGTTCACGTTTCATCAGTACGAGATGAAGATCGTCGCCAAAGAGCACTCGGAGTATCGGCGAACCGCTGAGCTTTGGCGCGCTGCCGCTGACCGTGAGAACGCCGAAGCGGCTTACGAGGTTGCCGTCCAAAAAAGTTTAAGAGTCGTCGGGTCAACACGACGGATCAACGAGAAAACTGAGCAGCAAATGGTCGGTCGGGGCTGGACGGGGATCACGCAGACGATCGTCAAGAGCGACGGCGGAAAGCTGTGGCGGGTTTGGACTGGCGGCTTCATTAACGGCAGCGAGAACCGGATCGAAGGCATCAAGGTTGTGATCACCGCTGAAACCAGCGGCGCGGGTGAGTTTGGACAGGCGACGCTGCGTGCCGGTGGCGCCGCCATGGGTATCTGTGCCGGCAAGAATCTGTTTTGCGCTCAGCCTGACCCGGCGCTTTCACTCGACGCTGTTCGCGGGTGCGAGGACCTCGACCAACTCAAGGCTCTGATGACGAAAACCTTGAGCAGTCCTAAGGTCCGTACCAGCGTGGAGGCGGGCAAAGAGCTGCCCTTTATGGTCGTTCAAGAGGCGAATCATTTCCAGGTGATTCCGGACAATCTGGTCTCGGTGACCTTCAAGCGCGAACCCATTGAGCGTGTGATCGATCGCGGGACCGCGGGTAAGCAAAAGCGTAAGCGCCGCCGGATCAAGCGCCGGAAAAAGCGCCCTCGGCGCTAGCGATGGATCTCCACCATCTGAATGACCCAGCGTTACGTCTGACCACGGCATCGCTGCGTCTGGCAGAGGTCCCTAATGACGACTGGTTCGATTGGCTTGAAGCGCAAGGGCTGGGGATGTCAGCTCCGCCTCAGCATCGACGAGCGTCGGCTTTAGCCATCGTGCGGGCGCTCATCCTTGAGCCGCCCCCCGCCGAGCACTGGCCTGTTTTATTTGAAGCCGCACGAGCGCGCGGCCGGATGGACTTGGCTGAAGTTTTTCGCCTCCCTGAGGAGCCAGGTGCTGTTTTAGCTCGACCCATCCTCGATCGCGAATTGTTGGAGCAAGGCGTGGGTCGAAGAGTTGCGCTGGCTCGCCGCGCTCCGATCAACATGATGGAGCGACTTGTCTTTGACCATGAGCCTCGTGTGATCGCTGCTTTACTTGATTCTCCGCGCATTCGAACTCAAGAGGTTTTGCGCATGACGACGCGGCGCCCGCTGCCCCTTGCGGTCGCTCGAGAGGTCCTCAAATCCGACAAGTGGAGTTGCGAGTATCCGGCGATACGATCTTTAGCTCGTAACGAGACCTTAATCGACCGATGGGGTTGCGCGCTATCATTGATGCTTTCTCAGCATGATCTCAACGCCTTAGCCCGAGACTCCAAGTCAACAATGGCTCGTCGGCGGATCGCACGGTTTCGTCATCTGGCCAGTCGTGGTGCCCTGCCAAACCTCGAAGGGGACGCGATACCGGTGATCGAGCTTGACCCGCTATCGGCCGAAGACTAGGTTTCGGCCATGTTACGTCTCGTTGGAATCAGCTTTGCTCTGCTCTTGAGTGCTCCGAGTTGGGCACGTAGTTACGACGTGAGCTTGAGCAAATTGGGCGATACCCCTGCTGACAAAGCGAAGTATCGTAGTTTGGCACAAGAGATGGGGTTGGTGCTTGCGCCACTCCACATCGGCCCTGCGCGCACGACGGGACACAGCGGTTTTGAGTACACGTTGCGTTACAGCAGCCACAACATCCACCAAACAAGGCCTTACTGGACCGACGTGTCAGAGGGTGGTGTGATGGATCTGGACGGCGCCACCAATGCGCCGGACACCTTGTCGACGACGACGATCGAGGTCCGCAAAGGACTCCCATTCGGACTTGAGCTTGGGACCAATCTGACCTGGCTTGAAAACAGCCAAACCTTGGCGCTAGGAGGTCGGGTCCGGATCGGTTTGCTCGAAGGTTATCAGCAGAGCTACTCACCCGATATCTCGGTTCAAGCTTCGGTTAACCGGATGTTGGGCTCGACAGATTTGGATCTGACCACGATCGCTGCGGGCGCGACGGTATCGTATCGAAAGAGCATTGCGGGCCGTTTGACGCTGTCGCCATTCTTTGGCTTTGACTTCTTACTGGTTCAAGCGGGTAGCCACCTGCTGATCAACCCAGCCTTCCAGACGATGCGAGATGCTGGCTGCGAGGACGCTGACGAGCCGATCAACCAGTGCCCTGACCGTTTGATTGTCTATGATCCGCTGGCTCTTGATGATGCGGACAACCAGTGGAGCCGGGTTCGCTACGGCTTGCGTATCGAGAGCATCTTATTCGCCTTCACGGTACAACACGATGTGCCGATCGATGATCGGGAACGTCCTGACCAGCATGCGATCAGCGTGGGCCTGAGCGCTCACTTTTAGGAGCTCACCATGGGTATGGCCGAATTTCTCATTATTGGCGGTGTGGTGCTTCTGATTTTCGGTGGCTCGAGAATCCCTGGATTGCTCAAAGCCATGGGCGAGGCGAAGTCCGGTTATCGACGAGCGGTGGAAGGCAAAGATGATGCCGACGCCGAGACGATCGACTAAAGCGACGTTCCAAACAGTCTAGCCAGCCGAGATCGGCTTTTGAGCGCATGATCGATGCGCCAACGCCCCCGTGTATTTCTTGTTGAAAACTCGCTCCGCTTTAAGCGGCCGATGCCGTGCTTTCAAAAGCTTGGGGAATGCTCTTGCAAGCGCAGGGATGCGGCCTTGAATGCTTGAGAACCCTATTGTATATGATTGGTGTTGATTGTGTCGAAATGTCTTTGAATGGGGAAGCGGTAGATGAGCCTGGCTCGAGCTCACGGCTATGTTGGATGTGCTCAGACCACCTTGAATAAGGTGTGGCGAACACCCGTGCCGGCGACCTGGCTTCCACGGATCCAGGCGCAGAGCCCCGGAGAAGAGCGAAGCCTCGTGATCGGGCTTTCACCAGACACCCAAAGACCTGCTCATCTGCTCTTGCTCGCCCCTGAAGATGTTGCGGAGGCGCTCGCCATGTTGGAGCGCTACCCGAACGACCCAGTGCGGGGCGCCGTTTGGCGGCGTTTCAATCGACATGCCGTCCAGATCACCCGAGATGGAAGTGACCGCATTGTCGTACCCAAACCACTTCGGGCGCTCGCTGGTCTCGAGACGGGTGAGCTCAACTGGTTGGGTGAGCGCAATAAGCTGCGGCTGTTTAGTGCAGAGCATTGGGCTTTGTTTCGTGAGATCGAAGAGGCGGAACTGGCGCTGCCAAGCGGAGCTGAGCTGGTATCCTACCGGGGACAAGCCGGCGGCCTTCTCTAATGGGCGGCGGGGCTGACATGCGCCCCCATGTGCCCGTATTATTACGTCAATGTCTGCACGCGCTCGCCCCTGAGCGCGGCGGTGTTTTTGTTGATTGTACGCTTGGAGCCGGTGGGCATGCCGCTGCGTTGTTGGCTGAACTTCCGGGCGATGCGCAGCTCTTTTGTGTGGATCAAGATGAGCGCGCTCACAGCGAAGCGGTGCGCAGCGGTTTGGCTGCTGATGATCGTATCACCTTACTGCGCGGGAACTTTGAGAACTTAGCGACTTTACTGCGAGACCAAGGGGTTGATCGAGTGGATGGCCTGCTCGCCGATTTCGGTGTCTCGAGCATGCAACTCGATGAGCCAGGTCGGGGCTTTAGTTTTCGGCAGGACGAGCCGTTGCGAATGGTCATGGATCAGAGCGCCGATGAAGACGCTGGTGATTGGCTTGCATCGGTCGAGCAAAAGGAGCTTGCGGACGTGATTTTCCGCTACGGTGAAGAACGAGCGAGTCGACGAATTGCGGCTGCGATTGTAGCTGAGCGCCCGATCCGTTCGACCGGACAGCTTGCTGAAGTCGTCTGCGGGGCTCTGAGGCGATGGCCTCGCCCGGGAAAGAAGCACCCAGCGACCCAAGTGTTCCAAGCGATTCGCATTGCGGTAAATCGCGAGCTTCAAGTCATCGAGCGACTCTTGGAGTCGTTACCTGACCTGATGGCTCCGCACGGACGGGCCGCATTCATTTCCTTTCATTCCTTAGAGCATCGCTTGGTTAAATCATGGGTCCGGCTTGAGACCAAAGATGACTATGGTCCGCCCATGGCAGCCCACCGTGAACCGATTCGGCATCGCCGCTTTGATGCGTTGAGTCGGAAGCCGGTCCGTCCTGATGAGTTAGAAGTTCAAGAGAACCCTCGAGCGCGCAGCGCACAACTCCGTGCGGTTCGACGATTGGGTGAGTCATGACCGTCCGCAGCACCACATTGTCCGGAGTTCGAAAGCGCGAGCGCAGTGAGCGTGTCAGCTTTGGTGTCTTCTTGTTTTGGACTGCGGTTCCTCTGCTCTGCGCCCTTTTGGTTCTGACCTGGGCTCGGGTCGAGACCCGCCGGGTCCAATATTCTTTGTCTCAAGTCGCACAAGAGGAACGAGACTGGAGCCGGCGCGCTCGTCGAGCAGAAGCCGAATGGCAAGCCTTGAGCAGTCGCGAGAGTCTCAGCCGGGCTGCGCGCATGATGGGGCTCACCCGAGCGCGGCCGCACCAGCGTTGGCGTCTGCCATGAGTCGGCGGCCTCAATCGGCGATGTTGACGACCGCTCGCCTGAACTGGGCGATGGGGATCGCCGCAGTCCTCGCGATCGCAGTCGTGGGTCGAGCCGCGGTCATGCCGATGGTCTTTGCCGATGAGCTTGCCGCCGTCTCCGATCGGCGCGGTGGACAGACTGCGGTCGAAAGTTTTCGTGGCAGTATTTTTGATCGCAATGGGGTGGCTCTAGCGGTCACTCGTCCCTCCGTTCAGCTCAGCTTGGACTTGAGAATTCTGAGTCGTGAGCTGGCGGTTGCGGGCGGTGATCTCGATCTGTTTCTGGCCGACTTTGCGCGCCAGCTTGGGCTTGAAAAGGCTGATGTTGAAACGCTCTCAAGCAAGATCGGGATCCAAGTCCTGCGGGGTATTTTGCTCCACCAAGAACTGCATGATGCGCGCGATTATGAGTCTAAAAAGAAGATCAAAGAAGCGATCCGCACGTTGCCGCGCTACGTCTCAGTCCTCAAAAGACAAAGCTTAGACCACGGTCAGCAACTGCGGCGGCTTAAATCAAAGGCTCGAATCGGTAAGAAGGTATCTCTAGAAGCGCGCGCAGAAGGTGCGGTGCCGGGCTACTTTGCAGCTGTGGTGATCGAACAACAGCCGGAGCGTAGTTATCCAGAAGGAATCCTCGCCGCTAAGATTATTGGCTTTACCGACGGAAACCTCAAAGGGATTGAGGGGATCGAGCGCGCCATGAATTCGGCGTTGAACCCGCGCCGTCAGCTGGTGCGTGGAGCGCGTGATCGTCGCCGTCGGTTCTTGCCTGAAGATGAGATCCCTGTTTCCGATGAGCTTGCAGGCGGTGACGTCTACCTCACCATCGATCAGCGCGTTCAAGCGAGCCTTGAGCAGGCGCTGATCAACCAGGTCGAACAACAGCAGGCAGAAGCCGGCGCAGGCGTCGTGCTCGACGCCAAAACGGGCGCTGTTTTGGCGATGGCTTCGGTGCCTGTGCTCGAAGGCTCGGGTGGCGCCGCTCGGACCGCTCCTGAGTTTCAAGAGCGCGTGTCATTCTACGGTTATGATCTGGGCTCGACGGTGAAACCCTTTGTCGTGGCAAAGGCGCTCGAGGAGCAATCCATTAAGCCGCATCAGACCTTTGAATGCGACAACGGCAGGATCGTGATCCCTGGTAAGCGCCGTCCGACCTTTGATCACCACAAGATGGACAAGTGTACGGTCACCGAAATCATCGCCCACAGCTCAAACGTTGGCGTCGTCAAAATCGGTCGGATCACGGGCTTAAACCCGATGCGCCAATACTTCGAGACCGCAGGGATTACACGGACACCACCCTTAGGAATCGGTCGCCCGCCACGAGGTGCCTTGCCGCGCTTGCGCAATGGGCGCTTGATCAGCCGCACTGACGGTGAGGTCATGCTCTTTGGCTACGCTCTTCGCGGGACCCTATTGTCGATTACCAGCGCCTATACAGCGTTTGCGAATGGCGGGGTGCGGATCAATCCATACCTGGTGGATCGTGTGGTCAAGGGGACGCTTGAAGAGGTGATGCCGCGCGGGACGCGTGAGCGGTTGATGAGCGAAGCGACAGCGCAACATATCATCCCCATGCTTTCGGCTGTCGTTCACCACGGGAAACATCACCCAGCGCGTCTGCCCGGTGTTCGCGTGGGCGGAAAAACCGGGACCAGTCAAAAGCTCGTCCGTGGTTTGGGCTATCAGGGACACCGTAAGCGCTACGCCTCCTTTGTCGGTATCGCTCCGATCGAAAACCCTCGTTTCGTGATCGGTGTTTTGCTCGATGCTCCTAAAGATCGCTACGGCGCGGTCGCAGCCGGCCCGGTCTTTCGTCAGGTGGCACATTTTGCGCTGACCCGCGTGGCGGGCATGGAGTTGCCCGAGCTTGATGGACTCTCCGAGGAAGCGCTCGCGGTGTTGATACCGAGTGTGGACGAGGACGATGCCCAAGCTGCCGAGGCGCAGATCGGTGATCTCCTCAAAGGAATGGCTGACGAGCAGCGCAAGAACCAAAGAACGCTAGGCTCCTTGCCTGACTTTGTCGGTCTTGATGCTCGGTCGGCTTTATCCGAAATCGCAACGTTAGAGCTGCCGGTTAAAGTGGTCGGGAGCGGCCGCGTGCTCAAGCAGGTGCCTGCGCCTGACACGCCGCTTAGTGAGATCCACGGCGCTATATTTTTGCAACTCGGGACGCTGTAGATGGGTCCTTTTGAGGTGCTGCGGCGAATGGGTGTTGAGCGCTTAACCATCGATAGTCGTGCCGTGGGCGAGGGCACCGCCTTTGTCGCGCTCCCCCCGGCGACTCCGGAGAGTCGTGACGGGCGTGACTTTGCCTGTGCTGCGATTCGTGACGGAGCCCCTGTGGTCTTGGGGCAAGGCGTGGCGCCCGAGGGGCTCGCCGCCGACCAATGGATCTCGTTGAATGATGTTCGGCAAGACTACCCGAGCTTGGCTAAGAAGCTGGCGGGCAACTCAGCTGTTCAGTTGCGGGTTTTCGGGGTGACAGGGACCGATGGAAAAACGTCGGTGGCATGGCTAGCGAGTGAGCTGCTCAACGCCCTTGAAGCGGGCACTTGCGCCCGACTAGGGACCCTTGGGGTCCAGTGGGCTGGCGTCGATGAGCGCCCTGGTTATACGACACCGCCAGCCTCGGTATTGCATCCCTTGATGGCTCGAATGGCTGATGACGGAACCAAGCGTTTGGTGATGGAGGTCAGCTCTCATGCGATCGCCTTAGGCCGAGTAGCCGCGGTCGACTTTAGCGCGGGGATGTTGACGACGCTGGCGCGCGATCATCTCGATTTTCATGGCGATGTCACTTCTTATCATCGGACTAAGTTGGCTTGGTTAGACAGCCTCTCCAAGGACGCCGTAGTGATCGCGCCCGACCGTCTGAGCGGTCGAATGGCGGCGCGTCCTGGTGTGCGCTTCGTAGGCACTGACGGCCTGAGCCTTGAGTCGGTGGGCCGACGCGACGGCTGGACCCTGTTTGAAGCCACTAAAGGTGCTCAGCGACTGACCGGCCGAACGCTTCTGATCGGTAGACTGATGCTTGAGAACTTGGCTTTGGCTTTCGAGCTGGCGTTGAGCGAAGGCTTTGACCTTGAAACGGTCGTCGCTGCAGCCGAATTAATTAAGCCGGTTCCGGGTCGGTTTGAGCCGATCGGCGATCGAGCATTGGTTGATTATGCACACACCCCCGACGCACTCAAGCAAGCGCTGCAGGCCTTGCGTGAGCAGTGCTCAGGACGACTTATTGTGGTCTTTGGGGCGGGTGGCGAAAGGGATCGAGGTAAGCGACCTGAGATGGCTTGTGCGGTGGAGCAAGCAGCCGATCTAGCGGTGGTCACCACAGACAATCCTCGCAGCGAGGATCCAGGTCGGATCATCGCTGATATCGTGCGCGGTTTTGAGCGTCCAGAGAGGGAAGCAGCAGAGCTGTCCCAGACCCGCTCAGGCTGGGCTCGAGTGGTCGATCGCAAAGCAGCGATTGAGCTCGCTTGGTCACTGTGTGGTCCTGATGATTTGCTCTTTGTTGCGGGTAAGGGCGCCGAGCAAACCCAAGAGGTTTGTGGCGAGTATTTGCCCTTTGATGACCGACATGAACTGCGTCGGTTGATGGGAGCCTAAGCCATGCTGACTGTCTCTATCGTTCGTCAGGCGTGCAGCACCTTGGGCTGGACCGCGCTCGGGACGTGGCCTGCGTTCGTTAACGGTGTAGGGACCGACACACGATCCGATTTGAGTGACCATCTTTTTGTCGCGCTCGCCGGCGAGCGCTTTGACGGTCATGACTTTGTCGATGCCGCCGTCGATGCAGGCGCTAGCGTCTTGCTCGTCCACCGCCTGCGCGCCGCTCACCTGGCGCGTCGCCATCCAGAGCTGCTTGTGGTTGGGGTAGAAGACACCCTGTATGCTATGGGCGAGCTGGCTCGATTGTCGCTGACTGTAGAGCCCCGCAAGGTCGTCGCCATCACCGGATCAGCAGGAAAGACTTCGACCCGTTTAGCGATGGTTCAAGCCGCTGAGGCAGCGGGCTACTTGGTGCACACACAGGTAGGTAATGAAAATAATCGTATCGGCGTGCCGCGGTTCATTTTGAACCTGCCGGTCGCGGCATCCGCTCGCGAATTGATCGTGATCGAATGCGGAACCTCTGAGCCTGGTGAGATCGCTCGGCTCGGCGCGCTGTGCCGTCCCGACGTTGCTATGGTCACGAGCGTTTGCGCCGCCCATACCGAGCTGTTGATCGATGAGGCGGGCGTGGCTCATGAAAAGGGTGACTTGTTGCGCTCTGCGTATCAGGGCTCGGGTAGTGCGGTCTTTGATCCCACCGATAACCGCCTTGCGCAGGCTGCTGCGCAAAGCGGTCGAAAGGTGATGCCGCTCCCAGATCTTACCCAAGCCCAAGGGTGGGGCGGCGCGCCGGCTCACTTGGTAGCCAATGGAGCCAAAGTGCTCGCTGCGCTGAGCGCTCTTGAGATGGCGATCGACTCCAAGGTGATCCAAGCCGCTCGCCTCGATCCTCCGCCAGGGCGTGGTGGTATTGTCGAGATCGGTAGCTGGCGCGTCATGGACGACAGCTACAACGCCAATCAAGCGAGTATGATCGCCGCACTCAATTCAGCTGCCCAAGCCGCAGGCGACGACCCCTTGGTCGTGTTTCTCGGCGAGATGCGAGAGCTTGGTGAGCATGCAGAGCGAGCGCATCGTGAGGTCGCCCGTCACGCCCTCTTGGTCGGGGCAAAGTTTCTCATGTTTGCAGGCCCTTACGCGTCGCTCGCTTTAGCCGAAGCAGAGGGTCATGAAGCGATTGAGGTAACAGTGGGCGCCGATGCGACCGATCTAACGAAGCAGATCGAGGGTCTGCCGCGCCCAGCCTTTATTCTGATTAAAGGCAGCCGCGGAGCACGCATGGAGCGTATCCTCGATGCCCTAAGGGAACGAAGCTAATGCTCTACTCGCTGCTGTATCCGTTGCACCATGACTATGGCTTCCTAAATATTTTTCGATACACCAGCTTCCGCATGATCATGGCGGCGCTGACCGCCTTGGTCTTTGCCTTGTGGTTGTTCCCGGCAGTGATCCAACGGTTGACCGCAATCGGTACCCAGCCGATTCGTGATGATGGGGTCGCGCACCATATTGAGACGAAGTCCAAAACACCGACCGCAGGCGGCAGCCTGATCATGGGCGCGGTGATCGTCTCGACCTTATTGTGGGGCGACCTCCAGAACCATTATGTCCTCGTCTTGCTCTCCGTCATGACCCTGTTTGCCTTGATCGGTTGGTACGACGACTGGCGAAAGATGAAGTACCAAGACACCAAAGGGTTAAGCGGAAAGATCCGCTTACTCGCCGAATTCTTAGTCGCCTTCATCGCTATTTATTGGCTGACTGAGTCAGGGATGACGACTCGGATCGATCTCCCCTTTGTCTCCTCATGGCAGCCGGATCTAGGGGTCATCGGCGCCGTCTTGTTTGGTGGGTTTGTGGTGGTGGGTACCGCCAACGCCTGCAACCTGACCGACGGGCTTGACGGTTTAGCGATCGGTCCGGTGCTCATCTCGGCGGCGACGCTGTTGGCCTTGGCTTACGTCGCCGGAACACCCCTGGGAATTGTGACGGACTGGGGTAGCGCTGGCGCACCTTCGGGGGTCGGTGACCCGGCGCAGGCTGTGGTGCTAGCCGATTACCTTAAAATTCTCCGCGTGCCCGGTCTCGAAGAGACTGCGGTGGTCGCTGCCGCGCTCCTCGGCGCCGGCATGTCGTTCTTATGGTTCAACGCACACCCAGCATCCGTCTTTATGGGCGATACGGGATCACTCGGTTTGGGCGGTGCGCTTGGAATGCTGGCGGTGATGACCCGTAAGGAGCTCTTCTCGGCAGTGCTTCATGGCCTCTTCTTGTTCAATGCGTTGAGCGTGATCATTCAGGTATTTTGGTACAAGCGGACCGGCAAGCGCGTGTTTCGGATGGCACCCTTTCACCACCACCTTGAGCTGGGTGGCTGGGCGGAGACGAAGGTCGTTATTCGTTGGTGGCTGTTGTCCCTCGTCTTAGCGCTCGCCGCCGTCGCTTTGCTGAAGATTCGCTGATGGTTGAGTCTGGGCGACAGGGCGTTTTGATCGTCGGTTGTGGGCGCAGCGGTTTAGCCGCTGCGCGCCTGCATGTGCGGCGCGGTGACCCTCGCCCCTTGTGGGTTTATGATGACAACGAGCAAGCGGAACTGCGCGCAGCCGAGGACGGCTTTTCTGTTTGGCACGGCGACGCGTCGGATGTCGCCTTTGCGGTATGGAGCCCCGGGGTTCCACTCGCGAGCCCTCTGGCGGAGCGACTGCGCGAGGCGGGTGTTCGGATCGTCTCTGAATTGAGTTTTGCGGCGCCCGACCTGCCGCCTACGATCGTGGTGACCGGAACCAACGGTAAGAGCACCGTGTGTGAGCTGATCACCGCCATGCTCAAGGCGGCAGACCGAGCTGTGGGTTGCGCTGGGAATGTCGGAGTTCCTGCCTCGGATATGGCGCTCAATGGCGAGCACTTTGAGTGGCTGGTCGTCGAATGCTCGAGTTATCAGCTCGAACTCGAACTCAAGCTCGATGTGCGCGTCGCAGTGCTGACCAATTTAGCTCCAGACCATCTCGATCGATACCCCTCCTTAAATGATTATTATTTAGCCAAATGGTCGATCTTTGAGCAGATGCCCAAAGAGGCTGGCGCTGTTTTACCCTATGACCTTGGCGCTGTGGAGCGGATCGAGGGCAGGGGACGCATCGGTGGTCGCGCCTTACCCGACCCAATGACTGAGGTGATGGGTTGGCAGCGCACCGCAGCGCTCGCCGGCGAGGTCGGCTTGGAAAATCTGGCGCAGGCTGTTGCTGCGGCGAGGTGTGCAGGCGCCGACGACGCCTCGATGCAGCAAGCCACGGCGGTCTTTGCCGGTCTGCCGCATCGCGCTCAAAAGGTGGCTGAGGGACAGGGGCTAACCTATGTCAACGACAGCAAGGCCACCAATGTGGCTGCGGCGATCGCGAGTCTAGAGCGCGTCGATGGTGATGTGGTCGTTCTGCTGGGTGGCGCGGGTAAGGGTGAGGACTACAGTTTATTGGCGCAGTGCATTGAGCAGCGCGGCGTGCGGGCGATTTGTTTTGGTGATGAGGGCGACCGTTTAGCAGCGGCGACCGGAGCACCTCGAGTCGACGACCTCACCACAGCGCTCAACCAAGCGACCCACCAATTACCCTCAGGCGGGACCATTTTATTGGCGCCAGCGTGCGCTAGCTTTGACGCTTATTCATCGTTCGTGGCGCGCGGGGATCACTTCGCATCCTTGGCGCGTGGGCAGGTCAACTCATGAGCAGCCTGGCGCTCGCAGAAGATCGAGTTTGGGGTGATCGCTTCTTGGTCATAGCGGCCATTGTACTCGCCGGGATTGGTTTGCTCAGCGTTTTTGCGACCACCGGTATTCAAAGCGGCTTGGGCGGTTTGCGCAGTCAGGCTCAGGGCTTGGTGCTCGCCATTTTTGCCTGCATGATTTTGGTCCAGGTCCCGGTCCGCACGCTCTTACAGTTTGCGCTGCCGCTGGCGGGCGTTGCCTTGATCCTCTTCGTGTTGACCTTGTTCACCGACATTGGGGTTTTGAAAAACGGCGCAAGGCGGTCGATGAAGGTCGGACCGATCTTCGTGATGCCAGCTGAGCTCGCCAAGCCGGCGCTGATGCTGCTGGCGGCGAGAATACTGACCGAGTGGGGAAGCTGGGATCGATGGACCCGAGGCGTGTACGGTGTCGTCGCCGTCGCGATCATCGGCTTGATGGTCGCGACTAAAGATCTCGGGACGCCACTGGTGATCGTGATGACGCTCGGCGGCATGTGGTTCCTGTCCGGAGCCAAGTTGCGGCACATCTTCTTGATCATCGGAGCTGGGGTTGCTGGGGTCGTCGCCCTAATCGCTGTGGCGCCGCACCGCATGCGCTACGTCAACGCATGGCTTGATCCATTTTGCCAGTCGGTTTCAGCGGATGGGCTCCGAGCCTGCCTCGACGCCAGCGCTGCCCTGCGTGCGAGCTATATGGCGATCTCTGATGGCGGTTTAGCCGGTAGCCCATTGGGCGGTGGTCAGGGACCTATGCACCTCTTAGAAGGGCATAATGACTTCATCGGCGCCGTGGTCGCTGAGCAGTTCGGACTGTTCGGCTTTGGTCTGCTCGCGATGCTCTTTGTCCTGATTATCGGCCGCTCCTTGCGCTTAGCTCATTTGGCGGATGAGCCAGATTTAGGGTTGGTGGCTGCTGGCTGTGGTGTGGTGATCGGTTTGCAGGGGTTGATTCACCTAGCGGTCGTATCGGGCGCTATTCCTCCCAAAGGTTTGACCTTGCCCTTGGTGAGCGTAGGGACCTCAAGCTTGGTGGCGACTGGTATCTTGTTCGGTCTGTTGTTGCGCATCGGACGTGAGCAAGCCTGGGGCGAACGATGAAGCGCCTGTTGCTCGCCGGCGGTGGCACCGGTGGGCATCTGTTTCCAGCAATGGCAGTAGGTGAAGCGTGGCGACTCGCCTTTGGTGACGAAGCCGACTTGCTGTTTGTGGGGACCGCAGACCGCATTGAAGCGCACGCCGTGCCTGCGGCGGGTGAGCGATTTGAGGCGATCGAAGTCTCTGGGATCGTTGGTTTGAGAGGCTGGCGTAAAATTCTCGGGATGATGCGTCTGCCTTTGGCTTTGTTTCAGGCGATGGGAATCGTTCGCCGCTTCCGCCCGGATGTGGTGGTCGGTGCCGGAGGGTTCGCCAGCGGACCGACGGTTTTGGCGGCGTGGATCCTCGGTGTCCCCACAGCGATTCTTGAGCAAAACGCAATGCCTGGCGTGACCAACCGTATTCTTGCTCGTTTGGTGCGGCGGGTCTTTACCCACTTTGAAGAGTGCGAGTCTTGGTTCGCTGCGCGTAAGATTCGCCGCTTCGGTAACCCGGTGCGTGCTGCGCAGCTTGAAGCCTTGCAAGGCGAGGCTACCGCTCAGGCAGGGACGCGCATCCGACTCTTAGTGATGGGTGGCTCACAGGGCTCTAAAGCGCTCAACGATCATGTGCCACCCGCCTTGTTGGCGCTCGATGCTGCTCAGCGCTCCGAGCTTGAGGTGGTGCATCAATGTGGCCGGCAAGGGGACGTTGAGTTGATCGCCAAAGCCTACGAGCGGTCGCAGGTGCGCGCCGAGGTCGTCGAATTCATGACCGACATGGCGGCTCGATACGCATGGTCGGACCTGTGCATTTGCCGCAGTGGCGCCATGACGGTTACCGAGATGGCAATTGCGGGAAAGCCGGCAATTTTCGTGCCTTTCCCGCAGGCTACTCATGATCACCAGACGCACAACGCGTTGGAATTGGTGCATCAAAATGCGGCGATTTTAATTCCGCAAAATGAGCTCAATTCAAGCCTTGGCCACACCCTAGTCGACCTGCTAGAAGATCGCGCGATCTTGCAGACGATGGGTCACGCGGCGCGTCGCGTCGCAAAACCTGAGGCTGCACGTAAAATTGTCAGCGAGTTGGCCGATCTTACGGGTGTGGGGAGTGACATCACATGGGCTTGAGGCGGAAAGTAAAGCGAGTCCACTTTGTGGGCATCGGAGGTATCGGACAAAGCGGTATCGCTGAGGTGCTTTACGCTCAGGATTTTCAGGTCACTGGATCGGACATGCACCCGAGCGCTAACGTCGAGCGATTACGGTCTAAGGGTCTTACGGTCACCGTGCCTCATGCTGCCGAAGCCGTAGAGGGCGCCTGTGTCTGTGTCGTCAGCACAGCGATCCCAGAGAGTAACCCTGAGGTGATCCGTGCCCGTGAGCATGGGATCCCGGTCATCCGGCGCGCCGAAATGCTCGCCGAGCTGCTTCGGCTGCAGAGCGGTATCTGTATCGCTGGGCAGCATGGTAAGACCACGACCACGTCGATGGTCGCTGACGTCCTCACGCATGGCGGAGCTGACCCCACGGTCATTAATGGCGGCGTGCTTGCGAGCTTGGGCAGCAACGCCCGCTACGGCAAGGGTAGCTACTTAGTCTGTGAGGCTGACGAGAGCGATGGGAGCTTCCTGACGCTGTCACCCACTTATGCTGTGATCACCAATCTCGAAGGTGCTGATCACCTCGAGACCTGGCCTGGCGGCATGGATTCGATTAAAAAAGCGTTCTTGAACTTTGCGAACTCAGTCCCATTTTATGGCTTAGTGATCCTCTGCCATGATGATGAGCACTTGCGCGATATGCTGCCCGACTTGAGCAGGCGTTATGTGACCTATGGGGTGTCTGCCAGCGCCGACTATCGAGCGGACGCGATCCATCATGAGGACGGATGTGTTTGCTTTGGTGTGGTGGTCCGTGGCGCGGCGAAGGGCTCGGTCAAGCTGCCGCTTCCTGGTCGCCACAATGCGCTCAATGCGCTCGCAGCCATCGCCGCCGCCGATGAGTTTGGGGTCCCGTTTGAACTGATTAAAGAAGCGCTCGAGGGCTTTCGAGGCGTCGGCCGGCGCTTTGAGATCGCAGGGACCTTTGGTGGCGTGACGGTGGTGCACGACTATGGGCATCATCCGACCGAGATCGCTGCCGTCCTTGATGCTGCCAAGCAAGCCTGGCCCGAGCGAGCCGTCCGGGTCTTGTTCCAGCCCCATCGCTGGTCTCGGTTCCGTGATCAATGGCAAGCATTTGGAGCCTGTTTCGATCTCGCCTCTGATGTCGTCGTGAGCGAGGTTTACGCGGCAAGTGAGTCGCCGATCGAGGGCTATTCCGAGCAACGGTTTGCGGAAGATACGATGGCTCACGGTCATCGCAGTGTTCGTTTCTTGGGCGGCGCAGAGCGCGCCGCTCGTCAACTCGCAACCGAGGCGAAGGCCGGTGACGTTGTGTTGGTCTTTGGTGCCGGCGATATCGATCGTCAGGTGCCGACGATCTGTGAAGTATTGGAGGCTTCCTCGTGAGCCATCCTGGGCGCTTAGCGCAGACGATCTTACCGACTCATGACTGGATGAGCTCCCTTCAGCGCCAGCTCGGCTTTCGGGTCCAGCGCGGGATCTCGCTGAGTCACTACAGCAGCATTGGAATTGGTGGCCCTGCGGCGCTCTTTGGTCGAGCGAGCAGTGCCGGCGAGCTGGCACAGATGATTCTGCTCGCCCGTCGCGATCAAGTGGAGACGCTCGTTTTGGATGACGGTCTGTGCCTGCTGATCGGCGACTGGGGCTTTGATGGCTTTGCGATCCGGCTTGAGGGCGCGCTGAACAGTTTGACGCCCGAAGCGGGAGGGCTCGCTGCTGGCGGCGCCTGCGCAGTCGGACGAGTCATCGAGGCGTGTCTCGCAGCGCGCATCGACCCATCGCCGATCGCCTGTCTTCAGGGGCAGCTCGGTGCCGCTTTGATGCGTGCGAGCAGCCACGAACAAGAGATGATCAGCGGTTTGATCGACCGGATCGAGTTTGTCGATCTCGCAGGCCGCATCGGTACGGTCACCTGCTTAGATGATCTGCCCGAGCAGCTTGGCGCCATCACTCGGGTGGTGATTCGTGGTCCGGCGATTCTCGATGAAGGCGGCATCGCTGATCGTGTCGAGGCGCGTCGTATGCTGCTGCAGAGTCGGGCGCCCAAATATCAGCATCTAGGCAGCGCGCTGCGTTTAGCCGACGGCTCGAGCGCCGCTCCGGCGGTTCGAAAAGTCGGCTTAGCAGGGCTGTCGATGGGGCAGGTGGGTATTCCCGCCGGGAGCCCAGATACGATCATCAATCTTGGGGGTGCGACGGCACGCGAGGTCCTAGAGCTCGTGGATTGTGTCGCCGCGCGCCTTTATGGACGCCTGAATTTGACGCTCGAGCCTGACCTTCGAATTGTCGGGGGCTTCTAACGTGACTCAGCATCCTACCCTTTGGGCTCGCGCCGCCGAAGACCGTCGTTGGACGACGGTATTCCTGGCCTTGCTCTGTATTGGGTTGTTGGCGTGGACGTTTCGGGTGGCTGTAGGTGGCAGCTTGTTTCGGCTCCAGGAGATCGATGTGGTTGGGGTTGAGGTGGCTCAAGCGGAAGTCGTTCGGCTTTATGCCGCCGAGCCTAAAGGTCAGTATCTGTGGCGGATTATCGAGGGCCGAGTCGCTCAGCGTGTGCGCCTGATCCCTTGGGCTCGAAACGTGCGAGTGCAGAAGGTCTGGCCGGATCGTTTGCGGATCACCGTGCGGCGCGATGAGCCGGTCGCTCAAGCGCTCGTTGAGGGGCGACTGGTCGATTTATCAGCCCACGGGCGGATGATCGGCTTGCGTCATTCCGCTTCGAGTCAGCCCTTGGTGCAGGGCGCAAACGATGAGGCCGATCGCAAGATGGCGATGGCTGCGCGACGCGGCTTCGCCAAAGTGCGCTCCGAAGACGAGCTGTCGGAGCTACGCGTTCACGACCTCGGCGTGTCGGTCTTTGACCGCAAGGGCGTGGAATACAGGTTAGGCCGCGACCGATTCGAGAGTCGGCTGCGCAAAGCGGAACAGGTTCGTGAGGGTTTGGAGAAGCGCCGGGTGCGCTTCAATCGAGTGATTTTAGACGATGAGCAGCATCCCAATCGGGTGGTGGTCAGGCGTGGTTCATAAGGGGCAAAAACCATGCAATTCGATGATCTTTTTGTGAGTTTAGATGTCGGCTCGAGTAAGGTCGTCGCCACCGTATGTGGCGAGGTCGCTGGCGATGACCGGCTCCATGTTTTGGCGACGGCTTCGGTACCGAGTGATGGCTTGAGGCGTGGGGTGGTGATCGATATTCAGCGCACCGCCCATGCGATCCGTCGTGCGGTCGAGCAGGCTGAGGCGCAAGCGGGGGTCGAAATTGACTCTGCGACCGTCGGCGTAGCCAACAGCAATATACGGAGCCTCAATTCGGAAGGTGTGGTCGCTGTGCGTGGCGCAGCCATTACCCCAGCGGATGTTCGCCGCTGTATTGAAGCAGCAAAGACGCAGGCTATTCCTGCCGATCGTGAGGTCATTCATTCGCTGCCCCAAAGCTATGCGGTGGACAACCACGACGGCGTTCGCGAGCCCCTCGGGATGGCGGGACGTCGCTTGTCAGCCAGAGTGCATGTGGTCACCGCAGCGATCTCAAACATTAAGAACACAGTCCAGAGTATCAAGGCGGCAGGTTATGAGGTCGAAGACATCGTCCTTGAGCCGCTCGCCTCAGCTTACAGCGTCCTGCACAGTGACGAAAAGGATCTCGGAGTCTGCGTCGTCGACTTGGGCTGCGGAACCACCGACCTTGCCATCTATTCGGACGGCGAGCTCAAGCACACGCAGGTCCTCGAAATGGGCGGTGAGACCTTGACTCGAGAGCTCAGCGCCGAGTTGCTGACTCCCCTCATGGATGCGGAGCGCATCAAGTGTGAGTGGGGCATGGCGGTGGCTCATCGTGTGGAAGAGGGCGACATGGTTGAGGTGCCCTCGGTCGGTGGACGCGCCAGCCGTAAGGTCGAGCGTCGCCGCATCGCTGAGTTTATCGAAGATCGCCTCGGCCGCCTGTTCGAGCGTATTTTGCACGCGCTGCAAACCAGCGGTTACAGCGACCAACTTGGTGGTGGCGTCGTGATTACCGGTGGAGGTGCCAACCTGCGCGGGATCAGTGAGCTCGCTGAGCGAGTGTTGCATCTGCCCGTGCGGCGAGGTGTGCCGCATCGATTAGCTGATGACCGGGGCGTTGGTCCTGAGTCGGCTGTGGCGATTGGCCTGTGCCAGTACGCAAGGCATCACGCCGATGACGTGGGAGTGACCTTCCGTCGCCACCGGCACGTGGATGGAGAGACCACAGGTTTCTTCAAGATTTCCAGACGCTTGAAAGAGATCTTCTCGGGCCCACATCAAGGTGGATGAACGGCTCGCTAAAGTCCGGCCGGTCTTGGGCCGTGGCATTGAAGAGAGTGGTGCACTTTGCGCCAGGGTTTATCGAAAGGAACGGCAGCCCAAATGACCATCGATTTTGTTCAGTTCGTGGATGAGGATGAAGAGATCGTCAACGAGACGGAGCTCTTCTGTGATGAGCCCAGCCTCGAGGAGGCGGAGCTCTACAGTGATGAGCCCATCTCGGAGGTCATCGATGAGGTCATCGACGAGGTCATTGTCGAACCTGAACAGCGGCAAGAGATCGCCATCAAAACGGCGCTGGATGAGCCCGTGATCCAGGGCTGGAGCCATGATCTTGCGATGGGTCCCAAGATCGCCGTCCTTGGCGTGGGTGGGGCGGGGTGTAACGCATTAGGTAGCTTAGTGCGGACCGGCTTTGAAGCTGCGACCATGGTCGCCTTTAACACCGACGTTCAAGATCTTCATCTCTGCCCTGTGCAGGATCGAATCGTCCTCGGTGCCGAGCTGTGCCGAGGTCGAGGCGCTGGCGGCAAGCCTGAGGTGGGCGCTCTGGCCGCTCAAGAGAGTCGCGCAGAAATCGAGCGGCATCTCCAGAATATCGACATGGCCTTTGTGGTCTTTGGCGCCGGCGGTGGTACCGGCTCCGGTGCGGGTCCAGAGATCTGCCACATGGCACGTGAGATGGGCTGCTTGACGGTAGCGATCGTGACCAAGCCCTTCGCAGAGGAAGGTAAGCGGCGTCGGCGCAACGCAACGGAAGCTTTTGAAGCCTTGACGCGTGCCGCTGATTCGACCGTCGTGGTCGCCAACGATCACATCGATAAACTGTGCAACGAGAACGACTCGGTTGCTGCTGGCTTCGAGACCGCCGACAGCGTCCTGCGCGATGCGGTCGTCGGGATGGTCTGCTTAGCGCAGGCGCCGGCAACCGGTCGCGGTAAACTCAACGTCGACTTTCAAGACGTACGAACCGTGATGGAAGACCGACAAAACGCTCTGATCGGGATCGGAACCGCAAGCGGGCCGAATCGTGCGAACGATGCGCTCAACGCGGCGATCAGCTCGCCTCTGCTTGAGGACGCTACCCTGGAGGGCGCCACCGGCGTGCTGTGCCACATTCGCTACGGCTCTGAGGCGTTGACCTTACGTGAGAGTCGCCAGATCAATGCGTTGTTGACCGATGGCATTGACGAAGACGCTGAATTTATCACCGGATTTTGTGAGGACCCAAGTTTGGGCGACGACATCGCCGTGCTCGTCGTCGCGACCGGCTTTGATATGAACCCTCGCGTGGCGCAGCCGACGGACGAAGCGACTCAAGCTCAGCCCGCTGTCGGTGGGGTCCGCCCAGCAAAGGTGACCGCACGCGCCGAGGTGTCTGCCGATTGGCGATTAGGCACCGCCGCCGAGCGCCATCAGCAGCGCATGGACGCCTTGGCCAAACGCCGCGCTCAAAGTGACTATCAAGCGCCACCCTCGCGAGTCGCTGCGAATCATCTGGACGACCAAACGATCCGCCGCGCGGCGCAGCAGGCCGAGTTAGGTCTCGCCCCGACCGAAGAGACCACAGCGGTCGCCGCCGTCGCTACCGAGGCGAGCTTCAATCCGCCGAAAGCTTCGATTGAGCAAGCTCCCGAGGTGGCTGGATTCTCCATGCCAGCGCAGCCGATTGCGCAAGCTCCTCAACAAGCACCCGTCGTCTCACAGCCCATCGCAACCCCGGCGATCGCTGAATCGCATGATTCATCAGCCGCTGTACGAAGAGCAGAAGAGGGGCGCCCAGTTCGACGCAGCGCAGTCCAGTTCGCAGCGCCCGAGATCGATCCCGGCGATAATCGCCTGTTCGGCTTTGCGGGCACCGCCGATGGCGAGCCATCGGGTCAATACATCGAGAACCTGACCTCGTTGGTGCCTCAGCCCGTCGCTCAAGCGCCCGCAGCGCCTCCGCAGCCGGTTGTGGCTGCGACGACGAGCCAACACGCTCCGTTCTCGATGCAGCAGCATCAGGGGGCTCCTGCGGCGCCCGTGGCGCCTGTTCGACAGCAGATGATTCAATCCGAACCGGTCAAACTCGAGCATTCAGGGCAACAAAACCTGCTCGGAATCGATGAGGATGTGGACCTGCCTCCTTTCCTGCGTCGCTGATGAGCGCCGAGCGCCTGGTTGATGGATTGATTCAGCGAGGCTGGAACCTAGCCTTAGCGGAATCCTGCACCGGCGGCCTGATCGCCGCTGCAGTGACCGAGGTGCCGGGTTCGTCATCTGCTTTTGGGCTAGGCGTCGTGACCTACTCCTATGAGGCTAAAGAACAGCTCCTTGGCGTGTCCCAGGAGATGTTGCTGGCTCATGGCGCCGTCAGCGAAGCATGCGTCGAGTCCATGCTGCTCGGTGTCGAGCGCCTCAGCGGCGCAACGGTCTGTGCTGCGGTGACCGGTATCGCAGGTCCGGGCGGTGCAACCGCCGATAAGCCCGTAGGCACCGTATGGATCGGTTTGTCGTGCGGGCAAGACCGCTGGCGCAAAGTCCACGTGTTTGATGGCGATCGATCGGCGGTTCGACAGCAGACCGTCGATTGCGTCGTTCAAGGTTTGACGCAGGTCTTGGAAGGTGAGGCGCCATGGTGAGCGGGTTTAGTTGGTTTAAGGATCAGGGCCAGCGACGGTCTGGGCTATGCACCGCGGTCGTTGATCTCGGAGGTCAGACCACCCGAGTGTCGCTCATCGACGATGAAGGCTGCGCGCTCGCCTATGTTCCGGCGGCTTCTGAGGGGATTGCGAGCGATGGTGCGATCGTCGAGGTCGATCGTTGCGGTGATCTGCTCAACAGCTTGATCGCTCAGGCTGAAGAGCTCGGCGCACATCAAGTCGACCGTTTGGTTTTGAGTGTGCCTGATACCCAGCTGTTTAGCTTCTCGGGGGTCGGTCATGCGGGGATTTCGAACCCGACCGTTGAGGTCAGTGATCTCTCTCGAGCGGCGGAGAACGCCGTCTTTAGTCAGGACATCGCGGTGGGTCAAAAGCTGATTCATGCGCTGCCCACTGAATTTATGCTCGACGGACAAACGGGGATCGAAGACCCGGTTGGCTTGGCTGGATATCGGCTCGGTGTTCGCTTCTTTTGGATCTTTTGTCAGTCGGAGCACACCGATAATCTGATCCGAGTGTGTGAGCGCGCAGAATTACCCAAACCCGAGCTGATCGCCAGCCCCCTGGCGGCTGCCATGGGCGGGCTGACTCGAGACGAGGCGCAGCTAGGCGCCGTCGTGGTTGATATGGGTCACCTGTGCACCTCAGTGACGGCTTGGTCTGAGGGCGCACCGACCTGGATGGGTCATGTCCAAGCTGGCGGCCGTCACCTGAGCGCTGACCTACGGCAGATCTTCAATCTCAGCGCTGAGCAAGCGGATCAGGTGATCGTCGATGGCCTGTCTGGTGTCTCAGAGCTCGAGCCTGAAGGGGCCTCCCTGTCGATCGGTAGACGCCGGATTGGTCGACACAAAGCGGCTCGAGTCGTGCAAGCTCGTTTGGAAGATATTTTTCAACGGATACGGAACCGGTTAACGACTCAGGCCTGGTGGAGAGTCGCCGAAAACGGTGTGGTTCTAACCGGTGGTGCGGCGCTGATTCCAGGCATCGACCGGTTGGCAGAGGTGGTCCTAGAGTGTCCTGTTCGGATCGCAAGTATGGAGAGTATCGAGCGTGATTGGACCTGGCCTCCGGTTAACTCCGAGGTGGTCAATTTCCGACGCTATCCTGATCGAATGACGGTTGCAGGTCAGCTTGAGTTCGTCCGCATGAATCATCTACATCACCGGAAAATTGCAGCGCAACGACCCTGGCCAGCACCTGATGTGAGGGATCTTCACGAGGTGTTCTCACGGATGGATTAGCTTTTTAGCTGTGTTTTGATGGGCGCTGTGATGCAGCGCACAAAAATTCCGCAACGCCTACGTCAGATGACCGATACTTGCTACGACACTTGACGGAGTCGGACCCATTCAGGGCATTCTGATCCAAGCGAAGGAGCAAGCCATGCAAGTCGGAAGTGCAAATGCGCAAACAGGATTAACAGGGTTTCACTGGGCCGCTCAGGCTCAAGAGCAGATGGCACAGAGCCCTATGGGCGGTATCAATGCCATGCAGCAGATGCTCGGACAGTTTGGCGATCTCAACGCCTCGATGTCCCCTTGGTCGGCAACGACCACGGTCGGTTATGCGGCGCTCCCTGACTTCAGCAACTCCGGTCATCTGGCGGTGGACAAGGCGAAAGGCACGGTGTCGACGCCCGGCGGCTACGAGATCGCGGTCAAAGAAGGTAAAGTCCGGATTAAGACCCCAGAGGGTAAGTGGACTCAGCTCAAGGCTGAGCCGCCCAATCGCACCTTGGTCAACACCACGGACAACGTCGAGACGCGCCAGCAAGCGACGGTTGAGCGTCAGCTGGCTCGTGACCCGGTGGTTCGCGAATCCGATGGCGACGTCTGGCGCTACCAAGGAACAGGTTCGTTTCATCTTCCTGATGGCACCAAGATCACCATCCACGAAAAGGGCGCTGGTAAAGACCTGCACATCGACCAGGTCGATATCTATAACGGCAACAAGCACGTCGGCGTGACGAGCCAGCTGACCGCCTCCGAGTGGCAAACGGTCGATCGTAAGGTCGAACGCAGCGTCGGTGATTGGCGCACCACGTCGACCAGCCGTCGCACGGAGTGGCAAGGTCGTCGCGGGCAGCAAATCCGCACGGACAACCAAGCGCGAACGATTCGCACCACGACCACCGAGACGCAGCAGGCGCAGCAGCAGTTTGAGACGACCTTCACCAACGTGACTCGTGACGGCTTCGCTCACGACATGCGCACCGACGATGGAAAAACCTTCCGGATCTCGGGTGACGGTGACGACTGGGCTGAGAACGGTCGTGAGGTCATGAGCGGCGCAGGCAAGGGTAAGGACGACAAGACGCTCGCTTACCAGCTCGGCGATAAGATCGATCCGAACTGGGCTGGCTTTCGTCCCGTCGACGTCCCTTGGAACGTGTACGCCTTTGGGATGACCACGCTGACGCCGAACCTGATGACGAGCCAGTGGAACCAAAGCCCTGAGCACTTCGAACAGCTCGGTCAACAGTTCGCGAACCACATGCTTCATGGGCATTTAGGCATGACCACCTCGGTCACCAACATGGGCGGCTTCAACTCCATCTACGGCGGCCCTGTGGGCGGCGCAGCGCTCTTTGGTGCTGGGTATGCTGCAGGCTTCAACGCCGCATCGCAGACCGCCGCCATGCAGAGCTCTGTGATGGGGATGCTCGGTGTCTTTGGTCAGCTCGATAGCTTGAGTGACAACCTAAGCTCTGCTTGGCTTGGCTCGCAGGTGCTCCGCTAATGGGGGGCGATCAAGGCAGCCGTTCGGACCTGGAGAAGCCAGCATTCAGCCTGGAAGAACTGAGCCCGCAAGCAGAGCAAACGACGGAGTCGGCCCTAGCGCCGGCTCCTGTCGCGTCTAGCCTTGAGCCCCAGGTTGAACGAGCAGACGTCACCGCAGAGCGTCCTGCCTATCAAACCCATCGGGCGGCTCCGCCCGAGCCTGGTCTGCATCAGCAGATCGATCCTGAGACGCGCACTCGCTTGTTCTTGCAAGGTGAGATCAATCTGGCCGAGCTCTATGCGCTCAGCCATGAAGAGCTCTACGATATCGCTGCGCAAGGGCAACGCTTCCTCGACGCACAGCGGCACGACGACGCCGAGAAGCTCTTTGAGGGCCTCACCGCCCTTGATCCTTACAACGCAGACTTTCACGCTGGCTTAGGCGCCATC
>JBDQPD010000173.1:0-4690 GCA_040260805.1 Myxococcota bacterium | reverse complement strand
CCGCAAAGGCGCGCCAGTCGGCGTCAAATTGACCGACGTAACTGCGCAGCAAAACCGGCAGCGTGATCTGGTCAGGGCTGCTCAAGAAGGTCTGGGCTAAAATGAACTCGGACCAAGCGCCCATAAAGGCGAACAAAAAGGTGATCGCTAGCGCCGGTCGCGCTAAGGGCAGCGCAATCTTCCAAAAGATCATCAGATGGCTTGCGCCATCAATTCGAGCGGCGTCGATCAAGTCTTGGGGCAGGGTGTCAAACCAGCCTTTGAGCGCATAAGCACAAAACGGCACCGAGCTGGTCGCGTAGACTAAGATCAGACCGCTGCGGCTATCCAGAAGGCTCGCCTTGTGCAGCAAGTAATAGATCGGAATCGAGCTCACCACTCCTGGGAACATCTGGCTTAGAATGATTCCTTTAAGGGTCGCATCGGCGCCGAAGAAGGCGAAGCGAGATAGGGCATATCCGGCGCTCGCCGCGAGCCCAACGCCGACACACGATGCGGCGATTGAGATGACCAATGAGTTGATAAGAGCGGTTGTAAAAGCGGGGTTTTTAATGAGCCCAAGCAGAGGGTCGAGGCTGGGCTCATCGGGTAGAGGGTTGATGCCGCCGCGCGGCAAGCCGTCGCCCAAAGCTAAACCGATCACCCAAAGAATTGGATAGAGCGTGGCGATCGTGACCAGCACCAACACCGCATAACTCAGCCAGGCTTTCGATCGAGTCATCGTCTCGCCTTTCGCCCTGAGCTCATGAGCCCGAACACGACCAGTAAACCAAAGATCAGCACCGAGTAGGCGGCTGCGTAGCCGTAACGACCTTGACCCTCAAAAGCCCAGCGGTAAGCCTCGGAGACCAAGATATCGGTGCTGTGCGCTGGGTCGCCGCCGCTCACCAGATAGATCACGTTGAAGGCATTAAAGGTCCAGATGGTACCGAGCAACATCGCCGGGATCATCGCCGGTAAAAGCTGCGGTAAGATAATATGCCTTAGGCGCATCCACGCCGACGCGCCGTCTAGGCGGGCCGCCTCGATCTGGTCATTGGGCAGGCTGGCGAGCGCGCCGAGCGCCGTGACCATCATGAAGGGAAAGCCCAACCACATGTTGGTGGTCAGGTTGGCGGCAAAAGCGGTGAGCGATTGGTCCCACCAAGCGACGCCGCTGCCACCAAACAGACTGATCATGGCGTTGATGGCGCCGATTTGTTCGTCAAAGAGACCGCGCCAAGCGAGCGCCGTGACGTAGTTTGGGATCGCCCAAGGAAGAATCAACACGATGCGAAAGGGGGTGCCAAAGCGAAGGTTCGGTTGGTTGAGGATCAGCGCTAAGCCCACGCCAATGCCGACATGAGCGACGACATTGAGCACGGTCCAAGCGACGGTGACAAAGAGGGTGAACCAGAAGGATAAGGGGTGGGTCGCCCCGAGCCCTTCGGCGACCAAAATCGCCTGATAATTGGCTAAGCCCACCAAGTGCCAGCTCCCGTTGCCGTGGGCAAAGAAGCTCATCACCACGCCGGTCAGGATCGGGGTCGCCACCAACAAAACGAGCGCCGCAAGGCCAGGCCCTACAAAGACGGCAAGGGTCCCAGCGCTCGGCAGCCCGGGAGGCGCGGTGTACTGGCTCCAGCGCCGCCAGATGACCGCAGCGAACCCTAACAGGAGCAGCGCGAGGACGCCGACCCAAGGTCCGGCGTGAACCCTTTTGGGCAGGGGCGCCAACAAGTGAGCCAGACGCCCTTCGGCTTCAGTCAGCGCGGTCTTAGGCGCCCTGTTTTGGCGAAGAACGCCGGTGATGGCGTCTTTAGCGGGCCCCCAGAACGCGCGCATCGCTGGCGTTGTAGGCAAGGGGATCGCCTGCGCCTGAGCGCGAGCGAGCGCAGCGCTGATCGGTGACTGCTGCTCAATTGCGTCCCACAGGTTCGGATTGGGTACGAGCTGTCCCGCTTGGAGGGCTCGGATCGTTGCAGAGGCATCTGCGGCTAGAATCTCGGCGACTCGTCGCGCACGGTTGGGATGAAGGGTGTGCGCCGAGGCAAAGATCGCCTCGATCGTAGCAAATGGACGGGATTGATCCCCGAAAATGGTCGGCGATGAACGCACCGTTAGATCATCGAAGTGCTTTTGCAATTCGTTCAGAGCCCATGGTCCATCGAGTAAGTAGGGCACCTCATTACGGATGAACGCGGCGCGCGCTTGAGCCGAGTCGAGCCCCTTGGTGAGTTTCTTTTGCTCGATGAGTTGTTTGAGCCGCTGGAGTCCCTTTTGATGCTCTGGCGAGTTCAGAGCGGGGCGCCCTTTGGCGTCAAAGGGACGCGCGCCAGCGGCGGCAAGCCAGGGGAAGGCTTCGTAGTAGGAGTTGGTGCTGGTGGCGACCCAGGGACCTCCTGCCGCCTGTGCGAGGTCCTTGGGCAAGGCTGGGCTGGAGCGACGCCCAAAAAGAACCAGCGCTTTCGTCGCCAGCGGCAGTCCAAACAAGTCGTCGCCATCGCGCAGCGCGTTGAGCGCTTCTTGGGACAGATGGTCACTCGCCGAATCGAGCGCCAGCAGAGCGCCTTCTTGACGCCATTGTCCCAGTCGATCGTGCGGGTAGATAAAGAGATCTGGGCCTTCGCCATGGCTGAGCGCAGCGGAGATCTTCTCGCTAAACCCGTCAAAGGGCATGGCGATGGCTTGAACCCCTGGAGCTTGCTCTTCGAGCACGCGCTCAAGCGCTTCGCGCTCGGCGCCGCGCCAGGCATGCCAAAGCGTCAGTTCAGGGCTTGGCGTGGCGCCCGCAAGCAGGACGAGGGCGACCAGCATTTAGGCGCCATGATCCGTGCGAAGGGTACGCTCGGTGTCCGCGTCAAAGACCAGCAGACTCTTCGGCGCTAGATTTAATTGGAGCGACTCGCCGCGCTGAGCGGTGTCCTGATCGGTGTTGAGCGTGACGCTGAGTTTAGCTTGTGGATCCTCGCTGAGGTGACCATGCAATCGCACCTCGGCGCCTGTGTATTCACGCTCGGTGATGCGCATGCTCAGTGGACCGCCTGGCTCCGGCCGCAGCGCGTGGCTACGCAAACCGACGATCACGTCGCCCACGGTGCGGGTTAAGGGAACATCAAGCTGCAGCTGTGTGGTCCCGATTTGAACCTGCCGACCGTTTAAGCACCCGCTGAGTAACGTGGCAGGTGGTTGACCAAAGAAACCAGCTACATAGGCTGTTTGAGGACGCTCAAAGCAACCTTGGGGCGTATCAAACTGTTCAACCTGCCCATCTCTTAGGAGCGCGATGTGGTCGGCTAAGGTCATCGCCTCGACTTGGTCATGCGTCACATACACGGTCGTGACCCCAAGCTGGTGATGCCTAGCGGCAAGTTCAGCGCGCATTTGGCTGCGCAAATTTGCATCCAAATTACTCAAGGGTTCATCGAACAAGAAGACGGAAGGCTGGCGCACCATGGCGCGCCCGATGGCGACTCGCTGGCGTTGTCCACCGCTCAACTCGGAAGGCAAGCGGTCCAGCAGCTCGGCGAGCCCAAGCATGTCACTGATCGCCTCCACGCGCTGGCGGATCGCCTCTGGCTTTGATTTACCGACCTTGAGCGGAAACCCAAGGTTCTCAGCGACCGACATGTGCGGGTAGAGCGCATAACTTTGAAAGACCATCGCCACGTCGCGTGCTTTAGGCTCGAGCCGCGTGACGTCGCGCCCATCAAAGTGAATCGAACCTGATGTGGGCCGCTCTAAACCCGCAAGCAGTCGCAGCAAGGTGCTCTTACCGCAACCTGACTCACCCACTAAAACGATGAACTGCTGCGCCTTGAGGTGCAGGTTAATCGAGCTCAGTGTGGGCGTCGTTGCGCCAGGATAAGAGAAGCTTAGGTCCGATAATTGGACCTCTACGGCCGAAGCATCACTCACCATTGCAGCTCCAAGTCGCCCTTGATTCGAGAGGGGACAAAGTATCGATTGGGCTGACTCGACCAGGTTATTTTTCCGGCCTCTCGTCGAGCGAGTTTGACGCCGACGACACCGGCTGCTGGGAGCTCGACGGTTGCGACGAGCACATCGCCTTGGCGTCTGAACGCAAGCGCTTGATCGGGCGCCCATGATCCAAGCTCAGGCGCGCTCCCGACGGCAACGATTTGACCTTGAGTTGGTGGGGTCACGATCCGAACCAAACGTTTGGCTCGGCTTGAGCTGAGCCACTGATTGAACGCTGAGGTCTCGATAATTTCGAGCGGATGAAGGCTCAGTGAGTGTGCCAGCACCTGAACTTCATGGGAGGCTCTGAGCAGCCGAGTTCCCGGTGGGATCTGAGCAATGCGCAGCGGACGATCCTTAGCGCTACGGTTCACCACAGCGATCAAAGCCTGATCTTGATCGTAGCGTAAAAGCTCGAGCTGGTCGCCGTCGACGTTGAGGATCTGACTTCGACCCTTAGCGAGGAGCGGGTATTGAGCGCGCTCAAGCATTAATCGCTGCAGATGTCGAAAGGTCGGATGCTCTTTATTAAAGACCATGTCCCCACGGTTTTCTGGCTCTGCTTCACCTTGTAGGCCCGACTCAGTGCCGTAGGTGATCACCGGCGTACCGCGCAGCGCGAAGAGCACGCTCAGCGCTAAATGGGCTAAGGTTTGATCCCCCTTGCATTGGCTGAGCAGTCGCGGTCGGTCATGGTTGTCGACAAAGGTCAGCAAGTTCGCAGGGCGAT